>QKCK01000354.1 GCA_003245695.1 Bacteroidota bacterium | reverse complement strand
CATTCCCCCCAAAGAGGTAAATTTATGGCCTGCAGAAAGGGCATTTACATCAAGCAGAACCTCACTCTTTGATACTTCATTCTCAGGCCATCTGTAATAAACAGGATACTCTTTACCTTCAAAATAGCGGCTCTGATAATAGAAACCGTTGTCAAGATAAGGAACAGACTCATCGTCCTGCTTTATCCTGTTTTTCATCTCATCATAGAGAACCTGCTGAAAATCTTCTGTGTGCTTCATCATGGCCTTCGCATAATCATTTTCAGCATTCAGATAGCCAAGAACTTCAACTGTCTGTGAATCAGGTGTTGCCGCATTCTTTTGCTCATCACTGAGCCTCATCCAGTAATAATCATCAGTACGCAGGTTTCCATTGATCTCAAGAACCTGAGACTTTTTTTCTGCAACGGGAGGTTGAGGTGGAGTACTGCGGCAACATGTCATTGACAATAAAACCGCAAACAGGATTACCCCTGAATAAATTCTTTTCATGGTGTGATTAGTAATTATGGTTTGTTTCGCTAATTTATGCTTTTTTATAGAAAGGCAAAAACGCAAATAATCCGGAAGAAACAGAGAATCACATGTGACTAGTTAAGCAGAGTGCTTATGTTAAAGGCCCTTGATTCCCTTTCGTTCAGAACCTCTTTCATCAGAATTCTCAGTCTGTCAGGAATTGTTATTACCTCTTCCTCGCTTAACTTTCTGATGTATAACTTCTCATTCCCATCATTATCAAACATCATAAGCTCAAGCTCAAAACTGTTGTCAGGCATTAGCTTAAGACAAAGGTTCTTGTCAGAAATAAAAAAATCATATGTTACTATAGAGCCTTTCTGTTTTCCTTTTGAGAAAATTCCTATGTCGATCTCATCCTCACTTAATAACGAATTAATCAGAAATTCAAGCAATTCAGGAACAATATTGTTATACTCCCGATCTAAATAATCAGTAGAATCATATCCTATTGAATCCCATATCTGAACTGAGGTATCTTTTGTCATATTAGTGGAAAATGATATTCTTCAAACGTCAAATAGTATAATATGTTGCATCAGACTCATCAAATAATGCCGCAAAGCATTTATCTGCCATATAAAGTTAAACTCCTGGCAATTATCCGGAAAGTGAATCAGGTGCCGTTTATCAACAATCAGTTTCTGAAAATTAACAATTTACAATTCATTATCCCCGTAAAGAGTCTATCTCGCCGGGTGAAAGACAGAAGTGTTATTCTCTTTCATTTCATTGTATGTATTAATAATCCAGCCTGTGAAATTTCTTCTTACTGTTTATCTCCATCGGATTGGATGATAACCAACTGATGAAGTCATCAAACCGATCCTTGTTCTTATTATGCCAGGCCTCGAACTCTTCAGGCGCACATCCTGTGTACGCTGCGATCCTCTCTCAATATTCATGAACAATTCACCATAAATCATGCCCCTATGGATACAGCCTTTTCATAATCTTCCTTAAGATAGTATGCATAACCCAACTCATATGGATAGTCAGGGTTCTTTGGATCAAGCTGGCATGACTCTTCAAGCAGAGCTATCGATTCATCGACTTTACCATTATCCATCAGTGATACAGCTTCAACTGCATTATCATATGCCTTAACCTTTGCCTCTCCCCTCTGTGCCGATAAACCAAAAGGTAAAAAAATCAAAACAAGGCAAAATACTACACTTATTTTCTTTCTTTCCATAGCAAATCCTTTTACATTGACTTTCTGACATTCGAAAATACTATTTTTTTAATCCACTTGCATATTCAGGAAATTAAATTATCTTTGTATCTCAAAGTACTTTCTATGGAAAAACAACAAGAACCACTGGAAACGCTGAGTGAGATCAGGTCTATGATGGAAAGATCAACCAGATTTATATCCCTCAATGGATTATCAGGTGTATTTGCAGGTGTATTTGCGCTTATGGGAGCTGCTGCCGCCTGGTTTTATCTGAATTCAGGTGGGGATAAACTATATTATGAAAATGCAATACTTGAAAATGGTAAGGCAAACATCTCATTTTACACTTTTGTTTTCACTGATGCCTTCCTGGTTTTGTTTGCATCTATTACTGTTGCTGTTTCCCTTTCTGTACGGAAGGCAAGAAAGAATGGATACAGGATATGGGACAATTCAGCCAGGCGGTTACTCATAAATATGATTACACCACTGGCAGGTGGCGGTATCTTTTGCCTCATACTTATTTATCATGGTCAGGTGGGACTTGTTGCACCGGCAACACTTATATTTTACGGGTTAGCCCTGGTCAATGCCAGCAAATATACAATCCATGATATCAGATACCTTGGAATAACCGAAATGATTATCGGACTTTTTGCTTCTGTATGGATTGGTTATGGACTTCTGTTCTGGGCGATAGGCTTTGGAATAGTCCATATCTTCTATGGCATCGTAATGTATCTTAAATATGAAAAATGAGTTACGATATCTCAAAACTGAATAAGGCATTTGATAGCCGGATACGCCTGGGCATAATGTCTGTACTTGTTGTAAATGAAAGTGTGGAGTTCTCCACCCTTAAAGAAATGCTGGACCTCACCGACGGAAACCTGGCTAGCCATATAAGTGCCCTTGAAAAACTACAATTCATCGAAGTAAAAAAACAGTTTATCGGAAAAAAACCAAACACATCCTATTCAGTTACAGAAAAAGGAAGGAACGCTTTTACAGAGCATCTTAATGCCCTTGAAACAATCATAAGAAACAGTAAATAATTTTTTTTTGCATTTAAACTTTGTATTTCAAAGTACTTTTAAAATAATCAATATGAAAACAGAAGAGACAAAAATGTTAAGCAGTTCTACTCTACTGACAGGGTATGGGCTGACACTTCTCTCGGCAGCTGTATTTGTAATGCCTGAGATCTTCCACCTTGAAAAAACAGAAGATACACTGTTTGGGATTTTTATCATGAACTTTTTTATCACTATCTTTTTCGGTGTACTGGTATACATCAGAGAAGTGCCAAGGTTCACCGGAGGCAGCTTTCAGCGCAAAGCGGAGTGGGGTTTTGTGCATCTGGTATTGTGCCTGATAAGTGCATTCTCACTTAACAGGGTCATTCCAGTCTTTCAGGATTCAGCTGTATGGTTACAGGTAGTACTGATAATACAGGCTCTGCTCCTGCTTTCGGCATTTTTCCGTGAAAGACTACCTGTATGGCTGCAGGGGATATTCTGGATACTTATGGGAGTGACATTTACTCTTTTCCTCTACTTCTCCATAACGCTTATTCCTGTATATCTTGTGGGTGTGGTGGCCTCTCCGATATTCCTGATCTCGCTCCATGCTTTTGTACCCCTTGCAATAGTTACAGCTATCATTTTGTTCCTGCTCCGTGAGGACAATCGGATAAAGAGGAATATAATATACTTTCTTTCAGGCATTATTCTTTCTGTCATCATTGTTTCTGTCTGGACATTTCAATGGAGCAAAGCAGACAGGATCATTTCCAGGGCAACCGACAAAACGTTAATGAATGAATGGAATGATTTGCCTGAATGGGCTGCAATAGCACAGGAGTTACCTGACAACTCAGTCACAGAAAAGATACTTAAGACCGGCCTTGTATATTCAGTTCCCTCCAGCTTTGGTGACTGGGGTCTCTTCAATCTGCCTCCAGGCGGTTTTGATGAAGTAAAAAGACATGATCCGCTTGTAATGATCGCCACCTTTATCCTTGGCAAACCTGATCTGAGCAGTGATCAGAAGGTAAAGATACTTGAATCAATGTATGATTCGAGGCATAAGGCACAGGAGCGGTTATGGTCAGGTGAAGATCTGTGTACAAATCACATTCTAACAAATGTAAGGTTATATCCCTCACTGCATATCGCATATACTGAGAAGATAATCTCAATACGCAACACCAGCAGCAAGAGAGGTCGCAGAAATCAGGATGAAGCTATTTATACCTTTCATCTTCCTGAAGGTGCAATAGTTACATCATTGTCGTTGTGGATCAATGGAAGGGAAGAGAATGCAGTACTTACTTCAAAAGGTAAAGCAGACACTGCCTATAGAAAAATAGTAGGCATTGAGATGCGTGATCCTTCTCTGGTACGGTGGCAGGAAGGGAATACTGTCTCAGTACGGGTTTTTCCATGTACACCTGAAGAAGATCGCCGTTTCAGGATTGGATTTACAACTCCCCTGACAACATTAAATGGAAAGATGAGATACAGTAATATATGGTTTGACGGTCCGGATACACGAAAGGCTTTTGAAAGCATTAAGATACAAAGCATGGACCACCCGGAAACTCTGATAAGTAATATTGATCTTAATGAGCAGGGGCCCGACACATGGATGGCAGAGGCAAAATACAACCCTGAATGGCACCTTGAAATACCGGAGACAAAATGTTCTGAAATGCGCTTTTCCTTTGATGGGAAGACATATAGTATAAATGATTACAAGAGAGTATATACTGGTTTCATGCCCCGCGATGTCTATATAGATCTGAACAACTCATGGAGCAAAGATGAATGGGATAAAGTGCTGGAATCAGCCGGAGAGATGAATGTATTTGTCTTTCATGACCGTATGATCAGGGTCACCAGTGAAAACAGGAATAAGATTTTTGAGCAACTTTCAAGGTTAAATTTCAGTCTCTTCCCATTTTATGAGATAAGTGATCCCGCGCTCTCAATGGTTATTTCAAAAGGGGGTGACGCCTCTCCCAACCTCTCTGACATTAAGGGAAGCAGTTTTGCCGGGAAGCTTAAGTCATATCTGTCAGAGAATCATCCCGTAAGACTATTTGCCATTGATGGTCAGATTTCTCCATATCTCAGGACACTCAGAGAGTTCAGGAGTTTTGAATATGATTCAGGCACCATTGAATACCTGGGAGAGTTGTTGCAAAGCAAAAAGTATCCTGAAGACCAGGAGAGTTGTGACACCGTTGTGATAACCAGTGCCGGGATTATGATCACCGAGGCTGATGGCACGACAATATCTGATGCGCCAGACCACCTTATGAGGCTATTTGCATACAACAGCATCATGCAGGTAGCAGGGGCTGAATATTTCAGCGAACAGAACTACAGGCAGGAGCTGGTAGACAAGGCACACAAGGCCTATGTGGTTACTCCATTCACGAGTCTCATAGTGCTGGAAACACAGGAAGATTACAAAGCGTCAGGGATAAAAGATGAGGGCACCAGCCTTAAGAATGCATCAATGAAATCATCGGGTGCAGTGCCTGAACCTCACGAATGGATGCTGATAATGATCCTTGCAGGAACCGTCCTCTTTATCATAATACGAGGTAAAGGGTTTTTAACATCATAGCAGCCGGAAAGTCAGTCTGCATCTATTGTTTAGTTCAAGGCTTCCGGCATATAATATATGCCGGAGCCTTTATTATCAAAATCATTATGACAATGTTTCACATTAGTAATATAGCCCGAATTCTTTCACCGGCAAAAGAGTCGCTTCAGACTAAATCCATATTCAGAAACAGCTCTTTTTTTTTACTTCTGTTGTTTATCATCAGCTATGTTATAATAATCCAGACCATGTTACCCGGATACCTGAATATGAATTATACAACAGAAGCTGCGATAATTCTGTCCTTCTACATCATAAGACCAGAGAATGGCATAGCAGGCAGGATGAAATACTGGGTATTATCAATTCTCTTTCTGATCCTGACTATTATGACCAGTGTCAAGACCTTTTTCTTTCTCTCCACCGGTTTTGCAATTTTATTTGCAGTTGAGTCTCTGCTTGGGGCAACTGGCTATCTGCCATTCTTCCTTCTCTGCCTGATTTCTCCAACCTTTAAATATTTCAACAACATGTTCGGATTTCCTGTCAGGCTCAGACTCTCTCAATGGGCAGGCGATATAATAGGCTTAACAGGAAAAGCTGTTGAGGTAAAAGGCAATCTTATAATCCTTGATGGCAATGAGTTCTCAGTTGATCCGGCATGTGTTGGATTGAAAATGATAACCATCTCACTGCTTACAGGTCTAATGATCATGGCGTATTTCAACAGGCAGCACAAAAGAGAGTTTAGCTTTCTCAAAATTGTCCTGATCCTTATTATTCTTGTTATTCTCAATGTAATCTCAAATCTCATCCGGATAATAATACTCACAGTACTCAACCTGCCTCCGGAGAGTCCTTTACATGACATTACCGGATTACTTTGTCTGTTGGTATATGTTATCGTTCCAGCCTGGTTCATCATCGGAGGAATATCGAAAAAAGAGTTCATGAAAAAAGGTAAAAGGGAAAGCAGAATCAGAGCTGGCTCTCTCTGGCTCAGATCTGTGATGAATATGGTACTGTTTTCTGCAGTTATTTTGACTGGTATGTTACGAATGAGGAATGACACTCATGTAATAGAGGCAACAGTGCCCCTTATTTTCAATACTGATGGATATAAGTGTCATATAGCAGGTGATGATGTGTTAAAGCTTGAAAAAAAAGATGTTCTGGTCTATATCAAACCATTATCTGCTTTTTATGGTGCCGAGCATAATCCGATGATATGCTGGACCGGCAGCGGTTATAGCTTCTCTATGATAAACAAGATGGTTGTCGAAGGGAGAGAGGTATATACAGGGATATTGAAAAAGGATAATGATCTTATCTACTCAGCGTGGTGGTTTGATTCGGGATCACACATTACTATCAGTCAGGCAGGATGGCGTCTGAGGGCATTAAAAGGTGAAAAATTCTACCTGGTCAATGTAAACTCTGAGAATGAGAATAAGCTCCTGAATGAGGTAAAGAGTCTCTTATCCAAATCCGGAAACCAATAGTTAAAAAATAAAAGAGGAGGCTGGCAAATAGCGGTCCTCCTCTCATCATCTCTTACTTCAGTCCTTTCATTGAAAGCTGTATTCTTTTACGTTGCAGGTCAACACCAATGACCTTCACCATAACATGCTGATGGAGTTTTACCACCTTTGACGGGTCTTCAACATATCTGTCAGCCATATGTGAAATATGAACAAGGCCATCCTGTTTAACACCTATATCAACAAAAGCTCCGAATTTCGTAATATTTGTAACTATTCCCGGCACTACCATACCCTCTTTCACATCCTCCATTGACCGTATATCTGCGAAACTGAATTCCTTTATTTCCGATCGTGGGTCACGTCCGGGTTTGGCAAGCTCCTGCATTATATCCTTCAATGTCGGAAGACCGACAGTAGTTGTAACATACTTCTCAGGTCTGATGTTTTTACGTTTTTCCGCATCGGAGACAAGCTCTTTGAGGCTGCATCCCAGGTCTGAGGCCATTTTCTCGACAATATTATAACTTTCAGGATGGACAGCTGAGGCATCAAGTGGGTTTTCAGCATGTCGTATCCTAAGGAATCCGGCACACTGTTCAAAAGCTTTGTCGCCCATTCGTTTTACCTTCATCAGTTCTTTACGTGAGCGAAAAGGACCGTTTTGCGTTCTGTATTCAATAATGTTCTGGGCCAGTTGTGGGCCCAGGCCTGAGACATAGGTCAGGAGGTGCGGGCTAGCAGTGTTCACCTCCACTCCCACAGCATTGACGCATGAGATCACCACTTCATCGAGTGAGTTGTGCAATCTTGTCTGGTCTACATCATGTTGATACTGACCTACCCCAATAGATTTTGGCTCTATTTTCACCAGTTCTGCCAGAGGATCCATCAGACGGCGTCCGATAGAGACAGCTCCACGAACCGTTACATCATGATCTGGGAATTCTTCACGTGCAGTTTTGGAGGCTGAATAGACAGAGGCTCCTGCTTCACTGACAACAAATATTTTTATTCCGGATACAGACGGTATATAACGACGCACAAAATCTTCCGTCTCACGGCTTGCTGTTCCGTTGCCTATAGCTATTGCTTCAATGTGGTATTTATCCGTCAGCTCAAGCAGTTTGCTCACACTTTTTGCTGTCTCATTCTGTGGAGGATGTGGATATATTGTATCATTACATAGCAGTGTCCCTTGTTTATCAAGACATACCACCTTGCACCCGGTGCGGTAGCCAGGGTCGAGTGCCAGAACGCTTTTCTCTCCCAGTGGTGATGCAAGAAGCAGCTGCCGCAGATTGTCAGCAAAAACCTTTATAGCTTCGTCGTCTGCCTTCTCTTTTGATATCTTTCTGAACTCTGTCTCCATTGATGGTGCCAGCAGTCTGTCCCAGCTGTCGGCAGCTGCCATCTTAATCTGCTGTGATGCAGCGTTATTGCCTTTTACGAAGAGCTTTCCTATAACACTTAAAGCCTCTTCTTCGCCGACAGTGACTGTCACTTTAAGGATGCCTTCATCCTCTCCTCTCCTCATTGCCAGCAGTCTGTGTGAAGGACATTTGCGCAGGCTCTCTGACCATTCAAAGTAATCGCTATATTTTGCTCCCTCAATCTCCTTGCCTTTAACAACCTTTGAAGTTATAACCGCTTCCTTGTCAAACAGCCTCCTCATCCCGCTCCTGACAGGCTCGTTCTCGTTGATCGTCTCAGCGATTATATCCCGGGCTCCGGCAAGAGCATCGTCTGTTGACTCCACATCATCTGTCAGATACTTCTCAGCCTCATCATCAGGTGACTCAGGGAACTGTTTGAGAAGCCAGTGTGCGAGTGGCTCGAGCCCCTTCTCACGCGCAATAGTGGCTCGTGTACGGCGCTTGGGCCTGTATGGCAGATAAAGGTCTTCAAGCTCAGTTATGGTAAGTGCCCTGTTAAGTTTATCAAGTAATTCCGGAGTCATCTTCTCCTGTTCCTCAATTGACTTAATGACTGCCTCTCTCCTTTTCTCCAACTCCTTCAGACGTTCATACTCATCACGTATCTCTGCTATCTGAACCTCATTCAGGGAGCCAGTCACCTCTTTACGGTAACGGCTTATAAACGGTATGGTTGATCCGTCATCAAGTAATCTAATAGTGCTTTCCACCTGCCAGTCGTGCAACTGTAGTTTCTGAGCTATTGTCTTTATGTGTCTTGAAGGTTCCATGAAATTTTTATTCAACGTGTAGTACTAGTCCTTTCAGATATTCGCTTTCAGGATGGTAAATATTTACAGGATGATCAGGAGGCTGGCTCATCTGGTGCATAATCCTGACTCTCCTTCCCGAGTTTGCAGCTGCAACAAATATTGTTTTCCTGAAATCGTCCCTGCTAACCACCTGTGAACATGAGAAGGTAAAGAGAATACCTCCGGGTTTTATCTTTTTCAATGCCATGGCGTTTATTCGCCGGTAACCCTGAAGGGCATTTGCCAGGACATTCTGGTGTTTAGCAAAAGCAGGGGGATCAAGTATTATAAGATCATATTCAGGCTTCATCTCATTCAGATAGCTGAAGGCATCTGCTGTGATACTTTTATGTCGCGGGTCATCACTGAAATTCATCTTTACATTCTCATCGGCCAGTGAGGTAGCAATAGGTGAACTGTCGACTGTATGGACGGCAGCAGCATTCCTCATGGCATAAACCGAGAAGCCTCCTGTATAGCCAAACATGTTGAGTACACTGCGGCCCGTGGTATAATGTGAAAGTAGTTCCCTGTTATCTCTCTGATCAATAAAAAAACCCGTCTTCTGTCCTGTCTGCCAGTTTATCCTGAATTTGAGTCCGTTTTCTACTACCACAGCGTCATTGCCATGGTATTCACCTGCCAGATAACCATTTTCTGCTCCCAGGCCTGCCATGAATGGCAGTGTAGCTTCACTCTTGTCATAAACAGCCACAATTCTTTCACCCATCACCTCCAGTATCAATCCGGCGAGCATCTCTCTCAGATGCCAGAATCCGGCAGTATGGGCCTGCATAACAGCAACATTATCATAAATATCAACTATTAAACCTGGCAATCCATCACCTTCACCATGTACCATACGCCAGACATTTGTGGAGGTATCAGAGAATAAGGTAGTTGATTGTCTGTATAAAAGAGCATTTTTCAGTTTGGTCCTGAAGAAGTCCCTGTCAGGAATGCATTGTGTGAAAGAGAATATCCTTACTGCTATTGATCCCGGAGACCAGTGCCCTGTTGCAAGATATGATCCCTCAGAAGTGAAAACCTCTACAGTGTCACCCTCAAAAAGAGTGCCCTTCTTACGCGCTATTGCGCCTGAAAACACCCATGGATGGAACCTTTTCAGGGACTGTTCCTTACCACTCTTTAAGTAAATCTGTTTATTGATCACTATTATCTTTTTTTAATAGCCGTCATGGCCGTTGAGTCGCAGGTATATACGGCGGCATACCCATGCATCAGTAGCAGCATATATCTGTTGTGACCATGACAAGGCGGGTGATTCCCAATTAGATACCTGCTGTGACTTGGAGATCGAGAAGCCCAGCACTATTGCAGAGATTTTCTTTAAGCCCAGTTGTTTTATTCCATGGTCGCCAACCACATTCTGAAGATCGATAAAACCTTCGGCATCAAAGGGTCTTAGTTTTTTCAGTGCCTTGATATCATCATGGATGGCAACACCAACCTTTATTACCTTTGGGTCAGATAGTATCTCCGTCATTTCAGCCGGCATTCCAATGGCATTCAACCTGATCAACCAGGCATGATGATCATCAGCAAGCTGGAGCAGGGAAACGGAGTGTTTCTTTCCTTTTTTAAATGAAGGTTTTGTCTCTGTATCAAATCCAAGAAGAGAACACTTTTTCAATTCAGGTAATGCAGAATAGAATTTTTCTATATTGTCAATCAAGAGTACCCTGCCGGCAAACTGTGAGACAGGTAATTTATGGATCTCCTCGTCTGTAAGGTTTTCAGAAAACTGTCTCATCATCCTTGCTATATCCTCTTTTATGGTGATCAAAAAGCAGGTTGTCTCTCTCGGGCGAAGCAT
This sequence comes from Bacteroidota bacterium, assembly GCA_003245695.1. Taxonomy (GTDB): domain Bacteria; phylum Bacteroidota; class Bacteroidia; order Bacteroidales; family VadinHA17; genus SR-FBR-E99. Next base: position 7,286 of record QKCK01000354.1, on the reverse strand, counting down.
CATCCCCGAAATTACTTCCCTCTTCAACCTTCTCACCTGAATAAATAAACTTATGTATTGCTGTCAGCAGATTAACAAGTTTCAGACCCCAGAATTCCTCAAAGTTCATTACCACTTCCCATAAAGCATCATTCATCACCTCTTCTGTTCCAGTACGGTAATTAATCAGAAAATCCTTAAGATCCTGGTATATATCCGTAAAGCTTTCTGAGATGCTTCCGGTATAAAGGCCATCGGCTGGATCTCCCATATCAACAATCACGGGATAGGCATCAGCATTACCCATCTTGACAAGGAGGATATCATGTAATCTTTTGTAATCATCCTCTGTGACACTCTTTTCGTTACCTTCTTCAAAAACGGGTTCTACTTTTGGTAAGAGAGAAGCCCTGATATAAATGTATGGCAGCAGGCGCTGCATAAAACCAAGAATATCAATGCCTTTTACCTGTGATACCCCTTCAAGATATTTACAATACTCATTAGCCGAGGCAACAAATTCCATTACCTGACGTGAATAGATTACTTTTTCTTCTTTCTCCATTGATATAATAATGAAGCACAAAAATAATCTATTTTCGCATAAGAAGTGTTTAAAATTGCAAAGTGGCTATTGATCCAGGCTATCTGCAATGGTCTTGGCATTCAGTGCCTTTGTAATACTCCATGTTGAATCTATGGCATTGGCCTTCATGAAATTATCATAGGCACTGCGATATTCTTTTGTCCTCATGAAAAAGTCTCCCTTTGAGTCATAAGGATTTGGAAGGGTAGGTTTCAGCTCAATATATTTGTCAAACGCCGCCAGGGCATCATCATATCTGTTCAATGTCATATAGGTATATCCCAGCCAGTTGTATATCGGAGCCTGATTCTCAGCAACCGCAAGTGCTTTCTGAAGAGCCTGTTCCTGTCCTACCGGATTTTTAATAAAACGATAATAGTAAAACAACTGATTATATGCATTCGGATCCTGTGGATAAGCCTTGATCAACTTCTGACCGAATGGTGTGGCATCTGAATCGCTCTTTTTCATGAGCTGAGTAATAGCATCCTTCATAATTATCTCACCCTGACTTAAAACGCATTTACAATTCTCAGCCCGCTTGCCATACTCCCTGAATCTGCCCTCATCATCATAATAAAGACAATATATTGCCATATTATAATTGGCCATAAAGAATTCAGGATCTTCTTTCAATGCCTGACTTAGAAGATCTACAAACACCTCATAATAAGCATCATCATATGCTGCCATAGCCTCGCGATAAAGTGTAAGAGCCCTGTCTGATGTGGTTGAAACCGGGATCAGTTTATCATTTGAGCATTGAATGCATACGTGGCAACTCAATGCAACAATCATTAAAAGTGTAATGATTTTTTTCATGACATATAGAGTTTTATAGCCTCCCCAATCTATCGGCAAAGTTACACCTAAATGACAGGCATGTCAATAAAAACAGTGGCCTGACAGGTGAATCTCTGAATGACTGAAAACTTCTTTACCCCGAAATCAATTCAGGCATGATTTTTGAACTAATGTCTTAGTTAAAATATTTCAGCCTTGAAATGAAGAATGACAAAATCAAAACCCGAATCCCTTCTGTGATTGCAATTTTTATTCTAACTATTTTTCCAGGTTGTGTCGGCTCCCGTATATCATATCATGGTAAGAAATATGGTGTGATAGAAACTGACAAAGACTATTGGATGGCAGAAAATCTCTCAACATACAACTACAGGAACGGCAAGGCAATACCTTTGATCACCAGCGACTCTGCCTGGATAATGGTTGATGGACCAGCTTGTTGCAGGTATAATGATTCTGATTCATTATCTGCAATATATGGATTATTATACAACTGGGAGGCAGTCAATACCGGAAAGCTCTGCCCGTTGGGATGGCATGTTGCCACCGACAGGGAATGGCTCGATCTGGGTGAGTTTCTCGGTGGTGAGAACAGGGCTGGCGGAAGAGTCAAGTCATCTGATTTGTGGAAAACAAAGGAGATAAATGGTGATGACATAGGATTCAGGGCACTACCGGCCGGGTACAGGCGCAACAGCAGTTTTGACCTGGGTCATTCCTCTGTCTTCTGGACCTCAACCAGTGCTGACTCAGTTTATGTCTGGGGGCGGCGACTGGATGAAAGGAGCAACAGACTTTCCAGCACCCTGAACGAAAAAGAGAATGGTTTCTCAGTAAGATGTGTAAGAAAGAAATAGCACGATCGTATTTCTGATAATGCAGACAGGCAGATTCTGTATTAATTGATAACTTTGCCGCCTTAAAAGAAGATTCATGTGGCATGGAAGACAGTGAGAAGATATTCAGCAGAAATTTTATACTGCTAATACTGTCAAACTTCCTGATGTATATTACCTATTACGCCATTCTTTCGGCAATTCCTGTATACCTGGTATCATACCTTAATGCTACAAAGGTGCAGGTAGGTATTGTGGTGGGTGTTTACACAATTGCATCTGTCATCGTTCGTCCTTTTTCAGGCTTTGCACTTGACAGATTCGGACGCAGGACAATTTTCATACTGTCACTGATACTTTATTCCTTTCTCTTTGGTGGTTATCTGGTAGCTGTGTCATTATCAGGACTTATTCTTCTCAGATTCGCCCAGGGTCTCACATGGGGTTTTACCACCGTATCACAATCAACCATTGCAGCAGATATTATTCCTGTGTCAAAAAGAGGTGAAGGAATAGGCTATTTTGCCCTTTCAACAACACTCGGCATGTCAGTAGGACCGGTAATAGGCCTGTTCATAAGTCATCACTGGGGTTATACTGTCATGTTTGTCTCAGGTTGTTTTATAAGTCTGGCCAGTCTTGTCTGTGCATCTTCAATACATTTCCGCAAGAGATATGTTGTGGGAAAACACATTCGGCTGACATGGGAGAGTATGTTTAACAGGAATTCCATAAGGCCTTCCATGAATGTATTTATCACAATGATATCCTATGGAGCCCTGCTCTCATTTATTGCGCTCTATGGCATTGAGATAGGCATTGAAAATTCATCACTCTATTTTCTTATTTTATCTGCCGGTATTGCGGCTGCCAGGCTTACTGCCGGCAGGGTCTTTGACAGAAAAGGGCCTGGCACAATAGTAACTGTCTGCATGGTGCTTCTGTTTATTGGGTTTCCGGTTCTTGCCCTTGCAAAAAATCAGTTCCTGTTTTATCTCTCAGCGATAATAATAGGTTTTGGTAATGGCGTTATCTTTCCAACATTCCAGTCGATGGTAAACAATCTTGCCGATTCATTCCATCGTGGAGCTGCAAACTCAACGCTCTACACCGCAGTTGACCTCGGAATGGGTTCAGGAATGATACTGGCAGGATTTATAGCACAACATATTTCACTATCGGCCATATTCTGGACGGCATCTGTTGTCAGTATTGCCGGACTGACATTTTTCAGGCTTTATGTATCTGACTTTTATGAAAGAAACAAATTATAAAAAATCTATTGCTTCTGTAATTACCTTATTGTTGTTTATGTGAACGGAGTGTTGCCCTCAGACTCTTGCCAAAGAAGAATATATGGATGAAGATAAGTGCGAAGATTATAAAACCGCATATCTCATGCAACTCTCCAATGTTAAACGGATAGTAGTCTGCCAGCATAAAGATCACAGTTATCATCTGCATCAACATTGCAGCCATAAGAAGGAATGTGGCGATACGCCTGATACTCTTTTTCATTTTGATCTGATGTCTATAGTTTATTAATGCAATATAACTCCAATCCGCAAATCTTTATTCAAATACTGCCTGTGATCGCAACTTTTCAATAACTGATGAGCTAATCCAGTAAATATCAGTATTTCCGTTACGTGGAGAAAGGTGAAGCTTATTGAAGAACTCTTCTGAGTATTCAGAGGAAGGAGATTCATCCATCCGTGACGACATGAAAAACAGAAATTTACCATCTGTCGTTAATGCGGCTGACCACTCTTCCGGGTTTCTACTGTTTATTTCATCTCCCATATTGAGTGCTTTGCTCCATCTGTCAGTTGTATCTCTGAAGACAATATAATAATCAGTTCCACCATATGAATCTGCCATTCCGTATGCAGGTACAATAATAAAACTCTCATCAGGTGCGATAAATGCATTATATCTTGCCCTGCCTATATTCACCTCCGGACCAAGCCGTTCAGGCTTCTGATATATTCCATTGATACGTCGTGACCGATAAATAAATTCTTCATGCGTTATTGAGTCAGGATGTGTGTAATAGATGGTCCCTCCTGCGGTTAACGAAGGGAAATACTCTTTAAGAGCCGTATTAACAGGAAAACCAATATTTACCGGCCGGCTCCATTTTCCATCAGTGAGTTCGGTATACCAGATATCCTCATTTCCAATGGACGAAGAATCTGCCGGCATATTTGATATAAAATAGAGTCTGTTTCCTTCAGGTGACATATGCGGCTCAAGGTACTTGTATCTGGCGTCTCTGAATAATTCAAAGACTTCAGGTCTGGACCATTTACCATCTGTACGCTGTGAATGGAAGATGGTTGTATAGCGATAGTCTCCGGCATCGCGTGAGAAGAATATTTCGTTGCCGTCACGGGTAATTGCAAAGTCTCTCTCATTTAATCCGGTAGAGACCAGACCAGGAGCAAATATGAGAGCTGTATCTGAAGGTATTGCCTCTCCCAGGTAATCACCAATGAGCTCTGTCCTGCCTCCTATACCTGGTGTATGGCCATTACACGAGATAAGCCAGAAAAAAGAGATCATAAACATCAGAAAAAATAATTGATTAAATAACCGTTTGGTTCTTAGAATCTCAAGTTTATTGAGAATTATCAGACCTGGAGTCTTTTTCATGGGGTTTAGGTTTTGTTTTTATTATGACCTTCTGATAGTAAAAGAACCCTATCAGGTGCAACATAAGTCATATTTATAAGACAGGGAGCAACACATCAGACTTTGATTCTCTCAAAGCCCTTTCCGTAGACTCCCATTACGTTTGCAACAGAGATAAAAGCCTCTTTATCTACCTCTTTTATAATGCGATAAATATCACTTGCCTCCTGTTTTCTGACAATAGTTATTGCCACTTTCTGGTGCTCTTTAGAGTACCAACCCATGGCGTCAATTATTGTCACACCTCTCCCGAGACGATCATTTATCAATCCGGCAATGTCATCATATTTCTTTGAAAAAATGAATATCTGAACTGACTGTCTGTTGCCAGACAGGACCGCATCGATTGCATATGCCTGTACAGCCATTGTTACATATCCATAAACAATTGTTTCAACACGTTTCACAGGTTCCATCTCCGGTAAAACAAAATAGGAGAATCCGATAATAACCACATCACACATGAGTATTACCTTGCCAGGGCTTATATTCTTATACCGGTTGATTATCAGTGCCACAATATCCGTACCCCCGGTACTGCCGCCCTGGGAAAAGATGATTCCAACTCCTCCGCCGCAAAGACCACCCCCGATAATTGCTGAGAGCAGTTTATCCTGAACCACTGGCATCGTAATAGAAGCCTGAAGCAGGGAGAGAAAAGAGGCACCTACAATAACGCCAAAAAGTGTCTTAATGCCAAACCCTCTTCCCAGCACCTTTACCGCTATTAACAGAAGAATGACATTTATAAGAAAATAGGTATACCCCACAGGGAATCCTGTAGCATAATAAACAAGTGCACCAATACCAGACACTCCGCTGCCGGTTATTTTATGTGGCAGAAGGAATGCGGTAAACCCAAGAGAGAAAAGTGCCAACCCGAAAAGGATTATGGAATATGTCCTGAGCGTTCTGAATATTGCTTTTACCATCATGCCTTTTAGCTGGATTTTGTTTGTAACTATTAGTATGTCAATTTCACCTGTTCATGACACAACAAGCTGCAAATTTACAAAGGTAACAGCCGTTAAAACAATGAGAAAAGCCATCATTATCTTCAGTATCTCATTTCACAGAACTCCTGACAAAATGAGAAACATGCGCAAAGTAATTAAATATTTTAAGCCAGTTCTATCTGCCCGGCACTCAGGCAAGAAACCATAAAATATGTGTACAATCAGAACAGACAAAGCAAGTGGCATTCTTGTTTGCCCAGTCGAGGTTAAAGAAGGTAGCCATAGTGGTATTTAGTTGTACCTTTTTAGTCCAGAAATAGACATTTCCACATACCGGACAACGTAAGCTGTGACCTTTAACACTATATGTCTGTGGCTCTTCTTTCTTGAATATTTTCATTGTTTTTAATTTTTACTCTTATTACTCTTTTCTACGAACAACTTAAAGTATCCGCATTCATTTATCACTTCCTGAAAATAATCTGTGTTTGAATAATTAGTGTATAGCTCCCTGAAATATTCTCCGCTTTTAACTGCCGGATCGTAGTCGAATTCAGGTGAGGAAAAATACTGATTCTGTTCACACTTGGCAGCCATAAAACAGCATTTGGCTTTAAACTCACGATCGTCTGACATGTCAGAAGCCTTTTGATAATACTTCAATGCCATACCACAGTCAAAGTATCTGAATGAATCATCAGGCCTGTCATATCCGAAATAGAAATATCCCACCTCACAGTCTACCAGTGGAGAGGAAAACAGATGATGTGCATTACCGAAGTAGGTCATGTTATATAATCCATTTGCAAGAAGGAAGTAATATTCTGATGCCCTTGACCGGTCTTCCTCAGCCATCTGCTTTAATTCCAGTAGCCGCTGAATGAAGGTATACTTTGTATATTGCTCATTCTGCGGAGCATAATAATCACAATCATGGCAGTCATTTATATGGATCAGGAATGGGTCACCGTAGAGTATGCCGTCGCCGGAGCCAGGCGATTGATCGAACATAGCGAGTGCTTCTTCAAACTTATACTGGTAGATAAGCTGTATAGCCTTGTATTCGAACAGTTCACCTCTTGAATAAGGATGGAGTGACAGAATAAAACTATCAAACTCTGTCTTATTCTTTTTATCCATGTATCTTATCATAGCCTCCATATTCTCTGGCTGGTAATAAAACCCTTTATTCTGCTTATAATCAAGACACTGAGCTTTAACAGAATCACCCCATGATCTGTACTTCTCGCTTAAACGGCTGAGACACCAGTCATATATACTACATTTTCGTAATGCCTGATTACGTGAGTCACTTCTGAGCCACTTCAGCTCTGAGGTAAGATCTTTTTCAAAAGAGGGTTCCGGCTTTGAATAGCGTTCTACCTTTGTCATGATCCTGAATGAATGTATCTGTTCATTTACTAGAATATC
>QKCK01000263.1 GCA_003245695.1 Bacteroidota bacterium | reverse complement strand
TCTTTAGGCCTCTTTTAACCGACTATGAAAAAGATATTATTCCTTTTAGGCCTTGTTACGGCATTTTCTTTCTCTGTAAATGCACAACAGAATCAAAAGATTACAATACTGCATACCAACGACTTTCATTCTCATCTTCAGGGTTTTGCTCCTGAATCTGAGTATACTCCTTTTGTTACCAATGACGATAAAACTGTGGGAGGATTCTCCCGTATTGCAACAGTGATAAAAAGAGAAAAAAGAACAAATGAGGAAGGGACACTGGTGGTTGATGCAGGCGATTGCATGATGGGAACGCTCTTTCATACTATGGAGCTCTATACAGGCTTTCAGTTTCAGCTTATGAAAAAGGCTGGTTATGACATAGTGGCAGTGGGAAATCATGATTTTGATTTTGGCCCGGTGCGATATGCAAGAACTGTCTCAGTAGCTGCCTCGGAAGGCGAGATACCTGTATTGCTTCTTAGTAACGTGATAACTTCACAGGTTGATTCTGCTGATGATACCTTTGAGGAACTATATAAAAACGGATTGCTGAAGCAATATAATATCATTGAGAAAAACGGAGTGAGAATAGGCGTCTTCTCTCTTATGGGGGATGATGCTGAAGAGTCTGCCCCTTATTCTGTACCTGTGCGTTTCTCTCCTATTGTATCTGCTGCAAGAAAAATTACCCGTGATCTGAAGAATCTGAAGTGTGACATAATTGTATGTCTTTCTCACAGCGGTGTCACTAAGGGTAAAGATGGAAAATGGACTGGCGAAGATGTAGAACTGGCTGAGAAGGTAAAAGGCATAGACCTTATTATCTCAGGTCATACACATACAACACTGAGAGAGCCGATAACTGTAAACGGAGTAACAATAGTACAGGCCGGATCAAATGGAAGATATGTGGGTAAGGTGGAGCTACAATGGGATGGTACTGCAGCCTCTTTCGATTCTTATGAACTGATACCTGTTAATGACAGTATTAAAGGCGATGCAGAGATACAATCATTGATTGACGCCCAGGAGAAAAAGGTAAATGCTCAGATACTTAAGCCTTTGGGTATTGAGTATTCAGAGGCTGTTGCCTCTGCTTCATTCCCCCTGACCTGTGATGAATATGGTGATGTTGCATCAAGCAACCTTGGTGCTTTCGTCTCTGATGCTATCTACGATTATGTCAATACCATGGGATCGGGTACTGATATAGCAATGACAGCTGCGGGTGTGATACGTGACCCCATAATGCCAGGGACACAAAGTGTAGCTGATCTCTTCAGGGTTATGTCGCTCGGGTCAGGTAACGATCCGGTACCAGGTTATCCACTGGCACAGGTCTGGGTTAAAGGAATAGAACTCAAACGCATAGCCGAGATACTTATTATGGCATCAGCCTCCACACCATCAAACTTTTGCTTCTATTCTCACCTGAAGGTGACATATGACCCGGATAAGGGACTATTTAAAAAGGTGACAAAACTTGAGCTGACTGATAACGATGGAAATGTGACAGTTATTGATACATCAAAAGGCAATAAAAAGCTTTATTCAATAGTTGCCAATGCTTATATGCTTGAATTTGTGGGCATCATAAAGAAGAAGTCATTTGGTCTTATCAATGTGATACCCAAAGATGAGAACGGAAAAGCAGTGAAGGATATGCAAAATGCAGTTATTGATTTTGATGAAGCCAGGCCAGGAGTGCAGGAAGGAAAAGAATGGCTTGCGCTGATATACTTTCTGCAACATAAGAATGGCGGAAATATCGGCTCCGGGGCTACAATCCCACAGTATTATAAAGAGCCTGCATTGTCGCTGGTAAAAGCAGCTAAATAAGATAACTCTGTATGCCCGCCCTCTCTTTGGTCGGGCACCTCCCGGTCATGGACTGGGGAAACTGTGCAACCAGACTGATACAAAGAAAGAGGCTGCCTTTTTGAGACAGCCTCTTTCTTTGTGGGCGATGACGGGGTCGAACCGCCGACCCTCTGCTTGTAAGGCAGATGCTCTGAACCAACTGAGCTAATCGCCCGTGAAATCGAGTGCAAATATAATGCTCATTTTTGAATCTGCAAGCAGAAATTTAAAATATAGTTTTTTTAGTAATTATTTTTTCTTCAAGCAACCAATTTACACTTACTATTTGTCTTGTTAGTAAATGTGTGAATTATACATTGTTTGCGCAATGAAACAATTAGTGAAAAATAGTTATATTCGCTAATAAGAGTTAACTGGCTCTTAGAGCGACATTTCAGATATGACAGGGCAAATGAGCTTAAACTTAAATGCCAGATATTTAGAATGTTATGCTTCTTAAATTAGAATACTGCAGAATATGAAACGAAGGTGCCTCCTGTTATCGTTGTTATTGATTTTGTTTATCAGTAACGCTCAGATTATGTTTTCACAGACAGGTCCGGGCGGTGTAGGCGATATTACAAATACAAAATTGTGGCTCAGGGCTGACAAAGGAGTGTTTACTCTTATGCCACTCAGTTATGTATGGCAGTGGAAAGATCAATCCGGAAACGGAAGGGATTTTGTTCCTATTATTGCTGACCAGCCTGTTCCGAACAGGATACTTGCTGCCCTGAATGGCTACCCGGTGATAACCTTTGATGATAAGGGAGGCGTTGATGGTGAGTTTCTGGGAAATGAGGATGGCATTGGGATATCAGGCAGTGATGCTGCGACAGTGGTGATAGTAGCAAGGAATACTACAGGTACTGATGAGCAGAACGCTGCATTGTATATCGGTCAGTCAGGAGTAGGCAACCCGGGAGAGGTACGACAGTACGGGCTTGAATATAATGATGCGGTACGATTCAATGGTGAGGCTCAGGTGTTTAATAACGGTCATACCATGGGTGACTGGAAGATAGTTCAGTATTCAAATCCTTCCGGAGCTACGGTTGCTGATTATGAGGCATGGCTCAGCGGTACCTCACTTACAGGCAGCTCACCCTCCTCAACGGTGCCGATGCTTTCTGACGGACTAATGCTGCTCGGGGCTTCCCAGAATGGCGGTGTCTTTAATTCAGAAGGGTACTTTGATGGTGATATTGCTGAAATATTGGTTTTCTCCGAAGATCTGAATGATGCTACCAAGGTTGTCCTTGACAATCACCTGGGTGCAAAATACAATATTCCTATCAGTGATGACCATTTCCAGTATGAGTCAACACACTATTATGACGTATCCGGTATTGCGGCATTTAATGCAACAACATTTACAAACGGATGGTCTACTACAATGTTGTCTATCAATTCTCCTACTGACCTGTCAGAAGGAGAATATCTTTTTTATGGCCATAATAATGGTAATGCTACCTCATGGGTCACAACAGAGGTGCCGGCCAGCGGTACTTACAGACTTGCCCGCGAATGGCGCGTCGATGAAACAGGTAATGTTGGAACTGTAACTGTTACCATTCCCTCATCAGCATTGCCTGCACGTCCTGTCGGATATGACAGGATAGCCATTCTTACTGATGCTGATGGTGATTTTACATCAGGAACAACTATCCATGAGGCAAAACTGATAGCAGGAAACTATTATGTTGATGTTGATTTCACATCTGGTCAGCATATAGCTATTATATGCTTCAGGCCCGAAATATCTTTCTCAGTCTCTTCTGCTTCAGGACTTGAGAGTGTCACTAATGTAACTGTACAGGTTGAGCTTAACTATCCTTATTCGATTGATGCAAAGGTAAATTATGGCGTTACAGGAGGGACAGCTACAAATGGAACAGACTACAATCTCCCGGCTTCAATAATTACTATACCCGCAGGTTCAGTATCCAATACTTTCAACTTCACCGTTATTGATGATTATATTGTCGAAGATGACGAGGATCTGATTGTGACAATCTCAAATCCTTCTGCAGGAGTAACGATAGGAGCAAAGGACACATATACTTACACTATCATTGATAATGACCATGTATATGTCTCATTATCTGCAGCCACAGCTTCAGAGAATGAGGGTAATGCAGCCAGGGCGGTTCTTGTTCCAACACTCTCTGTAAGTGCGGGCATACTAGCGACACCTGGTACCGTTACCCTGACCGTGACCAACGGAACAGCCACGTCTGATGACTGGTCCCAGACCACTGCCGTGATTACCATCCCCGCTGGCGATTATACAACACCGGTACAGATATCGATACCGGCTGCAGCTCTCTCTATCCTGGGCGATAATACTGTTGAAAATGATGAGACAATTAATCTGAGTCTGACTTCATTTACACTGGTAGAGGCTGGTCTTATCACAGCTTGTACATACACTATAATAAACGATGATAATGCAACAGTAAGTGTCACTGCTACAACGCCGACAGTTACTGAGGGAGGACCAGCACCTGTGGGAACAGGAACATACACCTTCACACTGTCAAATCCTTCTGATATTGCACGTACAGTGACATATACCGTTGGTGGAACGGCTACTTCAGCCACAGATTATGTCTCTCTGCCAGGGACTATTGTGATCCCTGCCAATACAACAGGCGTTACTGCTACCCTTACTACGGTTGCTGATATACTTGTTGAGGGCGATGAGACAGTATCTGTAATCATAACAGCTATCAGCGGTACTCCGGCTATCACTGTTGATGCCACACCTGCAGTAATGACTATTGTCGATGATGACCTTCCGGTTATCCTTTATGACCCATCATCTCTTACTATCAATGAAGGAGCCTCTGGCACCGTTGATGTATGGCTGCAAAGCCCTCCTGTAACTCCTGTGACTATTAAGGTAAGCACAATAAAGGTGGGCCTGCTGACTGTCGGCCCTGCCACTCTTACATTTACCACAGCCAATTACTCAACACATCAGACAATTACAGTACAGGCACTGGAAGATAATGTGATGGGTGATAAAACTGACGATATTATTCTCTCAGTTGATGATGCGATATCCGATGATCAGTTTGATCCCCTGTCAGATATTGACATACCTGTTAACAT
>QKCK01000146.1 GCA_003245695.1 Bacteroidota bacterium | reverse complement strand
GCAGTTCAAAACAGTCATTGCCATTGATGAGTTTCAACAGATCATGAGTTATCCGGAAAAGAATACTGATGCCTGGCTGAGATCAAGATTACAACAGTTAAAAAATACTGTTTTTATTTTTTCAGGCAGCCAGCAGCACATGATGACAGAGCTCTTTGCTTCTCCAAAACGACCGTTCTTCAGAAGTACATCCATTCTAAAGATAGAGAAGCTGGATTTTGACGTTTACCGCGACTTCATTATATCCATGTTCAGAAAGTACAATAAGGAGATAAGCCCTGAAACTGCCGGAGAAATACTACACTGGGGTAATGTCCACACCTATTATATCCAGCAGATATGCAACCGGGTTTTCACAGCAACAGATATGAGGGTCACCCCAGGTATATGGAAGAAGGAAGTCCACGATTTATTAAAAGAACAGGAGATTGTTTTCTTCGGATACCGGAATATGCTCACAAATATTCAGTGGCAGTTGCTTAAAGCCATTGCAAGGGAGGAGGCTGTTTATCAGCCAACCGGTAAAGAATTCATGAGAAAGAATAACTTAACAAACTCAGCCACAATCATACGGTCACTGCAGTCGCTGCAGCAGTACGAACTGATATACAAAGACTTTGACAGTAACGGAAAACAATATTACAGTGTTTACGATGTGTTTTTCCGGAGATGGTGCAGTCAGTCTCATTAATGACATGCCTGTCTCACCAGTAAGATCATCATTATCATTAGGCAGGTGGATAGTGCACTGACACCGGCCATACTGCCGGCACAACTGTTCTCATGCCATAATCAATAGAATGATAATGACAAATGAAGATCATCCTGTTTTTCATAAACCAAAATTAATTTTGTATGTTTTAATTCTGATATTTGATTTATCTTGACCGACAACGAAATAATCAGCCTGATACTTCTGGGTGACACAGGTAAGTATAGGCATCTGGTGGAAAAATACCAGCAGATGGTGTTCCGAACATGCATAGGCTTCGTGCACAACAAGGATGACGCAGATGACCTGACGCAGGAGACATTTATCCAGGCTTATGAGTCGCTATCGCGTTTCAGGGGTGACTCTTCCTTTTCAACATGGCTCTATCGCATTGCTGTGAATGCCTCTCTTAACAGGACAAGAAAGTCGCCCCTGAGTATGCTCATGCAGCAGATAGATGATCTGAGGGGTGATAGTAAAGAACCCCGCCATGTGTCTGTACCCGATGATGATGACCCTGAGAAGGCTATTATCAGACAGGAAGATATTGAACGGGTACGCAAAGCACTTGATACGCTACCCCCAAACCAACGAACAGCCATTGTATTGAGTCGTTATGACGGCCTTTCACAAAAAGAAGTTGCCGAGATAATGGGCATTACAGAAGGAGCTGTGGAAGCACTTTTACAGAGAGCGAAAAAGAGTCTTCAGAAAAAACTTGGTGGTAAATAAAAAAAACTGAACCAGCAGCGTAGGAAAATTAAAAGTTTTGTTTCTAACCATAAAAATCAAAAAAATGAATTGCAGATTATGCCAGGAAAAGATGGAAGGATATCGCGGGGGAACCCTCCCGGAGGATATCATGACTCAGGTTAAGTCGCACCTTGAGGTGTGCAGCAGTTGTGCAGATTTATACAGGATGATGGTTATCACTGACAGAGTCATAATCGGCGAGATCGATACTGAGGCGGATCCATTCCTTGCCACACGTGTCATGGCACATATAGCCAGCCGGGATGAAAAGTCAGCTCAAGCGTCCCTGTTCAGCAGGGTATTAAGACCTGCTGTAATAACACTATCTATGGCCGCAGCACTCTTCACCGGCATCACTCTGGGTAGTCTCTCCCAGCCATTGGCAGGAGATAATCTTATCCCTGAGGAGCTTGCCTTAAGTGATGATTCGGCACTCGAGTCAATTGAATATCTCATTAACGATTAACTCACAGTCATGAAAAAAGGAGAAAGAAACAGCTGGATGATATGGGTGATAGTGGTACTTGCCTTAATGAATATCACCACCATAGCTACCATCTTCTACAACCGCACCAAGGCTGCCAGTGAGTATAATTCAATGAATGAGAGCAGGCAACCTCAGAGCAATGACGAATCGATGACCTTCAGTGGCCGCTATTTCTGCAATAACCTTGGCTTTGACGACAAGCAGATGGAGATGTTCAGAGAGATCAACCCGTCATTCAGAAACAGGGTACGGGAGATAAATGAAGGCCTCAACTCTCTGAGGCAAAAGATGCTGACAGAGATGAACAGCATTGATTATGACACAACAAAACTGCTTGCATGGTCTGACTCAATAGGACAGCTTCATTCTGATCTCAAGAAAGAGACATTCAGATACTATGAGGATATGAGGAAGATATGCAACCAGGAACAACAGGAAAATCTTAAACAGATATTCAGCAGGATGTTTTCAGGTAACTCTCCGAAGGGACGTAACGGGAAAGGAGGGCCGCAAAACAAACGTCATGGCAAACAATTCTGATTATTAAATAAACAATTTTAAAATTTATGGTTATGAAAACAAAACTTTTAATCTCAGCAATAGCTTTAGCAGCTATGACAACATTGGTAAGTGCACAGACACAGGGCACAGGACAGGGTCAGCAGAATGGTAAAGGTAATGGAACTGCTTTCGTTGACAACAACAAGAACGGGGTATGTGACAATTATGAGAATGGAACGCCTCAGCACGCTATGGCTAACAGAAACGGCAAGGGCCAGGCTGCAGGCAATGGCCAGGGCAAAGGTAAAGGCAAGGGCCATCATGGAGGCAACTGCAAATCAGGCAATGGCCAGGGACAGCAGAGAAACTTCACTGATGAGAACAAAAATGGCATCTGCGACTACCGTGAGGCAGATACCACAAAGAAATAATAACATCACAAAAAAAGAAAGGGGCTTCATTTCTGTTGCCCCTTTTTTTTTGTTCCTGATTCAGGTTACTTACGGCCGGCACCGGTGCTTCTTGACACCTTGGCAGCTTTTTTCTGTGATGTGGATTTTTTTGCACTTTTATTCTTTGCAGCACTCTTCTCCTGTTCTTTGTACTGTGCCCCCTCTTTTGCAGCCTCCTTCTCTCCTTCTTTTACAGCCTTCTTCTCCTCATTTCTTGTCTGCACCTGAGCCTTGGTCTCCTGACCCTGATTCTTGTACTCTGTCTGAGTCTGCTCACCCTCTTTCACCTTTGCCTGGGTCATTTCGCCCTCTCTGGCTTTGGTCTGTTCCCTGGTCTGGGTTTGAACTCCTTCCTGATTCTTCTTCTGCTCCTGCGTCTGAGTCCTTGTCCCTTCCTGTCTCCTGCTCTGAGTCTGAACCCCCTCCTGAGATTTTGTCTGTTCCTGCGTAGTAACAGCCTCCTGCTCCATGGTCTGTGTCTGCTTCTGAACCTTCTCTTTGGTTTGTGTCTCGACTTTTTCCTTAGTCTGCGTCTCCTGTGCTGCGACAGTCACACTGATAACCAGTGCAACAACTGCCATAAATAACTGCTTTTTCATAATTGCTGATTTAATTAAACTTATGTATTTAAAAATGTTTGTCTTATATAATATCTTATTTAAATATCGTGAAATAAATACTTAGGAAGAAGGTAAAACCCTCAGTACCCTCGGCCTCACTGCCTGAGTATGCTGGCATTATGTAACCCGGTTCTGCCTCTATTGTCACCCTGTCAGAATTTATCCCTACAGGTAGTCCGAAATCTATCTCCATCAGGCTGAAATAGTCAGTTGAGGATGAAGATGAATGCTGTCCGGAACCACTCTTTGAGCTCTTAAATGGCTCAGACACTCCTATTATAGTGCCATCTGGGGTAACTGTCTTTGTCAGTGTCCCAGCTAAAAGGTTTACAAAAGGATCAAAGGAGAAAAAAATTCTGTTGTTCATTATACGGCTTGTCTCAAAATAACGTGAGTTGCGTAGTTGAAAATATGCCCCACTACCTTCAGAGAACACTCCTCCTATTGAAAGATTGGTATAAAGAATCTTCCAGTCTGCACCCAGGGCAATACTACCATAAAAAAAGTTATTGAACAAAGTATCAGACAGTTCACTATTAACCTGATAACGTGAAAGATCCAATGAAACATCAAACCAGTTGTTCAGATCGCGTGAATAGCTAAGAGTAAAAGCAGAGAATGAAATTACCGGGTCATAAGCGGCAAGATGGTTCACTGATACAGTAGCAAAGAGCTGATCTTTATAGCCATAGGTTAGCGATCCGGTATACAGCGGTTTATCCTGGGAGAGGTTTGACCCCATATATATCATATTGTTTGAATATCCCAAACCGGAATATAGGGAGTGAACCGATGCATCTTTATCTGAACCGGCAGTACCCTGAGCATAACCTCCCTGAACCACCATAAAACTCATGATAACGATAAAAAGAATTGCGTGAAATTTTCTTGTGGTTTTCATTATTTCAGGATAATATGTACAACTATTCATCATAAATAATGTTCAATCTGCTTAATTATCTTGTCTTGCGGAAATAGTCAAAAAGATACGAACTTCAATATTGATTGTCAATATTGTAATTCCCTGTTTATCTTAATTGAGTGGCAGCAGATATCCTATTGTAAGTGAGAAGAAAGACTTTGCAGGATAACTGATTGTGTTATCCATCGAGTTGGGAAGGTTGATGCTGTAACTGACTTCGAAGTCAAAATCACCGGCATAAACAGACAAAGGTAATGTGAGGGTGGTATTCAGAAACCCATATTTCTCTTCTGTTGAGTATTCAGTAACAGTCTGACTGTCAACCACCCCAGTTGTGGAGTATTCAATAGCCTCCGAGCCATAGAATAATGAAGCCTCCGGGACAAACGCCAAACGTCCGGTAGTTCCAAAACGCAGAAGGGTGATATTCATGAAAAGATCGGCAGAAGCATTCATTCCATAACCGTCTCCAAAGAAGAAGTTTGAATACACACGGCCTCCGATATGTTTGCCTCTTAACG
>QKCK01000199.1 GCA_003245695.1 Bacteroidota bacterium | reverse complement strand
GCCAGAATTTTTGTTGAGAATCTGAATTCAAGGCTCTTATATATAAAACCAGATGTTAAAACCAGAAAAGTCAGATTACCTATTATCTGTGCAAGATAAATACCTGACAACCCGTTTCCGGTAAATTTGAGGAAGTATATGGTAGCCAGAAGGCTTATAACTAGTTTGGTAATATTTGATGAGACAAAAAAAGCAGATCTGTTCTCTGCCCTCATCTGCGCCAGTGTGAAGTCAATAAGTGGCTGCATACTGGTAGCGATAATCATAAGAGTTATAGCCTTTGAAAATGAACTGTTACCAAACAGTACCATTGAAAGAGATTTCGCTCCAAAAACCCCGGAAACAGCAAGGATTATTGAAAGAGAAAAGAGAGTGGCAAAGCATGTAAAAAAGATAGTTTTTCTGTTGGAGATATGCTCCTTGTCCCAATACCACCTGAAGTAGGCAGAACCAAGGGCAAGACTGGTGACGGCAACTAATAGCTGTGATGAGATATCCAATATACCCATTGCTCCGTATTCATCACTGGTCAGGAGATCAGTGTTTGTATACAGAGGTAGTAGTATCAGCCCGATAATCTTTATAGAAACGTTCCCAAACCCATAAATGAAAATACTCTTTAAGAAACTGTTGAACTCTTTTTTCATAAGACTTTTTTATGGGTATCTGTCAGGGTAAAAGTAAAAAACTTAAATGATAGTATATATATCCTATCTTATTAAAAAAGAAAAGGGCTATTGTGACAAAACCAATAGCCCAGAGTTGCATTTTAATTCTTTTTTATCTCTCTGTCTCAGTAAAGATATCTTATACCTCTTCTGCTGTCAGGGCCTTTGTGTAGAACCTTGCCTCTGCTAACATTCCATATACATTCCTGTCAAAGTTTCGGCTTATGCCTATAACAGTGTTCTGATAACCCAGGTTTGAAGTAATATATGAGGTTATTGGACCATATCCTTTAACTTCCCCGTCGAGATAATATGTATATGATGTATTGTCTAAAACCATGACTGCATTGTGCCATTCATTTTTACTTATTGCAGTGTATACAGGGTTGTTGCTTAGGTTAAATACCAGTTTTTCTGTTCCAGCAACAGACTGTACTGCCATTGATGAAAGTCCGTATTCATAGTTTTGGTAATCGCTGGCTATTATTACATTCATCTCTGATGAAATTTCAGATACATTAAACCATATACTTATGGATCGGTTGCTATAATCAAACCCAGTATTTAAATCTGCATATGCTGACCCATTTAAATACAGAACCTTGCCAGAATTGAATGTAAGGTCTGTGATATATTGTCCATTTGTTACAGTAGCATTGCTGTATCCGGTTTCATCATTTCCATTATCATTAAATTTGTAATATGATAGCAAATGGTCAGTAGTGGGTTTTACATCTTCAAGATTGACGGTGATTTTACATTCATCCCATTTGCCAAATTCATCTTTAACCTCCGCAGTGAAAGATATGCTTTCATAACTCTCATAATCAAGAAGGGCTGAGTTATTTACTGAAATATCACCGGTCTTTTCATTTACTGCGAATATATCTTCTTCATTACCGTCAACAATATAATAAAAAAGCTCCTGTCCTGATTTATCCTCCGCAACTATTTGGCCAACAACAGTGCCATTAGGGCTGTTTTCTGCAACAGAGAAGGTTTGATCATTTACTTCAGGTGATTTATTAAATAGCTTTTCACAGGAGGATAATGACAGGGACACCAAAGCAATAGTTGCAATGAGCTTTACGGGGGGAAATTTTTTCATGGACTTTTAAATTTATGAATAGATTAAACAGACATTGATCAGGTTGAATAAAGAAAAGCTTTACTCAAACTGGTTTTCGAATATAGAAAAAAAAGTCAATATTTTATACGGAAATGTTTTTTTTCTCACTCAGAATGGCTCCCAGTCTTGATGTCAGCACCCTTCTTGAATATTCAATATGATGAGCAGATGACACCTCTCTTTCGGATGATATGTTATCTGAAATAAAGGATGTGATTGCTTCTGTCTCATTTTCAGTGAAAATGCCCTTGTACCCGCAATGAGTGAGGTGCAATGCAGCATCGCCGTCTTTGGGGCCAATATACAGTATTGGTTTGCCGGTAGCAATATATTCAAATACTTTGCCGGGGGTTATCGCCTTGTTCTCTTTAGTCTGAGGAATAATCAGCACCAGAAGGGAAGAATCGGACATTAACCTTATTGCCTCAGGATGCTTTGAGTAAGGGATGAATTCTGTTTTGTCGGGGGAGATCATGGTTTTTATCCTGTTGGCTGTCTCTTCCGGGATGGAGCCCACAAACCTCAGAATAAAATCATGTCCCTTTTTCTCTGTTTCAGAAAGGGCATTCAGGAAGGCTTCAGTAGGATATATGTCTGAAAGAGTACCTACATAGGTAATTGTAAACCGCTCAGGATATATGCATTTAACGCCGTCGAAGTCCTCTTCGTCATATCCGTTAGGTATGACAACTGTTTTTTGAGCAATATCCTCTGCTTTTGATGAGAAAAGTCTGAACAGATTATCTCCTACTGTTATAATACGGTCGGCATTTGTGAGTACACTTTTCTCATAGTGCCGGTCAATGGCCTTTGAGAGAGGTGTGGGATAAAACATTTCATAGTAGTATATGTCAGTCCATGAGTCGCGAAGGTCTGCTATCCATGTCAGACCAGGATGCCGTTTCTTTAATTTCAGCCCTATAAGTTGGGATGAATGTGGGGGGCTTGTTGTTATCACATGCTTTATTCCCTCTTCGGAGATAATACGGGATGCCTCCTTCAGGGCATACCTGTTCCATCCCCGTCGCGGATCGGGTATAAACAGGTTCCCTCTTAAGAAGCGGCTTATTTTGTTTTTGAACCCTCTACCCGGATTATTTGAGAATCCGCCTGATGGTATCTTTTTATTATCCCTGCTGTAAAAAGAAAAATAGTTTACTGCTTTTGTCTTGATAACCCGTATGTCAACGGGGACTTCATCATTCAGTGATTCATCAGTAAATGGATATGCAGCGTCTTCGGGCCTTACGGTAATTACTACAGGGAACCACCCTGTGGATGGGAGATATTTGGCAAATTTTAACCAGCGTTGTACTCCTGCACCTCCGCTGGGTGGCCAGTAATAGGTTATTATCAGTACTTTGCCCGGCATATCCGGTGTTATAGTTTTCTTAGCAGCTCACGCAGATTGACTTTATCAGCAATGATATCCCTTAATCTGGTTACAGGAATACGTTCCTGTTCCATGGAATCACGATAACGTATTGTTACTGTCTGATCCTCAGGTGTTTGATAGTCGACGGTGATGCAGTAAGGTGTGCCGATAGCGTCCTGCCTCCTGTAACGTTTGCCAATACTGTCTTTCTCATCATACTGGCAGTTAAAGTCGAACTTTAGTTCATCAATGATTTTCCTTGATATCTCTGGTAGTCCGTCTTTTTTTACCAATGGTAATACTGCCAGTTTTACCGGAGCAAGAAAAGCAGGAAGGCGAAGTACAACCCTGCTGTCGGGGGTGCCGTCTTCTTTTGTAAGGTCTTCCTCGTAATATGAGGCTGAGACTACCTGCAGGAACATACGGTCGACCCCGATAGATGTTTCAATAACGTAAGGGACATAAGACTCATTACGTTCAGGATCAAAGAACTGCATCTTTTTGCCGCTGTATTCCTGGTGCTGTTTAAGGTCGAAGTCAGTACGTGAATGAATACCCTCAACTTCTTTGAAACCAAATGGGAAGCGGTACTCGATGTCGGCAGCTGCATTGGCATAATGTGCCAGTTTTTCATGATCGTGGAAACGATAGTTTGATTCACCGAATCCCAATGCCTGGTGCCATTTCATCCTTAGATTTTTCCAGTGTTCAAACCAATCAAGTTCAGTGCCTGGTTGAACAAAGAACTGCATCTCCATCTGTTCAAATTCACGCATGCGGAATATAAACTGACGTGCAACTATCTCATTACGGAATGCCTTACCTATCTGTGCAATGCCAAAGGGAAGACGCATGCGGCCTGTTTTCTGAACATTAAGGAAGTTGACAAAGATACCCTGTGCTGTCTCAGGCCTGAGATAGACCTTCAGTGCTCCCTCAGAAGTCGATCCCATCTCTGTGGCAAACATCAGGTTGAACTGTCTGACCTCTGTCCAGTTGCGTGTCCCTGATATCGGACATGCTATCTCACTGTCAATAATAATCTGTCTCAGTTCATTGAGATCACTGTTTTGCATGGCAGCAGCAAAACGGGTGTGGAGAGCATCATATTTCTCTTTGGCCTCCAGTATTTTGGGGTTTGTTGACCTGAACAAAGGCTCGTCAAAACTTTCGCCAAATCTTGATCTGGCCTTCTCAACCTCTTTCTCAATCTTATCTTCATACTTTGCCATATGCTCTTCAATGAGAACATCAGCACGGTACCGCTTTTTGCTGTCTTTGTTGTCGATGAGAGGGTCGTTAAATGCGTCTACATGACCGGATGCCTTCCAAATTGTCGGATGCATGAATATTGCAGAATCAATCCCAACAATGTTTTCATGCAACAGAACCATGCTGTCCCACCAGTATTTCTTAATATTGTTTTTCAGTTCTACTCCATACTGACCATAGTCATACACTGCGCCAAGACCGTCATAGATCTCGCTTGACTGAAATACATAACCATACTCTTTGCAATGTGAAACAAGCTTTTTGAAAATATCTTCCTGAGCCATAATATTATTAAGTCTTATCTGTTTGATGCGCAAAAGTAAGGTAAAATCTCCTGTTTTACAATTAGTATGAATGTGACAAATCAATTTGTATCTTTGTCTTCTCTCTCGCAAAAAATGGGAAGATGAAAGTAAGATGTGATTTTCTGGTGATAGGATCAGGCATGGCAGGGTTGAGTTTTGCATTAAAAGCAGCAGAATTAGGGAAGGTATGTCTGGTGACAAAGACAAGCATTGAGGAGACGAACACGCATTATGCCCAGGGTGGCATAGCAGCAGTGATGTACCCACCTGATAATTTTGAGAAGCATATACATGATACTCTTGTTGCCGGGGCAGGATATTGCAATGCTGATATTGTAAGAATGGTCGTAGGTGAAGCCCCTGAACGCATAAAAGAGTTCATCGATATGGGGATGGATTTTGACAGGAAGAGTGATGGCTCTCTTGACATGGCAATGGAGGGAGGCCATTCTGAACACCGCATACTTCATCATAAGGATTGCACCGGAGCTGAGATGGAGAGGGTTCTTGCCCGGAAGGTACGTGAGCATTCAAACATTGCCCTCTATGAAAATCATTTTGCCATTGATCTTCTTACCCAGCATAATATGGGTGATATTGTCAGAAGGGGGAGGACTGATATAGAATGTTACGGGGCTTATGTGGCAGATCTGAACAGCAGAAAGGTAAAGACATTTCTCTCAAAGGTAACAGTGCTGGCAACAGGAGGTATGGGTAATATTTATCAGACCACTACCAACCCGGAGATAGCAACAGGTGATGGCATTGCCATGGTTCACAGGGCTAACGGCGTAATTGAGAATATGGAGTTTGTACAGTTTCATCCAACCTCTCTTTATAATCCCGGGGCCAGACCTTCATTCCTGATAACGGAGGCTCTCCGTGGCTTCGGGGCGGAACTCAGAAACAGCCAGGGAGAGAAATTCATGCACAGGTATCATGTCAGCGGCTCTCTGGCTCCCAGGGATGTAGTTGCCAGAGCTATTGACCACGAGATGAAGCTGAGGGGTGATGATTTTGTGTGGCTTGACTGTACACACCTCGACGGGGAGGAACTTAAGGCACATTTTCCGACAATATATGACCAATGTCTTAGCTTAAAAGGTATTGATATTACAAAGAGCATGATTCCGGTAGTACCTGCAGCACATTTCTGCTGCGGAGGCATAAAGGTTGATATAGATGGAAAAAGCTCAATAGACCGCCTGTATGCAATAGGTGAGGCTTCATCTACCGGCCTCCATGGTGCTAACAGGCTTGCCTCAAACTCATTGATCGAGGCAGCTGTATTTGGGCACCGCGCAGCAGTGAATGCATCTCAGAGGCTTAACGAACTGACCCTTGAAGAGGGAATCCCTGACTGGAACTATCATGGCACAACCCACCTGGAGGAAATGGTTCTTGTTACACAGAATTATAAGGAGATGCAGGCTATTATGAGTAATTATGTGGGGATAGTGAGATCTGACCTTCGCCTTGCCAGAGCCAGAACCCGCCTGGAGATAATCTTCCGCGAAACCGAAGATCTGTACAAAAGATCTACTATCTCACTTAAGCTTTGCGAATTGCGAAACCTTATCGCTGTGGGTTATCTGGTCATTAAGATGGCACAAAACCGGCAGGAGAGCCTGGGCACACATTATTCAATTGATTATCCGGCAAGACCGGGTTCTGAATTCTGATACATGATAAAAGAAGAGACAACTAATCAGGGGTCATCAGAGGCTCCCGAAGGAGATATTTTTATTGATTCGGCATTTAAAGGTAAAAACTCATTCTGGGGTTACCTTATAATGATAGTGATTGCATTCCTGAGCACTAATATTATAGGTGCAATCACATTTTTTATCCTTAATTTATTTTATGTCCTGAAGGGAAATGTTCCGGATCAATCAACACTGACAGATCCCTCTGCTTTGGGAGTAAGCCCGGTGTTTTATCTGGCCCTGATGATTCTTCCGTTTGTTGCCGGGCTATTGACCGTTATTCTGATGATGAAACCTCTTCATTTAAGAAGTTTTGGTACTGTTATCAATGGGGGAAGGGCTGTCAGATGGAAAAGAATGATCCTGTCATCACTGGTATGGCTGTCTATGTCAGGAATTTATCTTCTGATAACAATCAGAACCGACCCTTCAAACTATATTATCAATAATACCTCTTCCTCACTCATATCTCTGGCATTAGTTTCTTTTCTGCTCATTCCTTTTCAGGCTGCCTTTGAAGAGATTCTTTTCAGAGGGTACCTTATGCAGGGTTTTGCCATGCTCACCAGGAGCAGATGGATGGCGATAATAATAACATCACTGTTTTTTGCCCTTATGCATGGTTTGAATCCGGAAGTCAGGGCATATGGTTTCTGGGTGATGATGCCCCAGTATTTCCTGTTTGGATTGATCTTTGCCATTATGTCGATGATTGACGGTGGAATAGAGATTGCTATCGGGGCACATGCTGCAAATAACGCTTTCCTCTCGGTATTTCTTACCAATAAAGATTCGGTTCTTCAGACGCCTGCGCTGTATGAACAGATAAGAGTGTATCCCTGGCAGGATTTTGCCGGCACAGCAATAAGCGGAATACTATTCCTGCTTGTAATGATGATTATTTTCAAATGGGGAAATTTCGGGCTTCTTTATAAAAAAGTGATAAAACCGTGATTTTGAACACATAAGTCTAGATTCCGTAAAGACCAGTTGAATCATCTGATCTGAACTCACCCCAGGTTGCTCTTATATGATTTATTATATTCTTTATCTCATCAGGTTCATTTGAAGTAACCAGTTTCAATCGTGTCTCTTTGAAGTTTGGCAATCCCTTAAAATAGTTTGAGAAGTGTCGCCGCATCTCAAGAATTGCCGGTTTTCCTTCTTTATGCTCAAGTGATTTTTCAAGATGCAGTATGGCAAGATCAGCTTTTTCATTTACCGTGGGTTCAGGCAGTAACTCCCCGGTATTGAGGTAATGCCTTATCTCTCTGAATATCCATGGCCTTCCGCATGTAGCCCTGCCTATCATTATTCCATCAACACCATAACGATCAAACATATCCTTTGCCCTTACAGCTGAATTTATGTCACCATTTCCTATTATCGGAATATGCATACGGGGATTGTTTTTAACCTCTCCGATAAGTGTCCAGTCGGCTTCTCCTTTATATAACTGAGCTCTTGTACGTCCGTGTATGGTCAGGGCAACAATACCTGCGTCCTGAAGCCTCTCAGCAACATCCACAATATTCTTATTGTCATCGTCCCATCCCAGCCTGGTCTTGGCAGTCACAGGAATGTCTACCGCCTTTACGATAGCCTCAGTCATCTGTATCATCAGAGGTATGTTACGCAACATTCCTGCACCGGCTCCACGGTTGGCAATCTTCTTCATGGGACAACCGAAATTGATGTCGATTACATCAGGTTTCGCTCCTGCAGCAATAACGGCTGCCTCTACCATTGATTCAAGGATATGGCCATAAATCTGTATGCCTATAGGCCTCTCGTAATCGTACAGATCCAGTTTTTTGACACTGCTGGCACCGTCACGTATCAACCCGTCAGAGGAGATAAATTCGGTATACATAAAATCGGCTCCAAACATCTTACACACATATCTGAAGGATGGATCTGTAACATCTTCCATCGGTGCAAGAAAGAGAGGTCTGTCAGGTAAAACAGTATTGCCGATTTTCATGATTATATTTAATAAATCTAAATGATTAATTTGCGCAAAAATAAGCAAATGGAAGGAAAAGTGGCACTATTCCCATTATCTCAACAGAAAACGGTTATCAGACTGATAGTGGTGATATTGATATTCCTTGCTACTTCAATAGCCCTTACTCTTCTTGTTTATACTTCCGGATCTCTGATATTTCCCGATTGGAATGAGACCAGGGAGTTTCTGAATTCTGGTGAAATTGAACTGGCAAACCCTGTTATTCTGAGATACCTGCAGATAGGACAGGATTTGTCTCTGTTTATAATACCCTCACTGATTATTTCATATTCAATATATCTTGACTTTACAACATATACAGGGTTGAGAAAACGGCCCTCCCTGACTTCATTGTTTCTTGTTGCAGCATTATTGCTTTTTTTAATGGTGTTAAACACCTTCTTGGGTTGGCTGAATTCAGGGATGCATCTGCCTGATAGTATGGGAGGAATAGAAGAGTGGATGAAGCTAAAAGAACATATTGCAGAGAAATTCACAGTGGCTCTTACTGCATCCTCAGCATCACCTTCCCTTTTTGTCAATATAGTTGTTGTAGCACTTCTCCCGGCTATAGCTGAAGAATTGTTCTTCAGGGGTGTGATTCAGAATCTGATGACAGGGATCTTTAGAAATGGCAATCTGGCTGTCTGGATTACAGCACTCTTTTTCTCAGCAATTCATATGCAGTTTTATGGGTTTATCCCGAGGCTGGTACTGGGTCTTGTTTTTGGGTACCTGTTCCTCTGGAGTGGAACGGTATGGTTACCTGTCTTTGCCCATTTATTAAATAATTCCGTACCTGTTTTTATTGCCTGGTATTATGGTTGGAGAGAGGGGACAATTGTTACTGAAAATTTTGTAAGAGAAAACCTTTTCACAGTTGCAATGTCTCTTCTTGCAATAATCAGCATAATGTACCTGATTAAGAAGGATCTGAAATGGAAGGGGAAGATATCACCTTCACCTTAATTTTACGGTGGTTTCAGAAAAGTTTCATTGGTGTTGCCTGTGCCAGTTCGCCCTTGCGAAAGATATAAACAACCCCGTACTTTTCAGCCTCAGCACGCTTTTCGTCATCCGGAAGATCAGAAAATTTTGCTTCTATTTCATTCCACAGGCATGATATAATCTCATCAGCCTCTTTACGCATCTCTGCTGTTTTCTTTGCACAATCGATGACTCTCTTGTTTATGGTTTTGTGAAAATTCCACGCATCCATAAACTGCACATATCGTACTTTTACTACTGCAATTGAAGGATTTGAAATGGCAGTGTTCCCTTTTCTTACCCTGTATTCTTCTCCATCAATTATTCTCTTTCCCCAACCTATAAGTTCATTTTCAGTCGAGAGAGAAGGTACTGTTGCATCATCAGCAGCAATGCCATAGAATGTTCTGGTCTCTGATGGCAGCTCCCCTCTCATTATTGCCATATTCATAACCTTAATAAAGTGGGTGATATACATCCTTGCCTTTCTTGATATCTCCTGATACTCCCTGCCTTTATTGCTCTGGCTGTTTGTTGTCTGCCTCTGTATGCTGATGGTATTTTCAAACTGAGGCAAAAAACCTTGAATTCTGACAAGCGTTTTCTGAGAGAAGGCAAGTTTAAATGGAGGTATCTCTTTTCCCAGCTCAAGGGCTCTTTTCATTGCTCTTACCCTTGCTGTATCAGTGTTAGGTAGGCGGCGATATGGCATATCTCTAGAAGTTAAAGGGTTAAGTTTTGCGAATATACACCCTAAAATGAAGAAATGTACTCTCTTCGCATTTTTTTACTGTTCATAACTTTAAAGATATCAACATGTTAAAATGTAAGCCTTCGGGTTTTAAAAAATATGTCTTTGTAAATATCAGATAATCAGATATAGAGCCGATATGCAGTAAGGAAGCATATATCATTTGATTTATCATCTCCTCTTGTTACCTTAGTATCAAAATAAAAACTGAAAACAATGTTTGAACCTGAAATTTACAGGAGCCGCCGGGAGCGGTTGTCATCAGCCATGGTTGATGGAATAGCTCTTTTTATTGGAAATGTTGAATCGCCAATGAATTATCCATCAAATACGTATCACTGGAGGCAGGACAGTGATTTTCTGTATTTCTTCGGGCTGGATCTGCCTGGTCTTGCTGGTGTAATTGATTTTGAATCAGGAGAGAGTATCATTTTCGGCAATGATGTTGATATAGATGATATTATTTGGATGGGACCACAACCGACAGTTTCTGCGCTTTCAGAAAAGGCAGGAGTATTCAGGAGCCTTCCTTTAAAGAATCTGGAGGATTATATCAGGGAAGCGACCTCAAAAGGGAGGGCTGTTCATTTTCTCCCGCCATACCGTGCTGAGACCAAAATGACTCTTGGTGCAATTCTGTCAGAGAATCCGTGTAAGATGAGGAGCAAAGCCTCAGAGAGCCTGATAAGAGCTGTTGTTGCCCTGAGGTCAGTGAAGGAGGAATGTGAGATAAATGAGATAGAGAAAGCTGGTAAGGTGGCATATGAGATGCAGGTTACTGCAATGAGGATGTGTAAACCGGGTGTGACAGAGAGGGAAATTTTTGGCACCATGGAAGGTATTGCATGGTCAAAAGGCTCGGGCCCATCATTCCCTACTATTCTGAGTATAAATGGTCAGACTCTTCACAATCACTCTCATGATAATATTCTTAAGGAGGGTCGCCTGATGGTTTCTGATTGCGGTGCAGAGTCGTTGATGCATTATTCTTCTGATCTTACCCGTACCACCCCTGTTGGAGGCAGATTCTCACAGCAACAGAAGGAGATATATGAGATAGTGTTGAAGGCAAATACTGAATCAATTTCTCTGGCCGGACCCGGTATGTCAAACAGGGATCTGCATCTGAATGCCTGTAGAATTATTGCCACAGAACTCAAGAGCCTGGGTATTATGAAGGGTGATCCGGCTGAGGCTGTTGAAGCAGGTGCTCATGCTCTGTTTATGCCACACGGTCTGGGACATATGATGGGTCTGGATGTTCATGATATGGAAGGTTTGGGTGAAGACTTTGTGGGGTATAATGAGGAGGTCAGACGCAGCAGGCAATTTGGTCTTGCGTTTCTCAGATTTGCTCTTCCATATAAGCCTGGTCATGTCTTTACAGTTGAGCCGGGAATTTACTTTATCCCTGAACTTATTGATATCTGGAAGTCAGAGAAGAGGCATGATTCTTTCATCAACTATTCGCGGGTTGAGTCATACAGGGAATTTGGCGGAATAAGGGTTGAGGATGATCTGCTTATAACTGCTGATGGAAGTCGTTTTCTGGGGCCAATGGCTCCAAAGAGTATATCTGATGTAGAGGATACCTGCCGGTCTTAGGTCTTTTGAGACTAAAGACATGTTACAGGGAGTATGTATTTTCGTCAGAAGGCCTTGAAGTACTCCCTGTTAAGCCTCGCAATATTTACCAGTTTTATCTGTTTAGGACATTGTGATTCACAGGCTCCTGTGTTTGAACAGTTTCCAAATCCCTGTTTGTCCATCTCAGAAACCATTGACATTACTCTCTCTTTTGCCTCTGGTCTCCCCTGAGGCATGAGTGAGTATTGAGATATCTTTGCTGAGATGAACAGCATGGCTGAAGCATTTTTACAGGAAGCTACACAGGCACCGCAACCTATGCAGATAGATGAGTCAAAGGCAGCATCGCTGTTCTTTTTTCTCACATTAACAGAATTGGCTTCAGGAGCAGCTCCCGCGCTAACAGATATGAAGCCTCCTGCAATCATAATTTTGTCAAATGCGCTTCTGTCGACGATAAGATCTTTTATTACCGGGAAGGCTTTTGCTCTCCAGGGTTCTATCACAAT
Source organism: Bacteroidota bacterium (assembly GCA_003245695.1). Classification (GTDB taxonomy): domain Bacteria; phylum Bacteroidota; class Bacteroidia; order Bacteroidales; family VadinHA17; genus SR-FBR-E99. The sequence continues at coordinate 5,895 of QKCK01000199.1, read as the reverse complement.
TGTTTCACCATCTTTAAAATATCTCATTGAGAGATGGCAGGTTGTCAATCCTTTAACGGGTCCATGCGGGTATCCGTTTATGTACATTCCACAGCTTCCACAGATACCCTCACGGCAGTCGTGATCAAAGGCTACAGGCTCCAGACTCTTTTCCACCAGGCTTTTGTTAAGGGCGTCAAGCATCTCAAGAAATGACATCTCGGGTGAAATATTATCAAGCTCATAGGTTGCAAATGAGCCCTTTGAAACAGCATCTTTCTGCCGCCATATTTTTAGTTTTATTCTCATACCAGATTCTCTCATTGAGGTTCTACTTGTAACTCCTTTCTTTCAGCTCCACGAATTCAAATTTCAGATGTTCCTTATGCAATTGTGGTCTGTTATCCTCGCCTTTGAATTCCCAGGCAGCAACATAAGCGAAATCATCATCGTTTCTTTTTGCCTCACCATCGGAAGTCTGACTCTCTTCACGGAAATGTGCCCCACATGACTCTTTTCTGTCAAGTGCATCTGTTACCATCAGTTCTGCCAGGTCAATAAAGTCAGCAACTCTTCCGGCTTTTTCCAGCTCCTGATTAAGTTCTTCATCTGATCCGGGGATTATGAGATCGTTCCAGAATTCATTCCGCAGCTCATGTATAAGTGACAGGGCCTTTTGCAGGCCATCACCGTTTCTTACCATTCCGCAATGATCCCACATTATTTTCCCAAGTCTTTTGTGAAATGAAGATGCTGTCTGTTTTCCTTTAATGGATAATAATCTTTTAATTCTTTCTCTGACAGCTTTTTCTGCCTCATCAAACTCACTCCTGTCGGGCTCTATTCTCTGTGTGCGTATTTCTCCGGCAAGATAGTTGGTGATGGTGTATGGGATAATAAAGTAGCCATCTCCGGCGGCCTGCATCAATGAACTGGCTCCAAGGCGGTTGGCTCCATGGTCTGAAAAATTGGACTCACCTATTGCAAACAATCCGGGAATAGTTGTCATCAGTTCATAGTCAACCCATAGACCTCCCATAGTATAATGACCTGCCGGATATATTCTCATAGGCTCATCATAAGGGTCAATATTTGTGATAGCCTTATACATCTCAAACAGGTTGCCATATTTCTCTTCAATGGCCTTTTTGCCTTGTTTCTTTATGGCATCACGGAAATCGAGGTTTACTGCAAGCCCTGTTTTACCAACTCCGAAGCCGGCATCACATCTCTCTTTTGCTGCTCTGGATGCAACATCACGTGGCACCAGATTTCCAAAGGCGGGATATCGTCTTTCAAGATAATAGTCGCGATCCTCTTCAGGTATGTCATTAGCCTTTCTGGTATCTCCTTTTTGTTTTGGCACCCATACTCTTCCGTCATTCCGGAGTGACTCTGACATGAGTGTCAGTTTGCTCTGGAAGTCGTTAAGCTGGGGTATGCTTGTGGGATGTATCTGTACAAAGCTTGGATTGGCGAAGGCAGCTCCTTTCCGGTAGGCCTTCCATGCGGCGGAGGCATTTGAGTTGACCGCCAGGGTAGAGAGATAAAAGACTGTGCCGTAGCCACCTGTAGCAAGTATCACGGCATGTGCTGTATGGCGTTCTATCGCACCTGTGATAAGATTGCGGGTAATTATACCTCTTGCTTTCCCGTCAATGAGGACAATATCCAGCATTTCTCTTCTGGGGAACATGGTAACCGTTCCGGCTTTTATCTGCCTGTTCAGTGAGGAGTATGCTCCCAGCAGGCACTGTTGTCCGGTCTGGCCCTTTGAATAGAATGTCCTTGATACCTGCACGCCACCAAATGATCTTGTGTCAAGTGTACCACCATATTCTCTGGCAAAAGGAACGCCCAATGCACTGTAATGGTCAATAACCAGGTTGCTTACCTCAGCTGCCCTGTAGACATTTGCCTCACGGGCTCTGAAATCTCCACCTTTGATCATGTCATAGAAGAGTCTGAAGGTGCTGTCACCGTCATTTTTATAATTCTTGGCAGCATTAATGCCTCCCTGGGCGGCAACAGAATGTGCCCGGCGAGGTGAATCCTGATAGCAGAATATTTTTATATTATATCCCAGTTCTCCCAGTGAAGATGCAGCTCCGGCACCGGATAGCCCTGTCCCTACTATTATTATATCCAGTTTTTTCTTGTTGGCAGGGCTTACGAGACGGGCACTGTTTTTATATCTGGTCCATTTCTCCTCAAGCGGACCATCAGGTATCTTGGCGTTGAGTGTTATCATTTTATTGTTTCATTGTTAGTTAAAGAAACAAATAGAGAGAGCTATATAGGCAAATCCCGAGGGGATCAGTAGGGCATAGATAAGAGAGAACAGCTTCACTACAGGGGTCCATATCCTGTGGTTAAGACCAAGAGTCTGGCAGGCTGACTGAAATGCATGATAGAGATGAATCCCAAGCAGAAAGAAACAGACAAGGTAAAGTATGAGGTAGCCCTTTATCCTGAAAAGTTGATGAGCTACCGAATAGAAATTATCTGCATTCCCTTCAACCAGCCCCAGCTTTATAAAGTAAAAATTAAAAAAATGGATAACAAGAAAAATCAGAATAGTACCTCCTGTCCAGAAAGCAAATTTGGAAAAAGCAGAAGTCTCTGACCTGTTTCTGACATTATATCTGACAGGACGTGACATCCAGTTCTGTATCTGAAGAATGATGCCCCAGATGATATGCACTGCTATTGCAGCAAGAAGAACTATCTCAACTATCTTGACCAGAGGAAAAGTAGCCATGAAATGTGCAGCCTGATTAAATGGTGCCGGGTCTTCCCTCAACAACAGAAGGTTTATTCCAAGATGTACCGGAAGGAAAAGCAAAAGAAAAGAGCCAGCCAGTGCCATAACAAATTTCTTTGAGATGGATGAGTAAAGTACCTTATTCATCTTTTTTGCTTTAATTTTAGGGAAAAGTTTTTGATTACTTTATTAAGTGTGTTCTTCAAAGTAAATTTAAGAACAATTTTTTCTATAGTCAATATTGTAAAATGGCAAGGAGCATAAGTTATGAGGGGATAGATGTCAGTTTTTCTGACAGGGGGACTGGCCGGCCCATTGTATTGTTGCATGGTTATCTGGAGTCAAAGGCTATCTGGGAGCCACTGAGTGATATACTGGAGAGATCGTTTCGCGTTGTCGCTGTTGATCTGCCTGGACATGGTTGTTCAGGTGTGATGTCAGATGTTCATACGATGGAGTTTATGGCTGGAGCCGTTAAAGAGGTGATAGATCAGCTTGCTCTGCAGAAGGTGATCATGGTGGGTCATTCACTGGGTGGATATGTGACACTTGCTTTTCTTGAACTCTATCCACAGCTTCTGTGGGGGTATTCACTATTTCACTCACATCCCAACCCGGATTCAAAAGCCGCTGTCTCTAACAGAAACAGGGAGATCAGTGTGGTGAAAGCAGGGAAGAAAAACATTATGTATCCGGGAAATATCACAAAAATGTTTGCCCCGGGCAATATTATGGTTATGAAGGAGGAGATGGCCAGGTCACGTTTTATTGCTGCCGGCACCTCTGCTGAAGGAATTATAGCATCACTTAACGGGATGATTACCAGACCATCGAGAAAGGCACTGCTTGAACGCGGAGAACGACCCTTGTTATGGATACTGGGACGTAATGACCAGTATTTTCTGCCTGACACAGCATTGGCCGGTGTTGATTTGCCATCAAATGCACAGGTAGTAATACTTGAGGAATCTGGTCATCTTGGTTTTGTTGAAGAGACTCGTCTTTCTGCTTCATTATTAAGTGACTTTGCTGACAGACTCATCCCCGCGAAAGTAGAATAGCAAAACCAACATAACCAAAATCCAAAGCAATGAAAAAACTCATTTCTACTACAGTCATTCTTTTGTTCCTGTTTCTTCTTATATCAACCGGATGTAATCAGACACAAAAGACTGACACTGTTAAAGAACCATCAAAGATGGATTGGTGGAGTGAAGCCCGTTACGGGATGTTTATCCACTGGGGCCTCTATTCAGTACTTGCAGGCGAATGGGATGGAGAGATCAGATACGCAGAGTGGATTCGCTCATCAGCAAAGATACCTGTTGAAGTCTATGACACACTGGTAAGGCACTTCAACCCGGTTGAGTTCAATGCATCTGAGTGGGTTAGGATGGCAAAAGATGCGGGGATGAAATACATTGTGATAACCTCGAAGCATCATGACGGCTTTTGTCTTTTTGACTCTGAGTATACTGACTTTGACATCATGTCAACACCCTTTAAACGTGATATTCTGGCAGAGCTATCACAGGCATGCCGTGAACAGGGAATAGTACTATGTTTTTATCATTCAATAATGGATTGGCATCATCCTGATTATTTGCCGCGTCGAAACTGGGAGACAGACCGGTCTGTGAATGGGGCTGATTTCGACCGGTATGTTGCATATATGAAAAACCAGCTTAAGGAGTTGACAACTAAATATGGTGCGATAGGTGTTTTGTGGTTTGATGGTGAGTGGGAGAGTACCTGGACCCATGAGCGGGGAGTAGATCTTTATAATTATGTCACCTCACTTCAACCCGGTATCATTGTAAATAACAGGGTTGATACTGGCAGGGGAGGAATGGCAGGTATGACAATGTCATCAGAGTATGTGGGTGATTATGGTACTCCTGAGCAGGAGGTGCCTGCAACAGGCTTTCCCGGTACCTGCTGGGAGAGTTGCATAACGTTGAACAATAACTGGGGGTATGTAAAGAATGATGACAACTGGAAATCGCCGAAGACGGTTATAAGAATGCTTACTGACATTGCCTCCAAAGGCGGCAACCTGTTACTTAATATTGGGCCAAAACCTGACGGCTCTTTTCCTGAGGAGAGCATTAAGATTCTTGAAGAGACAGGCTCATGGATGAAAAAGAACGGGAGCTCAATCTATGGTACAGGAGCATCTCCGTTTGCAAATATTAAATGGGGTCGGTGTACCTCAAAAGAGGAGGGGAATAATACTGTTCTATACCTCCATGTTTTTGAATGGCCTGCTGATGGCGATCTTGTCCTATCGGGGATAACAAATAAGATAAAAGGCGCCTATCTGCTTGATGGTGGGAAGAAGCTCAGGGTCATTAAAAAAGGACCTGACATTCATATTGCCCTGCCCACAGTCTGTCCAGATGAACTTAGCACAGTTGTGGTTCTTAAGATTGCCGGTAAGCCTCAGGTTTTTGAGGCCCCTGTTATTGCAAACTCCCAGGTACTTTTTATTGATACAGCATCTGTTAATCTTGTCTCTTTTCCTGATGCTCTTGAGGTTCATTATACCCTTGATGGAACTGATCCATCAGCCGTTTCACCAGTATTTTCAAAGCAGGTTAAAATTGCCGCCACATCAGAATTCTCCGCCGCGTTTTTCATGGGGGGAGAGCGCGTAGGGGCGATAACAAAAATGAGATTCACTAAGGTTGATCCATTACCTGCAATTGAACCGGGAAGTACAAGCCCGGGGCTGAGATTTGCTTACTTCAAGGGTAAGTATGATTCCATTCCTGAAATGTCTGGCATGAAACCACTAATGAAGGGCGTTACAGATAGAGTTTCTGTTGTTAAAGATTCAGATGCGGAATACTTTGCCCAGTCACTTTCAGGTTATGTTTTACTCCCTGAAGACGGTGTTTATAAATTTACTCTTGTGTCAGACGACGGGAGCAAACTTTATATTGATGGTAGGTTAATTACAGATAATGACGGAATGCATAGCTCAGTGGCAAAAAGTAATGATGTGGCGCTGGCTAAGGGTTATCATAATATTGTTCTTGAGTATGTTCAGGGATCAGGCAGTAAAGAACTTAACCTGTTTATCAAGGGACCCCGGGGGGATCTTGACATAAACACTCTGATATTTCATTAGAAAAGAGGAGGGACGCCTG
>QKCK01000134.1 GCA_003245695.1 Bacteroidota bacterium | reverse complement strand
CATTGAAAAAGAAAAATGCTGCCTGCTATCTGCAAACAGCATTATATGCCATTTTATGTTATGTCAGGTATATGAAAATGCCTGTAACCGATAGTTTGTTACTCCTTCCTGATGCTGGTAAGAACGGCCGTACCTACAGTACTGTTATCGTCCCTGAGATCTATAATTAATGCATCTTCACTGAGTAATCTTATTTTCCATTCATGATCAAGCAGGTAGTCAGATGAGGTTGTCTCATTATCATAATACCCGAAACAGACTACGTTTTTGTCTACTGAGTATTTTCTTGAATAGGTGCTGTTTTTGACAAACAGATTGTCGCCATCAGTACTCTTACTATAATATTTCCTGGTAACAGAGAGGGAGTCAGGGGTTATGAAGGTATAAACAATTGTATCATTGCTGACAGCTTCATTGTTTTCATACTCAACAAGGTCATAGTATTCAAACTGAAAGTCAAGTAGCATTGATCTTATGACAGTTGCTTCATCTATGTTGTCGCATGAGGCTGCAATGACAAGCGCGGATAGTATCAGGGTCTTATACAGAAATTTCATAGTCGATAGATTGGTATGGTTTTCTGCTAATTTAACTTCTTTTATTTTTTGCTCATTCTTTTGGCTGCAAATTCCGAACCCTTTTTCCAGGCAGGGAAGATGTCACTGTCGGCTATTTTTGCGGCTACCTCAAAGATAGCTGAAGCATCCTCGGCGATCCCGTCAAAATTCATCTCAGGGCAGTAGTTGTCAGCCGGTTTATGATAGATATTCTGCAGAAAATCTTTCTCTCGCTCATAGGCCCATTCTTTTCCGAATTCTCTGCTGTCGCAGTTGCCTCTGGCAAATAATGATGGGACACCAGCCCTGGCAAAAGGAAAGTGATCAGATCTGAAGTACATCCCTGTTTCAGGGTGTGGGTCGGGTAGAATGTATCTGTCCTGTCTTGCTGCCGCTCTGGCCAGCATATCTTCAAGGTCTGATTTACCGTAGCCTGTAATCATGAAGTCTTTCATACGACCTTCAGGAAGGAGCATGTCATTATTAAAGCAGGCTATGATAGAGTCAGTTTTAACCGGTGAATGGGCTACAAAGTAACCGGAGCCAAGAAGCCCCTGCTCCTCTGAGGTAGGAAAGAGTAAAATGACTGACCGCCTGGTTCCACCTCTCAGAGCAGCAAAGGCTTCACCTATTTCCAGGGCCCAGGCCATAGAGGTGCCGTTATCAATTGTCCCGTTATATATTGAATCGCCCATCTCCGGTTCACCTATTCCAAAATGGTCCCAATGGGCCGTTATCACTATCGCTTCTTCTGGTTTTGTTGTTCCGCGAAGTATACCTGCTACATTATTCGATACCTCGTTTCTTATGGTGTTTGTGATATTTGCATTTATATAGGCGTTCATCTCAAACCCGCAGAAATCTGGAGAACATGCTGACAGCCTCAGAGAATCGACATTATATCCTTCTGAACCAAATACTTTTGATGCTGCCTCGGTACTAAGCCAGCCTGTTATATCGCACTGGTACGTTCCGGGGTCAGCCATCTGCAGACGCGATGATATAGAACTCTTTCTGGGGATGCTGTAATCATAACCCGCGCCTGTAGTTTCATGTATAATGAGTATGGCAGCGGCTCCCTGACGGGCTGCTTCTTCATATTTATATGTCCATCGGCCGTAATAGGTCATTGTTCTGCCCTGAAAGAGTGTTGTATCACCTGTATATAGCCCGGGATCATTTACCAGTACAACAGCACATTTGCCTTTTACATCAAGATTCCTGTAGTCATCCCAGCTATATTCAGGTGCTACTATGCCAAACCCGCAAAAGACAACAGGTATATCTCTCAGCTCAATCTTTGTTTGCTTTGAGGGAGAGATTATTGCAATATCATCAGGTGATGTCAGATTAATAGTCTCATATCTGTTTCTGATGGTTACAGGTGCGGTTACAGATGACGTTATCTCTGTCATGGGTACTTCCTGGAAGTAGCTGTCTCCGAAGGCTGGCTGAAAGCCAATATCAGAAAGATAAGAGGCAAGGAGCCTGACACTCTTCTTCTCACCTTCAGTAAAAGGCATCCTTCCCATCAGTGAGTCAGAACCAAAAGCCATAGTGTATTCTCTCAGCTCTTCTGCTGTTATAGAAGAGGCCGCTCTGATAATCTCTTTGTCTCTCGAACATGATGCTGTTATCATGATTGAAATCATGATGAAAATAAATGTTCTTTTCATGCCTTGCCTGTACCTTGGATGGAAATATTAATTATTACTTCAACTGCCTTATGCATTGATTCAAGAGGGATAAACTCATAACGACCGTGGTAATTATGTCCGCCTGTGAATATATTAGGGCAGGGCAGACCCATAAATGATAGTCTGGAGCCGTCAGTGCCGCCCCTTACCGGTTTTATATCGGCAGTAATCCCGGCTTTTTCATATGCTTTTACCGCATTCTCAACGATAAAGAAGTTTCTCTCGATAACTTCTTTCATGTTGAAATACTGGTCTTTTATTGATATCTCTATTACTGCTCCACTGAATTCTGCAGCTGTTTTAGATACTGCATTCTCAAGCAGAGCCTTCCTTTTATTAAACAATGAGATATCATGATCGCGTATCAGGTATCTCATTGTTGTCTCTTCAACTGATCCTCTGAGGTCATACAGATGAAAGAAGCCATCATAGCCTGAGGTATGTTCTGGTCTCTCAACTGACGGTAGGAGGCTGTCGATTAGTTTGGCAAGATGAATAGAATTTATCATTGCCCCCTTAGCTGTTCCCGGATGAACGTTTCTTCCCCTGATGGTTATGGTGGCCAGGGCTGCGTTGAAATTCTCATATTCCAGCTCTCCTGTTTTTCCACCGTCAACAGTATATCCGATATCAGCTCCGAATCTCTCTATATCAAACCTGTCAGCGCCTCTCCCTATCTCTTCATCGGGGGTAAAGGCTATTCTTATCTTGCCATGAGGCTTCTCAGGATGGGCAAGTAGGATCTCCATGGCGGTAATTATCTCTGCCATACCTGCTTTATCATCAGCGCCAAGTAAGGTTGTGCCATCAGAGGTAATTATTGTTTGTCCTTCATAGTTCTTCAGCTCAGGAAAATCAGTGACAGATAATATTATTCCTTTATCATGGTTAAGTATAATGTCATTACCATTATAGTTGTGGTGTACCAGCGGTTTAATGTTCTCTGAAGGTGCATCAGGACTGGTGTCCATATGGGCAATAAAGCCTACTATTCCTTTGGAATCGTTAATTGTTGATGGCAGCGTTGCCATGATATACCCGTTATCATCAAGAGTGACATCCTTCATACCAATTTCTCTGAGTTCATTGGCAATCATGCGGGCAAAACGTCGTTGTCGCTCAGAGGAAGGTGAATCTGACGAGCCTTCGTCCGCCATTGTGTTTTCACGTGTATATCTGAGAAAACGTTCAAGCAGTTTATCCATATCCTGTTACTTTGTTACTCTTTAATTGCCTCTTTCAGCAGAAGACTCACTATATGTGAAACATCCTTTGAAGGCTGTCACCTCTTTTCAGCCTGTAATGGATGAAAATGAGAATAAGAGACAGAATGGTCAATGCGGCTGCTGTCACAACAGACCATTGTAATTTTATTGATTCTGATAAATAATAGTCTATACATATCTCTGCAACTATGCTGAATAATGCAAGGGCAATAAATATAGTTGCAACAAGGTTTAGTCCCCTGTATCTGGATAATGAATTCAGGAAGAGCGACAGTGCAAGCAGAATAAAGAATGAGCAGGTAAGTGGGAGAGCAAGCGGAAGGAACCACTCAGTTTTGTCTGTCAGCAGCCCGATGAAAAAAAGAAATACCACTGTTGATGCCATCAGCAGCGATGATATTATTAAGTATCTCCTGAAAAGATGGAATATTGACAGGATAGCACCAAGGTAAAGGAACGATGCAGAGGTGATGAGTGACCATCTTATGCCTTTTCCGAATACAGCATCAATGGCAAGGGTAATTATCATGGCTGAAAAAAGGAGAACCATTGCAAGTTCCCATAGCTGCTGTTTATTCTCTCTTCTTGTTATGTCAAGTATATCAGCAGGAGAGGTTGTAGTGTTCTTATTGCTACTGCCGTGACACAATGGACAGGTTGTCATCTCACTGTCATATTCAATGCCGCAATTATTGCATATCGCCATTCTTATCTCCTCTTATCTCTGCTAGTTTTACATATATTCCTTCAGATGTCAGGAAACGGACAAATTCCTGTTGCAGGGAGTTGTCATCCGTAACAGATCCAAAGGTAATGATTGTATTTTTTCCAAGGGATGTAACACCGCATGAAACTTTTATTTTACTGTGGGGTGGTGGTGGAATTATATAAATCTGGTTCAGTACATCACTCCCCGTCTCAGAGATATCTATTTTTCCCAGATTAGTGATTATGCCTGAGAACTGACGTATTCCCAGTCTGTTGTGAGCTATTCTTAGCACAATGTTTTTCAGCGCAAGTGGAGTGACCCTTATTAATGCATTGTTTTCACTTGATACATTACGACTGATTGTTTTCAAAAGTCTCTTCTCACTTGCCATCAGTCCGAGTGCATACCTCATCTCAAAGACTATCTCATTAAAGTCATATTCTCCCAGCCTGAGATCAAGCTCAGGCAGAACGAAAGCTGAGAAATTGCGCGTTGTTTTCTCGTTATATTTCCTTCTCAGGTCTACCGGCACCTGTACCCGTAGTATTTTTGAGCCTCTCTTTTTTCTGCTTCTGAGCTTCTGAATAGAAAAGAGATAGACGGCTGTGAGATATTCTGTGACTGAGGCTTTATGGCTTTTGGCGGCTTCAGTAAGTGAGTCAGACAGAAGGGTGAGAGTGAAGGTATGGAAAACGGCTTTTTTCTGTTTGTCAGTTTTTATATGCCACGCCTTGCTCAGTCGTTCAGGATGTGGAAATCGTTTCCTGGAATACTTTCTGAATAGGTCTTCAGTAATGACCATTGCTTTATCAATACTCTTTTCAGTGAAGAGTGATTCAGACGTAGAGTTCTTGATTATATGATAGTTGTTAATAAGGGTTTTAAAGTAGAGCATTGCTCCTCCACCGTCTGTAAGTATATGAAGAAACTCTGCTGATATGGTATTGTCATGTACAAGGATACGGTACATAACTTCGCCTCTTGTTGTGGGAAAGGCCCTGCATGGAATACCCTTGTCATGATGTATGCGCGGAGGCAACCCGTTATATTCAAGATAATACCAGAAGAAGCCTTTGCAGAGTTCAACACTGAACAGTGGGAACAGTTTTGCTGTTTCAGTAACTGCACTGTCAAGAGCACTGTAATTAACGGGTGTGTTGAGAACAGCTGTGATGCGAAAGACATTTGTCAGCTCACCACGTGTAACCGGAGGATAGATCTTTGCTGCATTATCAAGCTTCATCCATCCAAACTGGCCGCTGTTTTCAGTATATGAATCTCCTGCCTCCTTTTTCTCTTTTGCCCTGCTCATATGGTATTACTGTAAAAAAGACTCTCCTGTTAATTGTTAAATGATAATAAAAGTAGTCAATTTATAATTTTATCTTTTACTTCAGAAGCAGCAATCATAAAAGCACTCCTTAATCTTTTTTATATTTGCCACTCACTAAAATTCTTATAACCTGAAGTATGAAAAGATCACTTTTTACCTTATCTGTGCTAATCGCTTTCTCAGGAGTATTCGTCCTTGGCCAGCGTCCGGTAAGTTCTCAGGGCCAGCCCAGATTATTAGGCTGGGCTGATGATACACATTATCTTTTACAGACTATTAATAGTAATGGCTCTTTAGCGGTTAACAGTGTTGATGCACGAACAGGTAAGAGAAGCGTTGTCTCTGACTTTAAAAGTGATATGGATATCCTTCGCAATTCATTACCTGCAGGAATTACTTTTTCAAGGGAAGATGAAATATCTGATGACTTCAGATCTGTAGTGATCGTGCGCAACAAGGATCTTTGGTATTTCAGAGTGGGAGAGGAAAAGGCATGGCAACTGACCTTTGATAATGATGAAGAAAAGAATCCGAAGATATCTCCTGATGGAAAGAAGGTTGGCTACACAAAAAATGGTGATCTCTATGTCTATGATCTTTCATTGAATAAGGAGATCAGGATTACCAATGATGGTTCTGAGAATATTTACAATGGGTGGGCATCATGGGTTTATTATGAGGAGATACTGGGCAGATCATCACGTTATGCTGCCTTCTGGTGGTCTCCTGACAGTAAAAAGATAGCCTATCTTCACACTGATGATACTCAGGTGCCTGTTTATACGCTCAATGCGCTTAAGAGTTCGGAAGGATCGCGAGGCAGGTTGGAGAAGGCTCATTATCCTAAAGCTGGCGATCCTAATCCTGTCGTTAAAATGGGTGTGGCGGATATTGCTTCCGGAGAGACAATCTGGGTTAAAACTGATGAGTCAGTAGATCAGTATATAGCCTGGCCTTCATGGACCCCGGACAGCAAAAAGCTTATGATACAGCTATTAAACAGGGATCAGAACGAACTGAAATTTATCCTTTCCGATATCGTTACCGGTGATTTTCAGGTGATATATAGTGAGGCCAGGCAGACATGGGTTGAATTTATCGAGGATGTATATGTCATGAATGATGGCAGTGGATACATTCTTCGAAGCTATAAAAATGACTGGTCGAACCTTTATTATTATGGTTGGGATGGCCTCCTCAGGGCTCAATTGACAAATGACAGCTGGAATGTTACTGATATTGAAAAGGTTAACGAAAAGAGTCGTGACGTATTCTTTAAAGCAACGGGCTCAGAGTCAACAGACTCACATTTGTATAAAGTGGGGTTGGATGGTAAAAACAAGCTTCAGCTGACAGAGGGAGCCGGAAGGCATAACACAGATATTTCACCATCAGGGTCGTATTTTATTGATACTTATAGCAGTATTGACGATCCGGGTGCGATGGAGCTTAAAGATAAGAGGGGGAGGAGTATCTCTGTGATTTATAAGAGCAGTATGCCGGAGTTTGATCCTGCAACTTGTTCGCGATCAGAGTTGGTGAAAATAACTACTTCTGATGGACTATTCCAGATGCCGGCTATAATCACATATCCCGTTAATTTTGATGAAAAAAGTAAGTATCCTGTGGTTTTTAGTGTATATGGTGGCCCCGGGAGTGGTAATGTTAAGAATTCCTGGAATGGATACAAGCCTCAGTGGTATGCAGAGAATGGCATAGTAACAATAAGCGTTGATCACAGGGGTTCAGGACATTTTGGAAAGAAGGGGATGGATTACTTTTACAGATCTCTTGGAAAGTGGGAGATATCTGATTACTCTGATGCTGTGAAGTGGCTATGGGGAAAGCCTTGGGTTGATAGTGACAGAATAGGTATAACAGGTGGTTCATACGGAGGTTATGTTACATGTATGGCTCTTACTAAAGGTGCAGGTTACTGGTCTTTTGGCATTGCTGATTTCTCAGTGACAGACTGGCGTCTGTATGATAATATTTATACTGAGCGTTTTATGGATATGCCTCTTGATAATATTGAAGGATATAGGGAGAGTTCAGTGTTGACTTATGTTGATTCATACAAAGGAAAGCTTCTAATACGACATGGAGAGATGGATGATAATGTCCATCTGCAGAATTCAATATGGCTTATTTCTGCACTTCAGGACATGAACAAACCATTTGAGTTTATGTTATATCCCGGTGAACGCCATGGCTGGGGTGGACCCAAACGTGTTTTCTATGTTGATGAGGCACATCGCTTCTGGACCAGGAGTTTTTTCGGTAAATAGCTATTGCAATAAGGTATTAATATAATCAAGTTGTTTCTTCAAAATGAAAGAGAATAAGTATAAAGCACGGCTTGCTATGTTGCGGACTGTGATGGAGAGGCGGAATATAGATGCCTATGTGGTTCCTGTTACTGACCCCCATCTGGGAGAATATGTGCCTGAGCACTGGCGTATAATAGCATGGCTTTCCGGTTTTTCCGGTTCAGCAGCAACAATGGTTGTGACACGGAAATTTGCCGGATTATGGACTGATTCACGTTATTTTTTGCAGGCCGGAGAGCAGTTAAAGGAATCAGGGGTTGAGTTGATGAAGTTGAGAATACCTCATACACCTGAATATATATCATGGCTTGCTTCATCCATGAAACCCGGAATGCGTGTAGGTGTTGATGGACGCATTATATCAATTGGCCAGGCACGGTTACTTAAAGAGGCACTTTCAGTAAAGGGTATCGCTCTAAGCATTCACAGCGATCTGATATCAGGTATATGGGATGACAGACCTCTAATGCCCTCGGGACAATGTTTTGAACACACTATTGAGTATGCCGGCATATCACGGAGAGAGAAGATTGATAAGCTTAATGCAACCCTGAAGGATAACGGGGCGGATTATCAGCTCCTGACTGCTATTGACGATATAATGTGGTTGCTGAATATCAGGGGCAACGATATATCTACCACTCCTCTTCTGACATCATTTGCCCTGGCCGGAAATGGACAGGTTTTATTATTTACTGATGAAGAGAAGGTGCCTTTCAGCCTGCGTACTGCATTGGACCGCGATAGTGTAGTGATACTTCCTTATGATACACTTACATGGGTGCTATCTTCATTACCAGGTGACGCTACTATATGCCTCTCTCCAGCCACAACTTCTGCTTCAATATTTCATTCTATTCCCAAAAAAATGAATATTGTTGAAGATGTGAGCATTGTATCACGGCTTAAGGCAATAAAGAATGAAATAGAGATTTCGAACATAAGAAAGGTGATGATAAAGGATGGGGTGGCTCTTACCAGGTTTTTTATATGGCTTTTTGATAATGCAGGTAAACAGAGCGTGACAGAGCTGTCTGCCTCTGCAAGACTTGAGCAGTTCAGGTCGGAACAGGAGGGGTTTGTCTCCCCTTCATTTAATACTATTGCTGCTTTTAATGAACATGCAGCCCTGCCACACTATTCCCCTTCTGCTTCAACTGATACAGCAATAGATGATCATGGAATTTTTCTCCTTGACTCAGGAGGTCAGTATTTTGGAGGCACTACTGATACCACCCGTACAGTTGCTCTGGGAGTCCCCTCGCAAAAGATGAAAAGAGACTTTACCCTTGCTCTTAAAGGCACCATAGCACTTGCTATGGCAAAATTTCCTTATGGAACCAGAGGATATCAGATTGAAATGTTAGCCAGACAGGCTTTGTGGAATAATGGATTGAATTATGGACATGGAACCGGACATGGCGTGGGATACTTCCTTAATGTGCATGAGGGACCGCAGACTATTGGATCTGCTGCTTCTGGTGATATGAAGACTTTTATCGAGCCCGGTATGCTTACCTCTGATGAACCTGCTGTCTACAGGGAGGGAGAATACGGATTCAGAACCGAAAATCTCATCCTATGTGTTGATGATATGACAACAGATTATGGCCGCTTTCTTAAATTTGAAACCGTGACACTTTGTTATATCGATCAGTCACTTTTAGATATTCCACTGCTTTCTGCCGGAGAACTTGAATGGTTAAACAACTATCATAAAGAGGTGTTTGAGAAATTGAGCCCTGAATTGAATGATTCGGAGCGTGAATGGCTCAGGGAAAAGACAAAAAAGATAATAAACTAAAAACTTTCCTGAATGATTAAAGAAAAACATGCACTGATCCTTGGTTTCCTGTTTCTGTTGTTTGCCGGTTGTGGCACCGGCAGGATGACTCTGGAGGAGAGACTTGCCACTCTTGATGCTGCTGGAATTAAAGAGATTAAAGCCGATTCAGTATTTAAATCAGCTTATGAGCTGATGATAACCCAGCCTGTTGATCATAATGCGCCCGAAGGCCCAAAATTCCATCAGCAGGTCTTTCTCAGTTATGTGGGTCCTGAGGCACCAGTGGTTGTTATCACCGAAGGGTATTCTGCACGGCGTAATTATACCTCTGAACTGGCATCTCTGCTGAAATGCAACCAGATAATAATAGAACACCGTTATTTTGATGAGTCGACGCCTGACTCAATTGACTGGAAATATCTCACAACATGGCAGGCCGCTACCGACCAGCACCGGATTATTGAGATGTTCAAGCCTCTTTTCAGAGGTAAATGGATCACTGCCGGCATTAGTAAAGGTGGTCAGACAGTAATGTTCCATAGCTACTACTATCCCGATGATGTTGATGTTAGAGTACCCTATGTGGGTCCTCTTAACTTTGGTCCGGAGGATTCTCGTATGAAGGAATTTCTTGAGAATGTGGGGACAACCGAATGCAGAGAGAAAGTATTCAGTTTTCAGCAACTGGCACTAAAGAAATCTGATATTCTCTATCCTATGCTGGAAAAACTCTCCCAGGAAAAACACTGGACTTTTGAACGAGTCGGGGGCATGAAGAAGGCATACGAGATGACTGTGCTTGAATATGAATTTGCCTTCTGGCAGTGGGGTGCTTCATGTGATGAGATACCTTTAAATGGCTCAGACGATGAGATTTTTAGTTACCTGGCAAAAACAGGTGATTTCTCTTATTTTGAAGATCATAGCATAAAGTATTACGAGCCATTCTTTTACCAGGCTATGACAGAGATAGGTTATTACGGCTATCAGTTTGACAGGTTCAAAGGGCTGCTGCACTATGCTGCTGATGACGGCAAACCTGAATTTATATTCTCGGCGCCACAGAATGTTGAACTGGAGTATAACTATGAATTTGCAAAACAGGTTGATGATTACCTAAAAACTAAAGCCCGGCATTTTATCTTTATTTATGGTGAGAATGATCCATGGTCGGCTTCAGCTGCGGTGATAGACGGAAACAAAGAGTGTATAAAGGTTGTCAGAGAGGGAGGTGCACATTCAACACGTATAAAAACTCTATCAGATGAACAGAAGAGCTTGGTTCTGAATAAGCTGGAAGAATGGCTTAATGTTGATCTTTCATATATAAAGTAATTATTGCATCTGCCCTTTGATGGTCATTATCAAATATTTAATAAATTTGCTTTATATAAATAATTGCATATCTTTGTCAGTAATCAGGTCAGCTAATTATATTTTCGTGCAAATCACCCCGAAAACTTTTTTAATTGCCTGATAATTAAATTTTTATTAACATTAATTGATTTTCAAATGAACATTTTTGTAGCTAAGCTGAGTTCTGTAACAAAAGCCGAAGATCTTACTGAGCTTTTCAGCAAATTTGGAGAAGTTGTCTCCGCAAAAGTTATTATGGACCGTGAAACCGGCTTTTCAAAGCGTTATGGTTTCGTTGAAATGGCTGATGACCGTGCTGGTTATGAGGCTATTGAAAAACTTAACAATTCTGAGCTTGATGGCAGTCAGATAATTGTTAAGAGATCAGAACCAAAGGCAGAGAAGAAACCATTCCGTCCCCGTCGTGACTTCCGCGACAGGGATCGTGAACCGAGATACTAAAGAATTAAAAAGGCTGTCAACTGACAGCCTTTTTTGTTTTGTCTTCATGTGCTTCACATTATTATCATTCTTCATGATTGATTTAAAGAGTACATTTGGGTTACTAACCAAAACAAGACCTATGAGAAAACTTGCTTTATTTTTACTTAGCTCTATTCTTGTCTCTTGTACCGGAGGGGGAAGGAGTAGTGAGACAACAGGACAGTCATTGGGGATTGTCGTATCAGACCAGGGTAATGTGGCTTTTGATGATTGGTTTGAAGACCATACGATGAGGGTTGATATATATCATTCGGGAAACTCAGCTGAGGAACATTTTTCTTTTGATGCAGCACTTAATGATGGTGTATGGTCAGGCAGCCGCACTCAGCTTATAGATCCACTGCGTCTTGGTCTTTATATGCTGGAGGTCACTGACGCAAATTCAGGTCGTCTTTTGTATTCAAGGGGTTTTGCCTCTGTCTTTGGTGAATGGCAGACAATCCCCGATGCTATCAATCAATGGGGTACCTTCAGCGAATCGCTTCGATTTCCATGGCCCCGGAGAAGCATAAACATTATTTTAAGTAAACGTAATTCCCTGAATGAGTTTGCACAGTTATGGTCATATACTCTTGATCCGAAGGCTCGTATAGTTAATCCGGCTGAATATCAGCATACGGAGAAAGTTAATATAATACAGGAGTCAGGTCCCGCATCAGAAAAGGTTGACATTGTGATTCTTGGAGATGGCTATTCTCAGCAGGAGATGGGGAAATTCAGAGACGATGCAGAGAGACTATCGGGATACCTGCTGGCTGCTGAGCCATTCGCCTCACACTGTGCCGACATCAATATCAGATCTGTTGAGACACCTTCACAGACAAGCGGGGTGAATAAGCCGCATCCGGGACTGTTCCGCCGCTCACCTTTGTCTGTCAGTTACAGCGCTTTTGATAGTGAACGTTATGCCCTTACCTATGATAATAAGGGAGTTCGTGATATTGCATCAGCAGTGCCATATGACTTTATGGTGATAATATTAAATGAACGCACCTATGGTGGTGGAGGCATATATAATTTATATACAACCGTTTCAGCTGACAATAAGTTTGCAGAGTACATTATGGTTCACGAGATGGGGCATCATCTGGCTGCATTAGCTGATGAATATTATACCTCTGCCGTTTCATATGAGATGCAGCCAGTGACTGTTGAGCCGTGGGAGACAAATATAACAGCGCTTTTGGACCCCGGGAATATCAAATGGAAGGCAATGGTTAATGAAGCGACACCTATACCTACCCCCTGGAACAAGGAGGCATTTGATGAATATGGTTACGATGTGCAACACCGTCGTGACAGCCTGAGGAAGGCTAATGTTCCGGAAGAGGTAATGGAAGGGCTGTTTACTGAGCAGATGGCAACGGAAGATGATTATTTCTCAGAGGAGAAGTATTCTGATGCAGTTGGTGCTTTTGAAGGTGCAGGGTATCTTCAGAGGGGACTATACAGATCTCAGGTTGATTGTATTATGTTCACCCGTCATCAGAAATTCTGTGCTGTTTGTCAGAAATCTATTGTTGACGTAATGTCACTTTATACCCGATAGGATATTATACTTTTCAGAGAGTTGTTTTGATTCTTCAGTTATGGGAAAGAAAAAGAGGGGTTGTAAAACAGCCTCTCTTTTTCTTATAATCTTATTTACTTATGCCAGTAACTGAATCTGTGCCCAGTAAACGAATGCTCCGGCAAGATAACCTGAAAGAGCAAGCAGGGAGATCCGTTTCATGTACCATATAAAGTCAATCTTCTCAAGACCCATGGCAGCTACGCCTGCAGCAGAGCCTATGATAAGCATGCTACCGCCTGTTCCGGCACAATAGGCCAGAAGCTCCCAGAAAGCGCCATCCTGAACAAAAAATCCAGCATATACCGGATCGGCAGCTAAATTGAGCATGTCAGGGGTAACGACATTATACATACCCATTGCTCCTGCAACAAGAGGCACGTTGTCAACAACGGCAGAGATGGCTCCAATAGCTATGTTTATCAGGTATATGTTGCCAAGTTTGTCGTTGAGCCAGTTCGAAAGAAGACTAAGCTGTCCGGCACTTTGTAACGCTGCTACTGCAGAGAGTATGCCTAAGAAAAAGAATATTGTAGGTGTGTCAACCTTCTTTACAATATGGAATATTGTCAGTTTCTTACGTATCTCATCCTCCTTGTTACGATGCATTATCTCTGAAATGATCCAAAGGATGCTCAGCCCAAATAACATTCCCACATAAGGAGGAAGGTGAGTTATTGTCTTGAATACCGGTACAAAGAGTAAGGCACCTACGCCTATTATAAGCATAGTCATCCTCTCTGCAGGTGTTGTTATGCTTGTTGTATCGCTGCTCCTCTCCGGCCTCTTTACTTCACCCTTCAGGAAGACAGAAAGAATAACCAGTGGCACAATCATGTTTACAAGACTCGGAAGGAATACCTTAACAATTATATTTACAGTGGTTATTTGTCCGCCTATCCATAGCATAATGGTTGTGACGTCACCGATGGGTGACCATGCACCTCCTGCATTTGCGGAAATGACAACCATACTTGCATATAACCATCTGGTCTGTTTGTCGGAAATAAGCTTGCGCAGCAAGGCTATCATTACAATTGTGGTTGTCAGGTTATCAAGAACAGCTGACATAAAGAAGGTGATGAATCCTATAATCCAAAGAAGCTTTACTTTGTTCTTTGTCTTGATTCTGTCAGTAATAACAGTAAATCCCTGATGCTGGTCAACAACTTCAACAATGGTCATTGCACCAAACAGAAAGAAAAGTATTTCTGCAATGTCCCGAAGATGATGACCAAGCTCCTCCTTGACAAATGCTGTGGAGTGATGTGCCAGGTCTACCGTCTCTCTGAAAGGCGAGGTAGCATACTGCTCCGGCGTTAATGCAGGTTTGATATTGTCCAGAATTGACCCTGCCATGTGTTTTATCTCTTCCCATGAAGGTGAGAAACCCATTGCAAGAATCTGTTCACTGAAAAGGGCATATATTGCCCAGAGTACTGCTCCGATAAATAAAGCACTGGCAGCTTTTTCTATCTTAAGAGGATGTTCAAGAGCTATCGCCAGATAACCCAGAACAAATACAATTACCATTAGTAGGAACATAGGCTCTAAAAATTTTTTGGAAAGCTAATTAATTTTCGTTTAATGATATATGACAAAAGTATGCTAAATGACATGCTCCTCACCTGGAGCTGGTATGTCAATGTTCTTATATCCTTCTGCCTCAAGGTATTTTCTGTATGCAAGCTGAGTCTCATATTCTCCGTGGACCAGGAAGACTCTTTTAACCTTCTTCGGGTCCTGGCATTTAAGATATTGCCCCATCTCCTTATAGTCTCCATGTCCAGAGTACGACTCTATCTTCTTAATATCAGCATTAACCTGGTATTCAACACCATGTATAGAGACTCTCTTCTCACCTCTGGCAATCCTCGCTCCTAAGGTTGATGGAGCACAGTATCCCACTACAAGAATAGTGTTATTTGGATTTGAGATGCTATTGGCAAGATGATGCTTCACTCTACCTGCTTCCATCATGCCTGAAGATGAAATGATTATTACCGGCTGTCTTATGTCATTCAGACGTATAGAGTCTTCTTTTGCTGTTATAAAAAACAGTGAATTAAATCCAAAAGGATCAGGGTCTGTCAGCATTACCTCTCTTAACTTATCATTGAAGCATTCTGTATGCAGTCTGAAAATGTTTGTGGCATTAACCGAAAGAGGGCTGTCAACATATATGTCTACTTTAGGCAGTCTCCCGGCATTATACAGGTTATTAAGAGCATAAACTATCTCTTGTGTACGGCCTACACTGAAAGCAGGTATGATAAGTTTGCCCTTTTTTCTTACACACGTATCCTGTACAACATTGAATAACTCTTCATCAGACTCACCCATGGTTGAGTGCAGCCTGTCACCGTATGTTGACTCTGTTATCAGAATGTCAGCCTGTGGGAAGGGTGCGGGGCTTTTAAGTATCCTGTTCTCAGGTCTTCCTATATCACCGGTATATGCAATGGTCTTTTTCCCTTCGGCTGTCTTGACATCGATAGTAACGACAGATGAGCCAAGCATATGCCCTGTGTTGGTGAATTTCAGAGTAATAGTGTCGTCGATATAAAACTTGCGATCATATCCTACAGTGATGAATAGTTCCATACATGCCACAGCATCTGCCTGTGTATACAATGGCTCTACAGGTGGCAGCCCTTTTTTTGCCCTCTTCTTATTAAAGGTAAGGGTATCATGTTCCTGTATCTTCCCTGAGTCAGCAAGCATAATTGAACACAGATCCCTGGTGGCACTAGTACATATCACCGATCCCCGGAAGCCACTCTTATATATATAAGGGATTAAACCTGAATGATCAATATGAGCATGTGTCAGTATTATATGGTCTATAGACGATGGATCGAATGGCAGTGTTTTGTTCTGCTCCTGGGTTTCAAGCCCTTTGCCCTGAAACTGTCCACAATCGAGAAGCAACTTTTTACCATTGTCTGTCTCAATAAGGTGCTTGCTGCCTGTAACTTCACGCGCTGCACCGTAAAATGTGATCTTCATATCTTAATTGTTAAAAATATCAGACAGCTAAGATAAATAAACTTGTCAGATCATTTTCTTAAGAAATTCATAATGCGGAAAAAAGTATCAGACCGATCTCACTACTGTGATAAATTATATATCTGGATAGCCAGACTGTTTGTGGCATTAACCATCTGTATATCAGCTGTGTATTAAAATATTTTAAAATAATGCTTTTTGTACTTTTTTAGCTGGTCACTTTGATTTACATTTACGACATTGTCAAATTGTTTTTATTTTAAAGAGATCTTCATGAAACTGGATAAAATTTTTTCATTCCTTGCACCTAAAGAGGGTAAATTTTACCCGCTATTCAAGGATGCATCTGCCAACCTGATCATTGCAGCTGAACTGCTTGTGGCATTATTAAATGAACATGATGCTGTAAAGCGGGAAGGAATTGTTCAGAAGATTAAAGAGGCTGAACTGGTAGGCGATCAGATAACAAAAAACCTCTACAGGGCTCTTAACAGTACCTTTATTACCCCCTTTGACAGAGAGGATATCTTCGATCTGATATCAACAACTGACTCTGTAGTAGACCTTATTAACGGAACTGCAAAAAAAGTTCATCTTTATCATGTGGGTGCCATCCCTGAAGAGTTTGCTGAAATGGCAAATGCCATACATATGTGCGCCATTGAGATCAATACTACCTTTAATGGACTGAGAGATGTTCTCAATCTGTCAAAATACAAGGATAACCTACATAAGATAAGTCAGATAGAGGAGATGGGCGATGAAATAAATCACAGGTATCTGGCAAAGCTCTTTAATGAAGAGACAAATGCCATTGAGCTGATAAAGAAAAAAGATGTCCTTACCTCTCTTGAGAAAGCGATAGACAGGTGTGATGATGTCTCTGATATTATTTCTTCTGTCATTATTAAAATAGCATAATAGGGCCGGCGATGAGTTTTACACTGCTTGTTACAATAGTTATTCTTGCCTTCAGCTTTGATCTGATAAACGGTTTTCATGATGCTGCCAACTCTATAGCAACTGTTGTTTCAACAAAAGTTCTTACACCATTTCAGGCTGTTCTCTGGGCAGCCTTTTTTAATGTTGTTGCATATCTTGTTTTTGAGTTGAATGTTGCTGATACCATTGCAAAGACAGTTGATACCTCGGCTATTACCCTGCTGGTAATATTATCGGGACTAATTGCAGCAATTATCTGGAATCTTCTGACATGGTATCTGGGAATACCGTCAAGTTCATCACATACTCTTGTGGGAGGCTTTGCCGGTGCAGCCATAGCACAGGCTGGCTTTGACGTAGTTCATGGAGGCAAGATTCTGAAAATAGGGGCTTTTATTTTCTTAGCTCCTTTACTCGGGATGATTATCTCATATTTTACCTCTATAATTCTTCTTTGGTTAAGTCGCAGAGGCAACCCTTTCAGGCTCGAAAAAAGATTTAAGCATCTGCAGTTACTTTCTTCAGCTCTTTTTAGTCTTGGTCATGGTGGTAATGATGCTCAGAAGGTCATGGGTATTATTGCAGCTGCACTCCTTGTCTATTTTAAAGGGTTGGATCCCACACAGGTACCTCACTGGGCCAGAATAGAAATGCTTGATGGTAAAATCCACCATATACCAACATGGATTGTGTTTGGATGTTATACTGCTATAGGACTTGGCACCCTGATGGGTGGGTGGCGAATTGTTAAAACCATGGGATCAAAGATAACAAAAATGACACCTTTTGAAGGAGTGGCAGCTGAAGGTGCAGGAGCTATATTGCTCTTTGTCACCGAGGCGTTCGGTATACCTGTCTCAACAACACATACCATCACCGGGGCAATCATGGGTGTGGGTTTAACAAAGCGGGTCACTGCTGTCAGATGGGGTGTTACGATAAATCTTCTGTGGGCATGGATATTGACTATACCTGTCTCTATGCTGCTGGCTATGGGTGTTTATTATCTATTGTCATTATTCCCCGCTTTTGCTTAGTTGATATATTGAAACATAAAAAAGCAGGGAGTTTATTACAACTCCCTGCTTTTTTATGTCATGCAAGTCTTTATTCCATGCTCTTATAACCTGATATAGATCCCTCATCATATTTCAGAAGGTCAAAGACTATGATTTCGTTGTC
>QKCK01000237.1 GCA_003245695.1 Bacteroidota bacterium | reverse complement strand
GACACTTCTCCAAAAGATGGAGAATAGAAATATGAGAACTCAGGGTTTATATAAAATGAACGCATAAAGCCGCTGACAAGTGGTATTTCAATCTCAGTTTTAAGAGTGCCACCATATAACGATGATGATGTAGCATAATAATTCATTAGAAGGGTACTTTCAATGAATTGATCTGGCTTTCTATAGTTTATACTTGAGTTCATGTTTTGCCTTAAGTAGGCTTTGATAGCTGGGAAAAGATTAAGCTTTTTAAAAGCAATGCTTTTCCCAAAATAAGCAATTAAAGTCGCATTTGTTGATGAATAGAGGCTCCCGGTCTCAACCGGATAGAACCCAGACTCATCATAATTATAATATAGCTCAAGACCTATTTCCATATCCTTTAATCCAGAATTATTTGTCTTCAGGTACTTATAATCAATCCCGAAAGAATTATTTATTGCTATAATCTGGTTAATATCTATAATATACGTGTAAACAGTATATTTATAGATATAAGCGCCTTCTGTAATAATAATTTCCTTATCTTGAACAGTCTTTCCGTCACCATATGTATTTAAAAATGTGGCGCTTACGCCAAAGGCATTTAATGAATTATGGTTTTTAATGTAAAGGTGGTCTTCGATCATAAAATCCATATACCTGGCAAGGCCGGTTGATTTCTTGTTTTGAGTTCCGAACTTGCCTTCATTATTATTATAAGAGAGCTCGGCAGAGATAACGTTTTTAATTCTCCCGGAAGAGTACTCAGCCTGTGCTCCTGCAATTATTCCTTCACCATAATACCTCTGGCTTTCTGAAGATACGTTAGTTTCTTCATTATACTGACCCATTCCTTTGAAACGAAACAGGGCAACATGTTGAGTATTTCCAAAGACGTAAAGATCAATGTCATTAAGATAGTTATAATAAGAGAGATTGACCCCATATCTGAAGCGACCTATGTTATAAGTTGCTCCGGTAGAAAGAGTCAATTCAGAAATAATATTTTCATTTCTCGGATCCTTGTTCTTTCCGCCGATGGAGACACTATAGTCAGCACCAAATGCAATAGTAAACCTGTCCGAGACATTTATTGCAGCCTTGCCTAACAGTAAAAAAGCCTCCATTGATTGTCTGCCACCTAAAGAGTCTCCAAGAATATAAGGGTTCCGTGAATCAAACATCATTGTATTGTTGTACAATATATCCTCATACGCCTCATTCCTGTACTCAAATGAGCCATAAGTCTGTACATTTGACAGCCTTTTATAACCTGATGTGTTTACAAAGAATGTTCTGGTTGTTCCCGGCTGGTTAAAATACCTAACCTCCTCTGAAAGTACTTTATAGCCAGTTGATACACTGCTTAAGCTTCCGATATTCAGTTGCCCCAGTGCAGCAGGATTAGAAGTTGTAGTCAATGGATAAAAGCATTTGACAAGTTCATAAGATTGAATACTTGCCGGTAGCGACAGTGAATCAACCCATGTTTTTTGCGAGTATCCGGACAATGCCAATCCAATGAAACAGACAGAAATGAGCAGTATTTTTTTCATCAGGTAAACCTATGTTTAATACCGTGCCGGGAATAGAAATTCCCGGCACGGTAATGATTTTATTTATTCTGCATCCACAGTTGTGGGGTGTACAAAAGGAGTAGGTGTGCAATCAACAAGGAAGTCGTTGGTTGAGTTATTGGTATCCTTGTAATATACCTTTCCGTCAAGAATACGTTCAACTTTCCTGCGAATGCTCTTGCTGCAATATGTGCTGACACAGCTTACCTTTCCTGCATCGAGAGAAACAGGGAGTCTTTTGTTCTGTTTGTTCACATCAGGGTTGATACATTCAACAGCATCAAGTACCCAGTCTTTATTAACCATAAAGTATTTTGTTGTTGATGTTGATCCCGGCTTGGTCATAAAATTGCTGTTATCGGCAACAAAAGTCTGGTAATCAAGTCCGGTAGGGAGTCTGAAGATAATAACGGCTGAACCGAATACAGAATGCATCCAGTCATACATTGAAGCTGATGTGGTGTACATAACAATCAGGTTATCAGCACCTGCTGCATCAGTATCTTTGCCCGGCGCTTCAATATATGTTTCAAACTGGGCGTTACCAAGATTAACTGGTGAATTGGGATTTCCATTCGGATCGGTCTGATGGTCAATGGCATCCTGTGCCAGAACAACACTTGTCCTCGGATAGATAGGATAGTCCTCGCCGGTACCAGGGAACATTAGTGCATGATATGTGACAGGTAATACGTCAAGAAGGTTTCCGTCTCCGTCAACCCAGGCTGAAGCAGTTGATCCTGATGGTTCAAGAACACCTATGCATAAACCATCCATATAGAGAGTATCATCACTGTTATTATATATCTCATGAAACTGGTCAGCATAATAACTGGTTGATGCTTCAGTAAGCGATCCGGCATAATAGATCTCCTTGAATATAAGGCCTCCGCTTTTTGACGATGCAATAAGGTTAATAGTAAAAGTGGTTGACTCCGGTTCCACATATACTCCCTCTGTGGTACCATTGAAATAAAACTCATCGGTTTCAGTTGAGGATGTAAAATCATACTCGCCGGCAGGAAGATTAAAAGTTACAATCCCCTGAGCATCTGTAGCTTCAGTGTACTCGTCACCTGAGTTAATATTAGACGCCTTTACATCAACACCTTCAGCAACAGTTAAGTCATATCCCTCTGGATATTCAACCGTAACCTGTACTTCATAGAGCTTGGCTCCTTCCCGTTCACAGCTGCTAAAGCCTATTAACGCTGCGACAAGGGCAATTGACAATAATTGTTTGTTCTTCATTTCCGTATAATATTGGTTAGAATTTCAGTTTTAACTCAGCTCCGAAATAGAGGCTGGAATTTGGATTTGCATAGGTTTCGGGCACACCTCTCACTTTAATATAAGGCTTATGGTTTGTAATATTATTTGCATAAAACGAAAGGTTGACAAGATCAGTTATTTCTTTGGTCAGCTTAAGATTGATCTGGTAATATGGAGGATATGTTCTCGTTAGATAGGGTGTTTGTGATTTGCTCTGAATAAGATCCGAATACGGTCGCGAAGTAGCCAAAGACCGATCGAATGTATGATACACCATAGCATGATCATAATAACCTATAGGATCAACATATTTGGTTGCAACCAGATTTGTATAAATATCAGACCCGTCAAGGGTATATGGGATCGGATTCCCATCAGCATCATCATAAATATCATGGTACGCATAATACCATACAACCTGAAGGCTGGTGGTAATTATCATTCTAAGCTCCTTTATATGGGTAATGGCTCTCAGGTTCGTACTCAGTCTTTTCTTAACATCCCCGTCACCTCCCGGATAGACAGCTATGTATGGATACTCCTTCCCATTAACCAGGGTACCCGATGATGGCTTAGTGAGGAAATCATTCATCTTCTGCTTGGTTACCTTCATATATGCCCCGTCAAGAACAAATGATGTTCGCAATGCCTGTAGAGTCCCGAAGTCTATTGTAAACTCAATGCCTTTCTTAATTGTCTGGTCATTATTTGAAGGATATGAATAACTTATGAAAACAGTATCCTGTTCAGATCCAACTTTTACTATATCACTTGTTGCCGGATCGGTATAGTATATTCCATCGCCCTCAACATAGTAAGGATTAGCACCCAGAATTGACAGATTATCATAGTTATTATAAACCATAGTTGTGTAAAATCTGTCAAACGAGAAGCCGTTTTCCATCTTTTCAGAGAAGAGAGTAATACTCATGTCGATATCCCTGATCTTTATATCCAATCCTCCTTCGAATTTCTGATTAACCGTTGGCTTAAGTTCAGTATTTCTTGTGTCCTCGATAAGATTCGTTTTTACAACAATAAGGGCATCATATGTACTTGCATCATAATAGTTAAAGCAAACCTTATCATAATATGATTTATCGGGATAGAGATAAAGCAGTGACGGGGCCTTTGAAAAGAGACCATAACCTCCTCTTATAGCAAGTTTTTGTATGAATGCCTCTTTCTTGTCAACAAGGGTTAATTTTACATTTGTACGGGGATCAAACATGAAAATATTCTCCTTTGAGGTGAAGAGACCTTCAGGCTGAACATTTGTAAACCTCAATCCTCCCTGAATGTCAAGTTTCATCTTTGAAACCGGGATCTTAATATTCTCCTCAAGATATGCAGAGTACTGATCCAATGATGGTATGTCCTTATATGAACGTGGCCGTGAATCGCTTGAACTTGTCGGTGAAGGCGGTCGTGAGAGATCATAAACACGCCCTTCACCGTTATTTCCAAGAATATGATATTCCAAACCTCCGTTAATATTATTAAGGGCCTTACCAATGTAGAAAGATTTGTTACCTGAAAGTTTTGTATCAAAATAATAAGGTCTTCCGTCAATTGTCAGGTCACTGATATACGTCGATGGTAATATCGGAGCTTCAAACTCGCCGGCAACCAATGAAATAGGCTGTGGCATTGATCCGGTACTTATGCTTTCAAAGTCAACCTCATGCCCCTTCTGATGCTGAATGTTTCCTGAAACCATAAAATCAAGGTTCGTAAGGAACTTCGAATTCAGGGCCCATTTTGTATTAAAGTTAAATGATATGCTGTTATCATTTGATTCATAAAGCTGAACTGCCAGCATTTCGGGGTCACTCTCATTAAGGTCGAGTGAGTGTGTTCCTCGTAATGTAAGATTCAGGGTCATTGGTTTGGAGTCCCTCATTATGGTGTTACTCCACGATAATCCTCCTGTAAGACGATTATAGCTCTTGTATTTAGTCCTGATATCATCAAGAGATCTTGTATAGTCAAAGTCGGTATTGAGGGTACCGAACTTTTTCCCCAGGTCAAATCCTTTCCCGGTATAAAACTGTTTCAGTCCCGGGTCAATTTTTATCTTTGCTGTGAATGGTGTCTTACCCTTCTTCAGGGTAACCTTCACCGCACCGCTCAACATGTCGCCTGTTTCAACACTTCCTATCCCACGCACAACCTCTACCGATTCAATATTGTCAACGGCTATCTGCCGCACGTCAACACCGCCCGAGGCTGTTGTTGCGAACCCGGCAGTAACACCGGTGGTTGTTGATGCAGTGGAGGTACTGTTAAACTGAAGATTGGCATCGTTTGATACCGGGGCCCCGTCAATTATCAGAGCGGTACCAAGGCTTGCCAGATTATCTCCACTGGCCGATATCTCCCTTATTGAAAGCTGTTTCGGGCCTGAAAGATCAGGGTTGGTTGCCAGCTGGCCGGGCAGAAGCTGCATTACATCGGAAAGGTCGGTAGGCTGAACATGCTGTATGGCTGACTGAGAGATAACAGACTCTGATCCCATCCGTTTTCCCTCCTGGGCAACAACCACAACTTCATCCAAAGCCAATGTACTTTGCTCTATAGTAAGGTCAAGCGAACCTGTATACGGGAAGGTAACCTCCTGCTCATACTGTACAAAGCCAAGGCATGAAACAACAATAGTGTACTTGCCATTGGGCACATTCTTCAGAGCGTAATTACCATTCTCATCTGTCATTGACCAGATGTTTAGCTCTTTGATAACAACAGCTGCCATGTCTACTGGTTTGTTGTCATTCTTGCATATAACCTTACCCTTAAGGGATGGTTGTCCCTGCCCGTAGAGCACCACCCCTGTCAGAAGCATAATCAAAATGAATACCGACCTTTTCAAGTTATTCTGTTTTTAAAATTATCGTTTTGCAAATTTGTTTGGGAAGAATAATACTGCTATAAGCCCGAATATTCCTGTAAGAGCAACCACAATAACATCAATAATATTTGATTTTATCTCCCATCCCCGCTTCCGCAGTACAAATATAAAAGCAAAAACTGAAATTACATTAACAATTACCCACCAAAATCCTGGCGAGAGTTTAAAATAAAAATTGACAAATGCCGAATCATCAATATTTGTTCGTATCTCAAAGGGAAATAATGCTGCAAAAACTTTACCATCGGTCCTTTCATACAGTCCCTCCCACTTATCTTCGGTAGTGGCTACTACATCATACATATCGTCTATTGCGATGGCTTTGTACCAGTTATCCCCGCCAACAGTAATGCATTTATTAAAGAGGTCGGAGTTCATCCTGAATGTCATTGTCTCAGGATCAAAGCCATCAACAGGCAGCCTCTGCAATTCATAAACGTCCTCCATAAGAAGATAGACACCCTGGTTGCGCGTAAAGACATAACAATAAAACTCTTTGCTTCTGACATCAACAGCCTCTATATATACTATATCAAGTTTCTCAGGCATATCAACCTTAACCACAAAAGGCTGGCCTTTTACCATCTTCACCTGGAAGAGAGAGCCCTGATCGTCAGTGATGAAATAACCTTCATCGCATGATTTGCGGTTTGACGGTATCCCGGCGATAATAGCAGCAGGAAAAACAAAGCCCTTGTCAGCCATAGCGGCAGTAAAAAGAGAACTCTTCTCTTCGTTGATCTTATTCGTCTTGGAATCGATAAACTCTATCCTTTTGTTTATCCTGAAGTAATCATCGGGCATAGTCAGGTTTACCTTTCCGCTCTGCGACTCAAGCATAGGATAAAGAGCAGGTTGAGGGGCATGTATCTTACGTGGGATATACCTGAAGAATGATGAGGCACGACCTATTGCTGAAGGCTCCACCAAAACACCCTTGATTGAGTCAGGCATCTCTCCATCGGCAATAAGCTGACGGAAGAAGAGGAATGGCAGCAGTCGTTCATACTCATCATTGGTATAACTGTTACCCTTAGTATCAACTCTGTTCTGACCGTCTACGAGAACAAAATCATCAATAGTACAGCTATAATAGACCTGAACTGACTTCGGAACCTTCTCAAAGATTGTCCAGTATAGTGACGGGATAGATATTGATGCAACAATAATCCCGATAAACACAAGCGTATATCTGCTAAACTTAATCATACTACATTTCTCCTTTCCTAAATCTGTAACCAGAAAATAAAACAACACAACTCAAAAGCAGGGTTAACAGGGCCAAAAAGGCCAGCAAATGCTTATATCCGCCAATTGAATCTATCTTATAGAATAAGGTGACAAAGCCTGCAGAAACTATCGCATAAAAAGCCCTGTAAAGCCACATTGGCTCCATAAGTATCAACGCCACAAGGAAGTAGGTAGCCAGGCCACCAAGAAACCATGGTGCCAGCGTTAGAAGCGAGTCAATAATGATTCCTGAAGGAAAGAAGATCGCACTTCCACCTATAAACAATAATATAATTACCGCATAAATTGCAGCCAGCATCCCTGCTCCGAAAGCATGCATCCTTATAAGAAGCGTATTCTCCCTGTAAGGAAGATGAAATGTGAGTTTTATTCTCTTGCTTACAGTCTCAGGAAAATACTGTGCAATGGCAATACCCCCACCCATAATAAATGGCAGGAACTTAAGAATGCCAAAATAAATAACTCCCCTGAAAAGGAATGCATACCAATAGTTGGCAGCATCAACAAACAGGATATCATGACGTACATTCAGAAAAATATTTATGAGCGCCAGGAGTCCAAGAACAAGTGAGGCATATACTACCAGCCGTATCTTGATCCACTCTTTATATATAATAGCTTTAAACATGTTTACGGTTTTTTGAATTAATACTTACGTGTAAGTCCGATAAAAGCATCCTCAAGTGACATCTTCTTCTCTTCAAAAGATTCATAGACAATACCCTGTGAATTGAGAAATCCCTTCACCTCTTCTTCAGTGGCATAGGTATAAAACTCAATCTTATCCTTTACCTTTTCAATGTTTACAGCAATTCTGTCAGCAAGAATCTCCTGATCAGGATAGGTGAGTTTAATGTTAAACTGCTTGAAACGGTTCATGAAGGTATCAATAGGCTGCTGGGCAAGTATCTTGCCATAATCCATAATCAGGACATCATCAATAAGTCGTTCCATATCCTGAATAATATGTGAGGTTGTGAAAATAGTCTTGTTCTCAGCCTTGGCATACTCGCGCAGATAATCAATAAACAGCCTGCGATACCCCGGATCAAGACCCATTGAGAAGTCATCCAGGATAAGAAGATCAGGGTCCTGCGCTAGTATCAATCCCAGTGCCACCTGCGAACGCTGGCCGCATGACATTGTTGACAGCTTCTGCGTAGGTGTTACCTTTAGCTTTGATAAAAGCTCCCAGTATGGCTTATTATTCCAGTTAGGATAGAAGCCTGAGTAAAACTTCTCAATCTGATGGATATTCATAAATGAATACTGAATATGACCTTCAATGAGAAAGCCTATCCTCCGCTTTGTTGCCGGTGAAATATTCTGGGTATTCTCGCCATAGATGAGGCACTCGCCCTGTGTAGGCTGAAGAAAACCGTTAAGAATATTAATGGTAGTTGATTTTCCGGTACCGTTTTTACCAAGTAACCCGAGTATCTTACCCTCCTCTACATTGAAGCTCAGATTCTGATAGATGAGCTTGCTCCCGTAATAATGAGTAAGATTTTTACATTCAATTGCGTACATAGTCTGTTATATGTTGTCGTTTTATCAGTTGGCCATGCCGGTGATTTTCAAGTTACAGGCGATGGTCAACGCTTTTCTTTTATTTTCTACTTTTTCTTTTCTGTTCCGTTTTCAGGGAAAGCAAAAGTGTTTGCCACCTTGCCTGTTCTTCCGTCGGAATAATGTATCAAAAGAGTGTCGGCATTAATGGCTGAATAGATTTTACCGCCATCGGTCACTGTATCAACAAATGATATCACTGCCTTTTCAACCCCTGTTGAATCGAGGAGTGACTCAAACCCTATTACCCCTTTGTCATTTGAGAGATGGCTTACCAGATATGAGAATCTGTTGCGCAGCGAGGTGTTCTTGCCCATATCAAGGATATACTCACTAACAACATCAGGTGTATAATTTGCGAAATCGTTAAACCTGTTTGAGTATGGCAGATACATAGCCTTGGCATAGTCATACCTTGATATTACCTCAGGTTTATCATTTATCTCAATCACCTTATATTTAAGCTTTGCAAAGAACTCGTTGTTATTAACTACAAATGACAGATTCTTTGTCTCAATAACATCTGTCAGTTCTGCAGCAGAGTTCTCTTTACCTGCAGGGAAGTATATCCGTATCATTACCGGGCACCCGAATTCTGTCTGGAATCCGCATGCATGACTTTTCTGACTTAAAAGGTGCTGCATATAAGTTGCATCAAGAGGGTCAAAGAACTGGTCCACCCTGAGAGTATAGAAAACAACTGAGTCTACCTCTTTTGTAATAGGTGTTACCACTCTTTTCTCGGGCACAAATATCAGTCTCTGTATCTTATCGGCATCAAAAACAGCTGGATCATAATATATCTTCACAGTATGACTACCAACAAAAGTGGCTACTCCATAAATCCCTTCCACCTTACGCATCTGGTTGGCGAATGAGGTAGAGCTACCGAAGCACTTGATATTTTTAAGACCCGACTGGCTATATACCTCAGCATTTGCAATCTGTTCATCAGTGCCCCACTTCACATCAATGGTAGGTACCTCAAAGAATGATCCCATGATGATACCTGCTGCAATAAGCACAGCAAGCACAACAGCTGGGAGCCAATTCATTGATTTCCTGTTTATCTGCAGAGTGTCTTTCTCAGGACATTCATGCAGACAGTCACCGCACAGGGTACAGTCAACATGTTTAACCACCTCCATGGAAGCCACATCTATTCCCTGAGGACACTTTGAAGAACACAAGCCACAGCTGATACATGTATCTGCATTCCTTGTTATATGCACCAGTGATGGCGACACCTTCTTCATTCTGACTATCTCCAGAACGTAACCTGCCACTGCCAGGGCAGCCAGCGGATAAACGTAAGAGAGCTTTACCCCGGCAACAATAAGAATGATGTAAACACCCATAATACCCGCAAACCAATATGCAAATCTGAAAATATTGGAGAGAGCTCCAAGGGGGCAGAGATAACGACACCAGAATAGTCTCAGGAACAATGATCCTACTATCAAAGCAACAATAGCAAGCGATGCCCATAAAACCACAACGTCAGAATTAAATCCTGATACAGTTGCATAATATGGATCGAACTTCTTGCAGAAAAGCTCACTGGACTGAAGTGTATAGTAGAAAGTAATAAATAAAAGGGCATACTTAAGAAACCTCAGTGCATAGTCAACAACACCGGAGGGGGTAAATCTTATTTTCAGCTTGTCACCCAGTTTGCCTATCCATTCTCCAATAGTTCCCAGAGGGCATATATAACCGCAGAAAAGCCTGCTGAACAAAACAATACCTATAAACAACACTACTCCCATCATAATCTGCATGCTTGTCATAGAGCATGACAGTGAATCCATTGTAAGATAACTTCCCAGGGCCTGTATTCCGCCAAAGGGACAGTATGCTTCGAAATCAGGAGTAAAACCCTTGGAAAACAACAGACGGAAGCCTGTAATTGCAAGTACTATTATTATCGCAAACTGATAAAACAGTTTGTACCAATTCTGTCTCTTCATTTTATATGTCTCTCTTTATTAGTTACTCTTTGTTTCAAACGGGTGAAGCATACTATCAAAACTGCTTACCGGATCAAGATGATGTACCTTTTTAAGTTCAATCAGCGCCTTCTTTTTTGAATAGGAAAGGTTCATTGTACTGTTTTTATGACTCTGTACACCTATAAATACACCCAGTGAGGAATATATTAAAAGTGTAAGTGACAAGAAAACAACTTTTGATGCTGTTGAAAAGGAAGAGAAGCCACCTTTACTGCTATTCTCTATCCTCTCCATTACCTTAAGGGCAAATTCATCAGGCGGCTCAATATGCCTGAACATAAAATGTTCCGGGATATCAGGCATTAAATTATCTGTTTTGTGTTTCATTTTGGTTTTATAAATGGTCTTTATAAAAAGACAAATACTGGAAGAAAAACTTGCGCCTTGCTTTAAAATTATTTTCCCAGATTGTTGATTCTCTCTTTCCGGGGGCAATCCTTTTTATTGCAGGTCTCGCATTGTTTGTCAAGTTCCATCATATCTTTAAAAATCTGTGTCAGTCTCTTTTGCTGATCTTCTGTGCATATATTCTTTAAATTGACAAAGTAGTCAATTGTATGTCTGCGAAGAGAGGTACTTAACACCCCGTATTTCTTTGCAAGACTGTCAAGGGCTGCCTTATCTGCCTCTGGCTTGCTTAACTCTTCAAGTATTGCAACATTTGTCTCGCACATCATATCAAGCACCAGGTTATATGTCCTGAAGGTATGATCATTCTGAACAAGGACCTTCTGATACTGAGCCTGATCAAGGTTGAGCTCTTTCTTCAGCATCTCAAGTGATGTTACACCATTGGTATCTGAGGTGGTGACCGTGGTTCTGTTTCCCATCACTACGTATGCAACAATAGCAGATGTTATTACTATCAGCAGGATAAAGTTTAGCCAGAGGATAGTCCTGTTGTTTTTTTCTGATATCATGACTTCATTTTTTACTTTTTTTCTTTCCGAGATTGTTATAACTACTGCACTTCTTTTGCAGGTTCATCTTTGCCCTGTACAGTAAAGATTCAACTGATGAGAGTGAAAGCCCTAATATTGTGCATATCTCTTTATAGGGCAGATTATCATAATGATGCATTATAAAAGCTTTTTGCTGCAGAGCAGGGAGGGTGTCAACAGCTTTCATAAGTATCTCCTGCCTCTCCCTGGCCTCAAAATCCTTCCCCGGATCATAATCAGAAAAAGGAGTGATGGCAACAGCATCCTCCTCACTATTAAAAACTGTATCTATATGTAGCAGATTACGAATTATCGAATAACTCTTCCGCTTAGAGTAGTTTATTGATTTATTCAATGAAACCCTGTAAAGCCAGAAAGAGATATCTTCTTCATTTCTCAATGTTGATACAGACCGGTATGCCTCAATAAAAACCTCCTGAGCAATATCCTCAGCATCCTCCTTCGAACGCAATACTTTATAACAGGAATTCAATACCAGATCCTGATACCTGATAATAAGCTCTTTCATAGCTCCGTTATCACCCTGTAATATTGCTTTTATAAGTTGCTGATCAGTCATAATATTCTCGCCCCATGCATTATGAAGCAGGGTAAATCCTCAGAAAAGAATCTCAAAATTTTACTTTCCTACTTAATAAGCCATCCCTTTGCCACGAGAAAATCATCGGCTTCTTTCCTGGTCCTGAAGATATCACCCTCTTCTTCCCACCAGGTATCACCATAAGCGAGACCCAGACGGTCACAACCCTTACTCTCCATCAGGCTTACGCTCTCAAGGGTCTTAAGCCTTATCATATCAGGCTTCAGTGCTATAACTTTACATTTGACTGATTTCCCCATTGGTTTTCCATCAGGTGTAGAGGTAGCTATTACTATTCCATAACACTCTATCCCCTTTTCGATCCATGAACCAACTCTCTCCTGCAGCTTTTCATTAAGCACAACCTTTTCCTCTTCCTGACTTCCTGACGCACTTACTGTATCATGGGCATTACTCTTTCCGCCTGAACATGATGAAACAAGAATTACGGCTGACGCCAGTGCTAGTGTTAATAGATAACGATACATGATAATTTATTTAAAGTGATTATTGTTTTCCCCATTACAAAAATAATGTAAAACGTCAAGTGAATGAATGTTTTCACAGCAAGTCTCCAATATTTTTTAATGACAGAATTTGAAATGCTGATTATATTTCGCTTCAAAAAAACTTGCGCCCAAAAACATGTTGTAAAACATATTTTATGACAGGGAGAAAAAAAAGCAGAGGTGATGTATTCAACACCTCTGCTTTAAACTTCAGATGAAAATCAGAGAATAGATCAGACCGTCTCCTGTATCTCCCAGGTAAAGGCTCTGATACCTACTTCCTCGTTTACTTTGTTAATACGTTTTACTGCCTCCAGCAATGGGAAGACCTGGCTGTCACTTACAACAGCAAGTACCGCACCGTTAATCTCTGGCCATGTATGTGTTCCCAGATGAGGCACTCCGGTAAGAGTACCCTGTCCTTTGACATTATCCCATTGTGTATAGCCACGTATCTCAAGTTTTTCAAGAGCGAATTCGAGCTTCTCGGTATGCGCTACATTATATATTATCATTACTGCTTTCATAACTTCCGCTTTTAGTTGACAGACTCAATACCATCAAGGAATTTCATATCCCTGTAAGCAACCTTATGCTTCTTATCGCGCTCACCCCTGCGTGCCATAAGCACATAACCTACTGGAACAAGAATTAGTGTTACCAGAGTAGAGAATACCAGCCCGCCGATAACTGCAATACCCATCGGACTCCATATCTCAGCACCTTCGCCTGAGCTGAGTGCCAGCGGTAACATACCAAGTATTGTGGTAGCCGAAGTCATAAGCACAGGACGCAGCCTTGAGCGACCAGAGATAATCACTGCCTCATATAACTCAACACCCCTGTCGCGCACCAGGTTGATGAAGTCAACAAGCACAATAGCATTCTTCACCACAATACCTATAAGCATCACGGCACCTATAGCCGCAATCACACTAAGTTTTGTATTGGTAAGGAATAGTGCTATTCCCACACCTGAGAAAGCAAAAGGTATTGATAACATTATAATTATTGGCATTTTAAGTGACTCAAACTGTGATGCCATAACAAGGTATACAAGTATAAGCGATACTACCATCAGTAAAGCGAGGTCCATAAACGACTCCTGCATGTCCTCATATGATCCTGATATCTGAATCATAACCCCTGAAGGCTTCTCAACCTGACTGATCTCTTTCTGCATGTCTGCAACTATATCACTCAGCGCTCTCTTATATGGAGTAACAGATACTGTAACAACACGCTCTTTCCTCTTTCTCTCAATGTTTGGCGGTGACCAGTATTCCTTTACCTGTGCAATCTCACCAAGACGTATAACCTCTCCCGCAGGAGTAGTAATACCAATGTTCTCAACTTCAGTGATAGTGTTGCGGGCATCCTTTTTAAACCTTACAATAACATCATACTCATCACCAAACTGACGCAGTCGTGTAGCAGTGAGACCATCGATACGGTTTTTGACTATTGTGGAAACCTGCGCTGTTGTGAGCCCATATCTCAGTAACT
This sequence comes from Bacteroidota bacterium, assembly GCA_003245695.1. GTDB lineage: Bacteria > Bacteroidota > Bacteroidia > Bacteroidales > VadinHA17 > SR-FBR-E99. Next base: position 4,111 of record QKCK01000237.1, on the reverse strand, counting down.
TCTCATTATCGAATTGTATCTGAAGCTCAGGCTTCGATTTATCGCGACTTATCTGCACATCCTTGGCTCCCTGTACGGTCTTGAACCGTTTAGACAACTCCTCAGCCAGAAGGTTTGTTGCCGTGATATCATATCCGTAAATCTCAACATCGACTGTATTGCCACCCATCATACCTGAATTTGATGATGTGGAGACCGAATAGTTTATTACCTCAGGCATAGGGCTGATAAGCTGTCTTATTGATTCAGCCACTTCTTCCACACCACGCTTTCGCTCCTTGACAGGCAGCAGGGTAAACTGATAGCTTATAGTATGTGTTCCGCTGGTACTGAAGAGCGATGCGAAACCACCGGCATCATCAGTACCTGTGGAGGTTGATATAAGTGTCACCTCAGGTATGTCAGCCTTAACCAGTGAGTCAATACGATCAGCCACCTTAAGCGTCTGCTCATACCTTGTACCAGTCTGCAGCTCTACGGTTGCAGTACACGTTGACTCATCAGACTGAGGTATGAACTCGGCACCAACGATGCCAAAGAGAGCCATTGAGCCGAAAAAGACAAATATTGCTACCGGAACAATTACCTTCTTATGGTGAAGTGCCCATCTTATTGTTCTGACATAGATATTATCAAGCCATTCAAGAAACTTATGTATTGAACCATCCCAGCTGAAGAAAGGTGCATTCTCACGTATAGGCTTTACCTTAAGCATCAGTGCACTAAGTGTAGGTGTCAGGGTTATTGCGGCAAATACCGAAACAATTATTGTTATTGAAACAATCATACCCAGCTGAGAGAACATCACTCCGGTAAGGCCCTTGACAAATGTCAGAGGGAGGAACACCGCCACCACTGTCAGAGTGGTCACAATAACCGCAAGCCACACCTCGTTGGTTGCATAGATGGCTGCCTCCCTCGGGCTGCTGCCCCGCTCAATATGCTTTGTGATATTCTCCAATACCACAATGGCATCGTCCACAACCATCCCTATCGCTATCGACAGCGAGGAGAGCGAAATGATGTTTATCGAGTTACCCGTTATGAAGAGATAAACGAATGCAGCAACAAGTGAGATTGGTATCGTCAGTATTATTATAAAGGTTGCTCTCCATCGTCCCAGGAAGAAAAGAACAACCAGTACAACGAATATTGCAGCATACATCAGGGTCTCAGTAAGGTTGTTTATTGAGCCTTTGATAAAGCTTGAGGAGTCAAAGATCTTCTCTATCTTAACATCTGAAGGCAGATCCTTTGATAGTGCCTTGAGCTCTTTCTCCACATCTCGACATACCTGTACAGTGTTTGCACCTGACATCTTCTGGATAAATAGGGTCATCCCCCTGCCACCGTTAACCTTCTCAACAAAACGTGATTCACGTATTGTGTCGAGGACCGTTGCAACGTCCCTGAGGTATATGTTATTACCGGCATAATTACCAACAACCACGTTTGCAAGCTGTTCGCTCTCCTGGAACTCACCCTGTATCCTGATGGGATAATCAGTCTTACCCATCTCTATATAACCTGCAGGCACATTCACATTCTCAGCTCTGAGAATATTGCCAATCTGTTCTATTGTAAGATGATATGCCTCCATCTTCTGCGGGTCGACATCAACATATATCTCTCTCCCCGGTACACCTGACAACCCGACAGAGCCAACCCCTTCGATCCTGTTGAGTGGGTTTACAACCCTCTCATCGAGTATCTTTTCCAGTCCGGCATAGCTCTCATTTGCTGTTATGGCATAGAAGACTATAGGCATCATACTTGAATTGAACTTAAGGATCACAGGATCTTCAGCATCTTCAGGGAGCTGTCCCTGAACAAACGAGAGGTTACTCCTCACATCATTTGATGCCTCATCAAGGTTTGATTCATACTCAAACTCAAGGAATATTACCGAGATATTATCATTTGACCTTGATGTTATCTCTTTAAGGTTACTTACTGAAGCCAGGGCGTCCTCAAGAGGGCGCGTTATATTGGTCTCAATATCTGAAGCACTTGCACCTGGATAGGTTGTATAGACCGAAAGAAATGGTAGTTCTATTTCGGGATACAAGTCAATGGGCAACTGCGTCAGTGAGTATAGCCCTATCACCATTGCTGCCACAAATATCAGTATCGTGGTGACGGGTTTTTTTACTGCACTGCCATATATACTCATGATAATGTATTTCTATTATTAAACAATTATTTAACTATTTCAACTGTATCACCGTTTGACAGTCGTGCCTGCCCTTCGACAACCAGTGAGTCACCCTCTTTTATCTCTGATGATATAATCTCAACGTAATCATCAAAGCGCTTACCCAGGGTAACCAGGTGACGGGTGACGGTATTGCCGTTTACTGTAAAGATATATCTGTCATTTGTACCCTCCTGAAGAAGCACAGCGTTTGAAGGAATGACAAATGATTCTATCTCACCCATGTCTATTGCCACTCTGACAAACATACCCGGGCGCAGGCTACGGTCGCCATTCGGGATCTCAATCTCAGTCTCAAAACTACGTGAAGCAGCATTGATTGTTGGGTGTACCCTGAAGATTCTCCCTTTATACTCACGGTCAGAATATACATCAGCAGTGATCTTAGCCTGCATTCCATTCTTAATAAGAGGGAACTGCTGTTCCGAGATGCTTACTGTAACCTTCATGGGGTCCATCTGCATAAGTGTGATGATGGCTGCCTTTCCTGTCATTGCCGGAGACCCTGAGTATAACTCACCGTCTTCATAATACTTTCCTGTAATGACTCCGTTAAAAGGAGCTTCCATAGTAGTGTTCTCCTCAAGAAAATCAGCATTGGCTTTTGTCACATCATAGGCAGCCTTCATCTGATCATACTGTTGCTGTGTAAGGCTACCCACCTTCAGAAGGGTATCCATCCTTGCCAGATCCTTGGCCTGGTTTGCAAGCTGAATACGGGCTGTGAGAAGCTGGGTGCGATCCATCATGAAGAGCTTATCTCCCTTTGATACCCTGTCGCCAACTTCAACATATATCTTCTCAACCCTGCCAGGTGTGGCAGGTGCCATATTAACCTCCTCAAAAGGCTCTGCCGTAGCAGTATAATCAACAGTACGGGCTATCTTCTGTTTTGTAATAGCCTGAACCTTGACAGGAGCTTTTACCACTGCCTCAGCAGGCGCTGCTGCCGCATCGGCAGGTTTCTGCGTCTTCCCACAACCGGCGATAATAATCATTCCGGCAAAAAACATCGAATAAATAATGGTACGTTTCATTATTATAGTTTTATATGTTATCATAATTGTTAAAATGTATTCATAAGCTTGTCGAAAGCTATCTTATTCTGAAGTAACGATTGAAGTGCATTCAGATATTCAACGTTTACCGACAGAAAAGAACTGTTGGCCTGCGTGATATCAAGGCTCGAAGCCATCCCCTGTTCGTATTTATTCCTGACGCTCGTCAGTACCCTTCCGGCAATCTCAATATTCTCCTTCTGAAGCTTATATTGCTCATTGGAACTCATAAGATTATACCTTATCTGTTTCTCCTGCATGCTAAGATTCTCCGACACAACATCCCTCTGTTCCAGCGTCTTCATAAGTGAAATTTTTGCTTTCTGTATTTTTGATGTTCTCTCACCAGAGCCAAAAATAGGTATGGATAGTTGAAGCCCAGCCGCAGAATAAGGATACCAGTCCTGTGATCCTATCTTACTGCCCTGCCCGGTCTCCATATAATATACCGAGCCAGAGAGAGTAGGCAGAACAGAAGCTTTTGCCGATTTCAGAGATAATTCAGATAGCTTTACCTGTCCATCCAGCATCTGATAATTCAGATTATTCTCAATTTTGAAATCCTGTGAGAGCAGATCCTCAATCCTGAATGAAGAGATTACATCTTCAAGAGAATCAGAAAGATTAATAATGCAATCCTGTTCCAAACCGGTAAGAAAACGAATCATGCTATAACTCACCTCCAATGTCCTTTCCATCTGAAACTTAGCATTTACAAGCGTAGCAACATTCGATTTCATCTGGTCAACATCAGTACTCTCAGCCATCCCTACCTTGAACCTCGCGATAGTCGATTCCAGCAGCTCATTCATGTTTTTAATGTTTCCATCATAGACCT
>QKCK01000158.1 GCA_003245695.1 Bacteroidota bacterium | reverse complement strand
GGCAGCAAGTCATCTAATGATGGGTTTGCTGCTTTTACAGAGTTTATGGCTTCATTTATTGTAACGTCGGTTATATAACCATTTTCGGGTATACTCTTCTTATTCACGTTGTTTGAGGTGCAGGCAAAGAGCATAATGCAAAATAACAATGCTGTTTTTTTCATTCTTAGATCTCCAATGTCACATTATTTAACAAATTGGCTGGCATAATACTTAGCAGTAAGTTTCTCGCCAGTAGCTTTTTCTATCATATCATTCCAGTTATATCTGGCTCCCGGGTAGAATACGTTCTGTTTCAGCCAATCACCTACAGCGGTCTGGTTTACAAAAGAACCTGTTGTTACCACATTGGTGGTAATATAGCTATAGAACTGAGATGCCAGCATCTCACCAAGGAGATAATTATGATAATAGCATGGATAAAGTGCTATATGAATCTTTGTTGCCCAGTCTGGCATATTTCTGTCATCAGGTCTGGTCAGCAACTGATATTTCTCAACAGTATCCCACCATAGTTTATTAAGGTCCTGGTCAGGGTTTTCATACATTGACTTTTCAAACCTGTACATAACCTGAGCCCAACGGCTGAATACAAGCTGCTGTAACCTCAAAGCTCTGAAGCTGTCATCCTTAATCCGGTCACACTCTTTCTGATCTACAATGCCCATATTTAACATCCACTGAGGATCAGTAGCGAATCGTCCAAACATATTTGCAATTGCCTCTGTAGTAAAGGTATGTGCAGCATCTCTCAGCTCCCATGGAAGAGTAATGTCATTATAATATGAATAAACGCCATGGCCAAGTTCATGGAGTATTGTATTCATCCAGTATGCATCAGGCCTTATATTATCAAGTGTGCGCACATCGCCTGCCCTGTCTATATCAGTACAGAAAGCATGCTGGTTTTTATTCTCTTTCTCGTAAAGGTCACTGTTTTCCAATATCTTATCTACGTCAAGTCCAATACCACTATAGAACTCTGATGCAAGTTTTACCGGATCTTTATCAGAATAGTATTTATCAAAGTTCACAGGGTATATTTCCGGTGCTTCCTGAAAGAATCTATTCTGATAATGCCATGGTCTCAGAGAGCTGGCATCAAGATTATATCTCTTCGCAAAATAGGTATCAATATCCTGTTTAAGCTCTTCAAAGTTACCTCTTGTAAGACTGTCAAGCTCATCAAACACGCGTGTTACCTCTTCCGGGTCCTGCCCTGAGAGTTTAAGACTCATCTCATGATAATTACTGAAACCCAGTTTTGTGGCAATCAGATTACGATGTTTTACCAGTTTAATAATATCATCAGACACCACCGGTCCAATAAGTTTCTGTGCTTCCCAGGCTGCCTGGAGCGCGTTGTTGTCTTTTGAGTTTCTGAGGATATCATCAATCTCATTATCTGACATTTTCTTGCCGTTCAATTCAGTTCTGAAACTTGAGTACTTTTTGCTTATATCAGTTTCCATTTTTATCTGTTCAGCAATAAGCAGGGTATCCACCTGTCCGGACAGATAAGCGTTATATATCCTTTCAAGTTCTCGCACCAGCAATGGATCAGACAGTGCACCTGACTCTTTGATCTTCTTCAGCTGATTAAATTTCACAGGGTCAGTAAATGCTTTCTGGAGTTTAAAAGATGCCTGTTCACTTGCTGCCCAGTTTTCATCCGTGCCGTTAACATTTGCATTCCATGACGCAAGTGCGGCTTCACGATACAGAGGCGCAATTGTCTCTTCATAGTCGGCTATGAAGCTTCTCATGCTTTTTTCCATCTTCTCTTTCTTTGTAGTGCATGATACCACTGATATGATTAACACTGCACATACTGTTATTAAAGCTGTTCTTTTCATAAGATAATTTTGATTTTTGCTAATATAAGAAAAAGCTAATATGCAAAACATAAACATTTATCACCTCATATGATGTGATGGTAAATAAGAGAGAGAGAAATGAAAGCATTCCTCTCTCTTTCCGGAAGGCGGATAACCGCAACGTGTCTCTTTTTACTTTACAGTAAGATCGTCATTCACACTCTTCAAAGTCCTTATGCCTGTTAATGAACCTTGGTGCTTTTTTTTATTTTTTTAAACAATTCTATAATCACACTGTCATCAGGGGTTATAGTGTGACTTTTCATCTGCGATAAAAGCTGATCAGTAAGGGCGTCAAGCCCGAATGCATCTGAATAGATATCAGGTGAGCAGTCTTTTAGTTCTGTAGATGTAATAAACCGGGTAGAGTTTTCTTCCATAGGCGCGTTTTTTATTTAGAACGCGCCCGTTTAATTGTTATTGCATTAATTTGCTGAGAGAGTAATGTTTTTTTCAGCAATCATTTTTCTCATATTTATGAGTGCATATCTCATTCTCCCAAGAGCTGTATTTATGCTTACACCAGTCATCTCTGCTATCTCTTTAAAACTCATTCCGGTATAATGGCGCATGATAACCACCTCCCTCTGGTCTTCAGGCAATTCGCTTATCAGCTTTCTGATATCCCGCATTATCTGCTTCTTCATCAGAGTATGCTCAATGTTAGCATCACTGAATTTCTCTGAGTTGAATATATCTGCCTCATAATCCTCATTCAGTATCAGGCCATATTGTTTCTCCCTTCTGAAATGGTCAATTATAAGATTATGTGCGATACGAAGTATCCATGAAAGGAGTCTTCCGTCATCCTGATACCTCCCTTTTCTAACTGACTGTACAACCTTCATAAAGGTATCCTGGAATATATCATCAGCCACATCCCTGTTACGGATGTAGAGACTGATATAAGAGTATACTTTGTTTTTATAACGGAGAATAAGTAGCTCAATGCTCCTCTCGTCGCCGTTTATGAAGCTTTCGATAAGCTCATAATCGGTTTTCATATTCTTCATAACTCACTCTTTTTGGTTAAGAGTAGAGATATTCTATAGGCGACCCTCCATTAATTTATTTGATACGATACAAAGAAAAGAAAAATTCTTTACTTCAAAACCATTACTTTTGAATTTTTGAATGATCAGCATCAATAATGAAGGGTAACATAGAGATAAAGGGTGCCAGGGTTCATAATCTGAAAGACATCACGATAGACCTTAAGAGGAATGGATTGATAGTCATGACCGGGGTCTCCGGTTCAGGCAAATCATCTCTTGCTTTTGATACTATATATGCAGAAGGGCAAAGACGATATGTAGAGAGTCTTTCATCATATGCAAGGCAGTTTCTGGGAAGGATGAATAAACCAGAGGTTGACTTTATTAATGGTATACCTCCTGCAATAGCCATAGAGCAGAAGGTAAACACACGTAATCCACGTTCCACGGTAGCCACATCGACTGAGATATATGATTACCTGAGGCTTTTATATGCAAGGGTCGGACACACAATCTCTCCGGCATCGGGAAGGGAAGTGCGCAAACACACCGTAGATGATGTGGTCAACTACATCTCAGCGCTTACTCCGGGTACAAGAATCGTGATAACATCACCACATGTGATTCCCGATTCAATTTCCATAACCGAGTATTTTTCTTTTCTGGTTAAGGAAGGTTACACAAGGATCAGCTCAGAAAAGGGTTACATCAGGATTGACGAGCCGGTTGCCATTGACGATTTTGCCTCTGGGCAGATTATTGACATTGTCATTGACAGGCTTGTTGCAGATGGCTCACCTGATGGTTTAAGCCGTATGGCTGACTCAGTTCAGACAGCATTTCTCACCGGCAAGGGACATCTTACTGTCACAGTTATGGATGAGGAGACAACACAAAGCCTGAATTTCTCTGATAAGTTTGAGGAGGATGGCGTCTGTTTTGAGGAGCCAACAGAACATCTCTTCAGTTTCAACAGTCCTTTGGGGGCCTGTCCCGTTTGTGAAGGGTATGGGAAAATTGTCGGTATTGATGATAACCTGGTTATACCAGACGAGAACCTGAGTGTATTTGATGACGCCATTGCCTGCTGGAAGGGAGAGACCATGAAGCAATGGAAAGAGAGGCTCATATACAACGCTGATAAATTTGATTTTCCGATACATAAGCCGTGGTATAAACTATCTGAAGCACAGAAAGCCATTGTATGGAAAGGCAACAGGTATTTCTTTGGACTGAACCAGTTTTTTGAGCATCTTGAAGAGAAAAAATACAAGATTCAGTATCGCGTAATGCTTAGCCGTTACAGAGGCAAGAGGGTATGTCCGGAGTGTAATGGTCACAGGCTTAGAAAAGAGGCCGGATATGTTAAAGTGGGAGGAAAATCGATTCAGGAAGTATCATCGTTGACTGTTGCTGAGGCACATGAGCTTTTTAACTCATTATGTCTCAATGGCGAAGAGAAGGATATTGCAGGGCGTTTGCTAAAGGAGATACAACAAAGGCTTGAGTTTCTTGTCAATGTTGGGCTTAACTATCTCACCCTTGACAGGCTTTCAAACACTCTTTCGGGAGGTGAATCTCAAAGGATCAACCTTGCCACCTCACTTGGAAGCAGCCTTGTGGGATCGTTGTATATACTTGATGAGCCGAGTATCGGGCTGCATCCACGCGACACCAACCTGCTGATAAATGTTCTGAAGGAGCTGCGTGACTTAGGTAATACGGTTATTGTAGTAGAACATGAGGAGGAGATTATCAGAGCAGCTGACGAGATAGTTGACCTGGGGCCTGGGGCTGGCACTCACGGAGGTGAGATAGTATATCATGGGGGCCTTGATTTCACATCAAGAAACAAGTCACTGACAGCTGCATATATGACAGGTGCTATGAAAATAGAGCCACCACAGTACCGCAGAAAATGGCACAGTTACATTGAGGTCACCAATGCGCGCGAAAACAACCTTAAAGAGATAACGGTCAGATTTCCGCTGAATACCATTACAGCAGTCACAGGTGTCAGTGGATCAGGAAAATCAACACTTGTTGAAGATATACTTTTCAAAGCTGTCTCAAACAGGCTTGCAGGAACAAGTATGCCTACAGGTCATTTTTCTGAGTTGAGAGGTTATTTAGGCGCAAT
>QKCK01000009.1 GCA_003245695.1 Bacteroidota bacterium | reverse complement strand
GCAAATATTAATTTTAGTACCTGGCAGGCTGAACAATTGAAAGCATGCAGTGTTAATAAGATTAGAAAAATGAATTAGGATGCCCTTTATGGATACTGCAAATCAGATTAAGTGTGAAGAAAAAGAGGAGATGCTTTTTAATGCTTACAGCATTATATTTTATTTCACGGGAAGCATTATAGCACTTGAGCCTGAGGAGGAGGGTCTACCTGAGTTTTGCTCTGCCGGGTTATTGCGAAACCTTCCTGTCAGCAGCAATAATCCAGGTTTCAGAACGGCTCTGGCCTTTTTCAATGCTCCCTGTCACTCTCAGGCGAGATGCCATCAGAATGTTTCAGAGCATTATCAGATGCTATTTGGAAGCAAGGATAACTCAACATCGTGGCCTACAGAATCATCATGGCCATCATTCAATGATGAGATACTACACAAAACGCACGGATCACTAAATGAATTTTATAGCCGGCATTCTTTCTCACCTGAAAATGACAGGTTCCTCCCTGCCGACCATCTTGGTGTTGAATTGCTGTTTCTGAACAGGCTGATGACTGGTTTTATCAAAACCCAGGATCAGGTAGTAAAAACCGCCTTAAAGAATGACATCATTGGGTTTACCAGCAGTCACCTTCTCAACTGGCTGCCTGGCTGGGTGAAATCTGTGTCTGAGAATTCTGACACTAAGTGCTTTAAAGGCATAGCACATCTCATCCTGGCCAGTGTTGAGGATGTAAAATCGTTAGTAATAAACTGCCGCTAAAAGTTAGGGTTATAAAATCTTTTTATGGCACCTATATAGTATTCATTCCATCCCTCAACTATATTTTCAAAGTCGTCATCAGGGATATTGGTATGTTCAACCACAACAACAGATTCGCCTCCTTTAGGTGATATTGAAATGGTTACAATTGACTGCACATCATTGTCACCAAAGTACCATTCCTGAACTACCTTACGATCAGGAACAAGCTCAATGAACTTGCCGCATATATCACCTTCCCACATAGTAAACTCTTCACCCGGCTCAGGTATTACCTGGGCGGGATAACCTGACCAGAGCTCAATGGTAAAGGGGTTGGTTAATGCAGCATATATATCAGATGCTTCAGCGTTGATATGGAATGTTTTCTTAAAGGTTTTCATAACGGAATAATATATATCCTCCAGAGAGTATTATTGTTCAACCAGGTATCTTTCAGCGTCAATAGCAGCCCTACAGCCTGATCCGGCCGCCGTGATGGCCTGACGATAGGTATGATCCATCACATCACCTGCTGCAAAGACCCCTGGTACTTTTGTTTTCGAACTGTCAGGCTCAGTAATGATATATCCTGTTTCATCAAGATCAATGTACTCCTTAAAGATATCAGCATTAGGCGTATGACCTATTGCAAGAAAGAACCCGTCAATCTTAATATTGAATTTTTCCTGATCAGGTTTATCCTTATGACGGATCACCACAGCACCCTCTACGCCATTATCTCCAAAGAGATCTTCAACCTGACACTCCCATAGAACTTCAATATTCTTTGTCTTCATCACTCTCTCCTGCATGGCTTTGCTTGCACGCAGAACATCACGCCTTACAATCAGGTATACCTTGTTGCACAGGCCTGCAAGGTAGGAAGCCTCTTCGCATGCTGTATCACCTCCACCCACAACGGCCACATCCTTATCCCTGTAGAAGAATCCATCACAGGTAGCACAGGCCGACACACCCATACCTGCATATGTCTTTTCGGCTGGTATTCCAAGATATTTAGCTGTGGCTCCGGTAGCAATAATCACAGCATCGGCTAACACTTCAGTACTATTATCAATAACAACCTTCAGTGGTTTTACAGAAAAGTCAACGGAAGTTGCAATACCAAACCTTATATCAGTACCAAACCGCTCAGCCTGTTTACGGAAGTCCTCCATCATCTCAGGTCCGGTAACCCCATCAGGATAACCCGGAAAATTTTCTACCTCTGTTGTTGTAGTAAGCTGCCCTCCCATCTGTAATCCGGTATAAAGAACAGGCTTAAGATTTGCACGTGCGGCATAAATGGCTGCTGTATAACCAGCAGGACCCGAGCCTATTATCAGGCAGCGCACTCTCTCCGAGGCAGATGTATTATTCGTGCTGTTATCAGCATCAATGTTTACAGTTTTAAAAAAGCTCATTGTCGATTAAATAATGTTTGTAGCAAAAATAATAAAACACAATTATTAATCAATAGTTGCATTAAATTGTAATTCTTATGTTATTCACTTCATCTGCAATAACATATCGAACTCACCCGTCATAATTGCAGTATTACCTGAAGCAGTAATTTGTTTCTCTCCGCCCGCCATTAATGACAGATCAAGCTTCTCCTTGTCAGCAAAGAGATTCAGTGATTCCATAGAGTCAAACAGGATCGAGATCAGTATTGTTCCATTCAGATTTATTATAAGAGCACTATAACCGCTGCACTCCTCCAGGGTCTCATATAATCCATATGCTCCGCTGAAAAGCCCAAGACGGCCACGGACCAGTTTAGCCGATTGCATCGCATCATCTGCAACACCCCCGGAAAAGAAGTTGTCAAAGGTAATATCAGGAGCATCAATTTTACTGGCAACAGTCAGGGCTATTTCTTCAGAAATTGATTTCTCGTCTACTGTTGCATTACTGTTAACAACACTTACATAATATGGCCCTTTGCAAAACTGAATCTGATAGTCAGACCTGCATAGATACTTTGTAAATTCAACGCCAGCAATGCATTTGAAACGAAGTACAGAAAAGATGCCAAATGCAGCAGCGGCATCACTCATCTTGTATATCTCCAGTTTTATCGCACCATTTGCAATATCAATGTCTGTCACTGAAAGAGTATCAAAGCCATACTCCATATACAGTTCAGCACCACCATCAATATATCCGTACAACGATTCATCAGAATATTGTCTGACACCTGTTATGGCACCACTGCTTAATTCACCCTCATTTATTGAGGGGAAAGAATCAGCTCCCTGCCCAGGGAGTGTAACCGATGCAGCAATGAATAGCATTGCTGTTAACACTGTCTTCCTCTTCATTTCCAACATTTAACCCGTCAGCCTATATTCAGTTCTTTCAGATTTATCTTTTCAATATCAGCCACACCCAGTTGCAATCTCTCTGCCTGAAGCATGAATTCCAGGGCTCTGGGAGTACCCTCTTTCTGCAGTCCCTCCTCAATACGTTTCCTGAGTACAATATCGTAACCTATTCTGTCAACAGCAACCGGATCGCTCCCTGCAATTATTACATTATAATTGCAGAAGAACTGAGGGTTAGCGCCTGGTCCGCCGTTAAAACACCCCTTCAGGCCATCAACGATATTAAGAACCACTTTATCGCGCACAGGAGCGAAGGCACAGACCTCTGCACAGGTTTCACTCCAGAGCTGAGCATGCAGCCTGCCGGTATTTGATATCACACCATATGCAAGATTTTTGAGAGCAAGAGTAACTGTATTACCTGCGTTCTTCAGTATGGGGATATTGATTATCTTATCAAGGTCTTTTGTTACTATGCGTGTGAAATATGAGTATTTGCCTCCATTAATCATGTAAGGCATGGTATACTCATCATACTGACCTTCTACATCAGCCCAGTAATACCACTCTTTATCTATCATCTTTTCACCATAGAGAAGACCGTCAGAGTCATAATAAAGTCCATTCTTGTCCATCTTCTCAGTCCCGACAATATTTATTCCAGGGTAGTTCTCAGCAGTAAAGCCCGCATCGGTAAGTTCAAATTCCCGCCTGTCCCATATAGTTATCTGTGATCGTTTAATTCCACTCTCCTCCAGCTGTTTAATAACAGCCTTAACAACCTCGTGACTTGTGGTCAGGCTCTTACCGGCTACCGGGTTTACTTTTAAGCCAATCCGATCACCGGGAGAGACAAATTTGCGCCATGCTTTCTTCAGCTTACCGGCACCGGTAAGAGCAAGCATTGACCTGGCAACCATGTCATAGGCTATCTGTTCATTGATAACATTTTCCTGTACTGCTCTGCTGTCGCGGGCTATCACCACAGCACCCGGATATAGTCCGGGAAGAGATTTTGCTGATCTTGGCACCTTGAGAGCATCTTTAATATTTGTCTCAGGTTTGTCTGACTGTTGCCTGTCACCGGCTAACGGTGGGGCAGCAGCTTTCAGTACAGGTGACACAGCTGCTGCTGCTGCACCTGCACCGGCAAGTCTAAGGAAGTTACGTCTGTTAACTGAATTCATGGCATTTTGTGTTTCGGTAACAACAAAGATAGGAAATTTGAAAACTCAAAATAATAATGTTTACAGTGTCAGTGGCTGGTTATAATATTTTGCATTATCCGATTTGTTGATTATTTTTGCGCTGCTTTTACAGGCACGGGATGTAGCTCAGCCCGGTTAGAGTACTTGTCTGGGGGGCAAGGGGCCCCGGGTTCAAATCCCGGCATCCCGACTGAGCAAAAAGGCTCTGGTACGTTGAAGACGTACCGGGGCTTTTTCATTTTCAGAGCGATGACAGTGCGCTGTCATAAGCGAAGAAAATGAAAAAGACCAAAGCTGAGCGAAGCGAGGCAGAGCCATAACTATTTCTTGCCTATGGGTATCGTTATCCCAAGAAATGGTATAGCCACAAAGGCATCAATGTAACTACCCACAGGAATCCAGAGGCTGTAATCAAGCCCTACATTACGTATTATACTGCGGCCGCCCAGCGAAATAAGAACTATTGTCTCTCCTTCTGCAGATATAACATAATTCTCTGAGATAAAATACCCCTTTGGACCAGTTCTGATCATCGTACTTACATTGATAATTGGACTTTGCATCCAGCCATCACCACTGAAGCCATATGCCAGTCCTGCAGAAAAATTCTTGTCCCGGGAGCCAATGGTGGCAGTACCAAATACCAGTCCGAACAACCCTGTGTCTTCGCCCAGAAGGGTCCCCAGAAATGCCCCTGTCCCGATATTAAACTTATTCTCCACCACCGGGATTGACACCTTTGGCACAAGCCATACCGGAGT
>QKCK01000053.1 GCA_003245695.1 Bacteroidota bacterium | reverse complement strand
ATACAATTTGGAGGATACGGCAGGATAGACACCTCACTCTCATATATGTCGATACCCGACCAGGGATTATATACTGTCGGAACACAACACCATCTGCATCTCTATCTGCCATCACGGTCAGCACTGGTGCTTCAGGCACTTCCTGCAATAGGGATAGACCAGTTATAGGTTAATCTACCCACCGTATCAGGCAGAAGTCCTGACGGTGCGGTAATTCGGCATGTTTGGCATATATACGTACTCCATAAAAGAATGCACCGGCTTTTTCAGGTATCATCTCTAGCCTGTAAACAGCCTTGCCCTTGCGCAGACTGAGCAGCTCAAACTCCTTACTCTTTACAAACTCATGCTCGCCGGTCTTCAGTAATTTTGTCACCACAAACTCCACACCGACGTTTTCAGGCGGTATATCTTTTATGTTTAGCAAGATCTCGTTGACATATGTATGGCCTGAGTGAAATACCTTTTCATTCATATTCTGGAATTTGTACTGAAGCACCTCAATGTCGTCCCACTTCTTTATCATCTCAGTCTTCCATGCTGCCAGTTCCCTTGCCAGGGAGAAGTTATCAGAGATCAGTCTGCTGTTACGTTCATGCAACTTCACGTAATACTTGTCTATATAGTCATTCAGCATTCTTTTGGTAGTAAACTCAGGGGCTACTTTTACCATGGTGTTTTTGATATAACTGGTCCATTCACGTGGTATGCCCTGTTCGTCGCGAGAGTAATATGCAGGAATAATCTCGTATTCCAGCATATTGTATATTGTCTCGGCGTCGACATCATCCTGTAGATCCTTGTTGATAAAGGTATTCTTCTTTGGTAGTGCCCATCCGGCAAATGCATGATATCCCTCTACCCACCAGCCATCGAGGACACTGAAGTGAATGGTGCCATTCATTACTCCCTTCTCACCGCTGGTGCCTGAAGCCTCCATGGGTCTTTCAGGCGTATTAAGCCATATATCCACACCTCTGACCAGATACTTTGCCAGATTCATATCGTAGTTCTCCAGGAAGAGGATTTTCCCGGCGAACTGGGGCATCTGTGACACCTCATTTATCCTTCTTATAAGCTCCTGCCCTCCTCCGTCATTGGGATGAGCCTTTCCGGCAAAGATAAACTGCAAAGGCTTGTCAGGGTTGTTTATTAATGAAGCCAGCCTGTCAAGATCACGGAAGAGCAGGTGCGCCCTCTTGTATGTTGCAAAACGGCGTGCAAAACCAATTGTCAGAGCCTTCTCGTTAAGGTGAGTGCTTATGTTTATAAGCATTCGTGGACTTACGTGTCGCTCAAGCATATCAGTCCTAAGCCGTTTTCTTATATTGTCAAACAGTCTTTTCTTAAGCTTCATTTTTATCTCAAACACCTTTGAGTCATCGAGTTGGTAAATACACTCCCAGTTCTGTTTATTCGCCTGGTCAAAGTTGCCTGCGCCGAGCAGATTCTCATAGGCCTGCTCCCATTCAGGTGCAGTCCACGTTGCATGATGAACGCCATTTGTCACATGCCCGATATATAGCTCATCACGAAGATATCCTGGCCACAGCTTTGAGAAGAGGCCACGTGAAACATGGCCATGAAGCTCACTCACCCCATTCATTTCCTGGGAGAGACGTGCTGCCAGATAACTCATGTTGAACTTACGTTCATGTTCCCCCTCACATTTACCAAGGCTTATCAGTTCATCCCACGAGATATTCAATCTGGAGGTGTAGTGTGATATATATTTTCTGAGAAGATCTTCATCAAAGGCATCATGACCTGCCGGCACCGGGGTATGTGTAGTGAAAAGCGTTGATGATCTGATTATCTCCCTGGCTTCGCCGAAGGTAAGATGTTCTCTCTCTATGAGTTGATACATGCGCTCAAAGCCAATAAAGGCAGAATGTCCCTCATTGCTGTGAAAGACATCAGGTCTGATACCAAGCCGGCTCAGAAGACGGGTTCCACCGATACCCAGGATCAACTCTTGTTTCAATCTGTTCTCAGAGTCACCTCCATATAGATAGTGGGTTACCACCCTGTCTTCAGGAACATTCTCATCTATGTCAGTGTCAAGAAGATAAAGTCTCACCTTGCCTACAGAGGCAAGCCAGGCACGTGCGGTGACACTTCGTCCGGGCCATACAAGTGATACCGAGAGATGATTGCCTTCAGTATCTTTAACCGGCTCAACCGGTAGCTGAGAGAAATCATCAGCAACATATATAGTCTGTTGTTCTCCCCTTGGGCCAAGTTTCTGCTTGAAGTAACCGTAGCGGTATAACAGCCCTATCGCAGTTATGTTGAAGTTTGAGTCGCTGGCCTCTTTTAGGTAATCGCCTGCCAGAACACCTAGTCCGCCGGAATATATCTTAAGTGAGGTATGTATGCCAAACTCCATACTGAAATATGCTACTGATGGTCTGCCATTGTCTTCAGGTCTCTCCATATATTCCCTGAATTTTCCGTATATCCTGTCTGCCTCAGAGAGGAAAACCTCATCATCTGACAGTACTGTCAGACGTTTATAGTCAATCTTCTCTATCAGTTTGCGTGGGTTATGGTTAACCTCGTCCCATAATGCGGGATCCATCCTGCGGAACAATCGTTCTGCATCGCTGTTCCATGACCACCACAGGTTACCTGCGAGCTCCTTGATGAACAGGAGGCGTTCGGGGAGGTCAGATTGAACATAAATATCTTTCCACACAGGAACCTGGTGAGGCTTACGCACGGTCACCTCCTCAGCTTCAAATATACGGGCATACTCTCTTGGCTGAGCCCTGCGTGGTTCACTGGCATTTAATGCATGTGAATATGCCTCGGTGTAATAATGAAACAGAGTGTCCCAGTTTGCAATACGCGATATCTCCCAGGCTCTCTCCCTGGCTACAGTAGTATCATCTTCACTCATGAAAAGATGCTTCTCTACGGCAGATGCCATAGACCTGATTACATCAGCTTCATTCTCATCATTTCTCAAAATGACGGTACAGCCATCACCAGGGTCCTTAAAATGACTATTGACCCACATCCCGAAACCTGATAATGTTGTTGTAACAGTAGGCACTCTGAACATAAGGCTCTCAAGAGGAGTATAACCCCATGGTTCATAATATGATGGATAGAGTGTAAGGTCAAAACCTATAAGCAGTTCATAGTATGTCTTATTAAAGATACCGTCATTACCATGAAGGTAGGAGGGCACAAATATTACTTTGACACAGTCGTTTTCATCATTCGTTAACCCGTTGGCATTAATTCTGTTAAGGATGGGGTCTGAGGAAGGATAATGTAGTCCATGTGTAAGGTACCTGTCTCCTGTGTGTGGCAGAGCATTATCTCCCATGGCGGCAATAAGGTCCTGTCGTGGACCTTTATGATATGCAGGTACAAGTATAAATACAATACAGTTCTTTTTCCCTTCACATTTTCTGTTCAGTTCTCCGATAGCATCAATGAGCAGATCTATTCCTTTATTCCGGAACTCATACCTCCCGCTGGTTGAGACCAGCAATGTGTCGGGGCTTACCTTATACCCTAACAGCGCCTCAGCAACTCCTATCAGTGTTTCTTTGGCTGAGGCCTGACATGTATGAAAGTCTTCTGAGCAGGGCACAAAGGAGTCTTCAAAACCATTTGGGGTAATAAGATCGGGCTCTTTAGCCAGGAAGGCAAGACACTCACGACCTGTTATTGTACTGACTGCAGTGAAAACATCTGTCTCTGCTGCCGTAATCTTCTCCAGTGATTGTTTGGCTATAATATTGAATTCACGAGCTGTCTGAACAGGGTTATAGTCATCCATTCTGCTGTACAGGGGCCTGCCATTTCCGGCAATACAACGGCCCAGCACCGTAGCATGAGTGGTAAAGGCAGTAGCCACCCACGGCGCATATTTCTTCAGATAGAGTACACCCGTTCCGGTCATCCACTCATGGAACTGTGCCACCACCCGCTGATGTTCACGGTAATAGTTGGTAAAGCTGTCTATCACCTTACCTGCTGCATATCCGAAAAGAGCAGGTTCTATATAGTCCCACTGACCACTTATGCTGTCAAGTTTATATGACTCCCACAAGCTGGCAAAGATGTCATTCTGAATTCCAAAATAAGGAGTGAAATCAACCAGTATAACCCTGGGCTTTCCCTCTATATTCCATCGTCCGGTCCTAACCCTCATGCCCTCGCTTATAGCCAGTGCTTTCCACAGCATAAACATACCCTCATCAGGTATAAACTCAGGGTTGGTCTTGTCATCACGCCAGACATCTGGCCCTATCAAAACATAATTATCGCCATATTCCGCAAGTACATTCAACGCCTTGGTTGCAATGACAGTGTGTATACCTCCAACCTTGTTGCATACTTCCCAACTGGTCTCGAACAAAAAATCTGCTTTCATCACTTTTGCTGGTTTTCTGTATAGTAAAATAATCTAACGGTGTAAACAGTATTATCTTTTACTTCCTGCTTTACTCTTTTTTATCTCTGTCGTCTTCTTCTCACTCTTTCCCTTCACTCCTGTGGCCCGGGCCCCCACCTTCTTCACTGGCTTTTCACTGCCAACCTTTTTCTGTATTAAACTATACTCTTTCTCAATCTTTGATACTTTAAGTTCAAGCTGCCTGATTATCTCATCCCTGGCCTCAACGCTTTTGTTAAGTCGTGCCAGTTCAGTATCATGATCTGATTCGGGACACTCAGAGTTAAGCCGTATCTCAAAGTCACTTAGAATATTCATGTAATTGAGAAAGGCCTGGTAGGGATTATCATATGGATTGAAATAAGCATGCACAGCACCATCAGAGAAGAATTTTGTTGACATATAATAAAAATGGTCACTTGCCTGAAGATAAATCCAGTCACGGATGAGAGCCTCTTTTCCACATGACATTACCCTTTCTGAGAGGGAATAGAGTTTGGTTACTGCAGCTGTCTGCAGGTCATTACCCATCCAGGCTGTCAGGTCACGTTCCTCATCTGCCCACGATATAGGTGAGGGGACATGTATCACCGAAACAGGCTGAAATGCATCAGCCACCTCTGTCACTGTCATGAAGTTGTATGGAGTCTTCTTCAGAATAGCATCAGGCAGATATCTAAGGAAGTCGAAGATACCGGTCTCTTTCTTCTGATGCTCTCCGAAGGTCTCATAATCCATGAATATGTTGACTATCTCTGATGCAGGATCAAGCTCGTTCAGCCAGCCGGCATATTTATCAGCAGTCAAAGGATATCCACTCCACCCCGGGTTTGAAAACCTGAATGCAATATCATCGCTTAGCTGATAATTGCGCAGCAGAACCTTAAGTCGTGGGTTTATTGTATTGCAATACA
Source organism: Bacteroidota bacterium (assembly GCA_003245695.1). GTDB lineage: Bacteria > Bacteroidota > Bacteroidia > Bacteroidales > VadinHA17 > SR-FBR-E99. Next base: position 13,116 of record QKCK01000053.1, on the reverse strand, counting down.
AGAAATTAGGCGACTTCCATCCGAGAATGTGTTTTGCTCCTTCGGTTACGGTAGCTTTAAAGCCCATGTCTGCCATCCAGCTGCCTATCTCATCGGAATAGATCAGTTCAGTGTTTCTTATTGATGTAGGTTCAACACCAAGATACTCAATCATCTTGTTACGGTGTGTACTCACCTGACGCATGAATATCTCACGGTTGGTAAGAGATGAAAGTGAGTGTGAGTTAGTCTCAGCCAGAAACTCAACACAGCCTGTTGATGCCATCTCCCTGAATGAATCGAGCACCTCGGGAGCATAAAGCCTGAACTGATCGATGACCATACCTGTTAACGAAAAGGTAACCCTGAACTTTCCTTTATGCTTGTGAATGAGATCAAGTATAAGCCGGTTTGCGGGGAGATAACATAACTCAGCCACCTTCCGCATTATTGACTCATTCATGTAATCATCATAATAATAGTGTTCGTTTCCCATCTCAAAAAAACGGTAGCGCCTTAACCTGAAAGGCTGATGTACCTCAAAATAGAGGCAAAGGGCTTTTTTCTGTGGTGAACTCATATCTTTTTTATTGTCCGTTACTTAACTACTCTCAAATAAATATCATGGACCTGTTTTGCTGCCTTTTCCCATTTTAATTTATCCACCTCTTCCTTGCCCTTCTGAACAAATGTTTTTGAAAGAGCAGGATACGACAGGATTCCATAAATAGCATCAGCCATAGCTTCAATATCCCAGAAGTCAACCTTTACTGCATGTGTAAGCACCTCTGCCACGCCACTCTGTTTGCTGATTATAACAGGTACGTTTGACTGCATTGCTTCGAGAGGCGAGATACCAAATGGTTCTGATACCGATGGCATCACATAGACATCACTCATACCCAACATAGTGAAGACATCATTTCCCCTCAGGAATCCTGTAAAGTGAAACCTGTCAGTGATATTGAGTGACGCTGCCCTCCTTATCATCTTCTCCATCATATCTCCTGACCCCGCCATCACAAATCTCACATCTGACATCTTCGACAGCACCATTTTAGCTGCCTCAATGAAATATTCCGGTCCCTTCTGCATGGTTATACGACCCAGAAATGTCACAATCTTATCACTCACCCCTCTGAAAGGTTTTGTCACTTCAGTAAAATGCATTGGTTCTACAGCATTATAAACAGTCTGAACCTTAGATGGTTTTATGCCATACTTTTTTATTACGATATCACGTGTGAGATTACTTACAGTGATTATTTTATCGGCATATTCCATTCCCTCTTTTTCAATCTTGAAAACCTGAGGATTAACGTTACCACCACTACGGTCAAAGTCGGTGGCATGGACATGTATCACCAGCGGCTTACCGGATACTGCCTTGGCAGCTATACCTGCAGGATAAGCAAGCCAGTCATGTGCGTGTATAACGTCAAACTGATTTTCTGAGGCTATCACAGAAGAGACAATAGCATATTTCTGTATCTCGTCTAACAGAGTTGCACCGTAACTGCCTGAGAATTCGATTTTGCCTTCATTGTTTGTATTCAGCAGCACATCGGTATCTGAGATATTACTTCTTGTCATCTTCCAGAAATCTTCAGGGTCAGTATAGGGTACCAGTTTTGATCCTACCTCTATCTTCTCTACAGATCTTAAAGTGGAGCTATATCTGATGGTCTTGAATGCTACAGGTATAGTGTTTGCTCCTATTAGTCTGACAATATTCTGGTCTTCATCGCCCCATGCTTTTGGGACGACGAAGAGCACTTCAATATCATTCAGGGCGGCGAGGCCACGGGTTAGCCCATAACTGGCCGTGCCTAACCCACCGGCTATATGAGGTGGAAATTCCCACCCGAACATTAAAACACGCATAGGAACACTAATTTTCTTTGTATTTCGTATTCAACAAATCAAGTATTCTTAAAACCTCTCCTACACTCCACGCCTGCGAGATAGCCCCTCTGGGTGAATGAGGAGGATCACCATCAAATATCTCTGAAATGGTTGATATACCTGCTTCAGTCATTGTCTCTTCGAAACCCATTATCAGTTTGCGGACATAAGCCGCTCCTCCCGTCCCGTAGACCCTGAGCCACCCCTCACAGAAAGGACCTATAAGCCATGGCCATACTGTCCCCTGGTGATAGGCTCTGTCGCGCTCCTCCTGTGTGCCACGGCAGACACCCTTATAACCCTCCTCTGCCGGCGACAGTGATCTTAAACCTCTCGGTGTTACCAATACCCTGTTGGCAATATCTACAACCTGTTTCATCATCTCACCATTAAGCATCGTATATGGCAGTGAAACTGCAATTACCATATTTGGTCTTACCTGCAGACTACGACCAGAGATGTCATTAATGTAGTCAACAAGAAAACCATGCTCCTCATCCCAGAATAAATCAATGAATGATTTGTTTATCAATAGAGGAATGCTTTTCCATGCCTTGATGAATGCCTTGTCACCCGCCTTGTCTGCACACTCCAGTGCATAACAGACAGCATTATACCATAAGGCATTGATCTCAACAGCATATCCATTACGTGGTGTAACAGGCTCGCCATGAACTACTGCATCCATCCAGGTAAGTGCTTTTCCGGGAGCATCAGCATATATCAGGCCATTATCCCTCATGTGAATCCCAAATGATGTCCCACTCCTGTATGCTGACAACACCTGTTTCATTGCATTGCCGTAACGCTTCCATTTTTCCTCATCTTCTATTCCATACTTCTGTACAGCATAGAAAAACCATAGAGGCGCATCAACACTGTTATATGCCGGGCTTTCATCGCCCATATTGGGAAAAAGACCTCCTTTCATCCGCCTCACCTGCGTATCAAGCACTGAGCCAAAAAGATCTTCACGGCTTCGAGCCATGGCTATCCCGGGCAAGGCAATAAAGGTATCGCGCCCCCAGGAACCAAACCATGGATACCCAGCCACTATGTTTGTATTGTCACCTCTCTTCTCAATAAACTGGTGAGCCGCATTCTCAAGACAATTCTGAAAACCATCACGCGGTGTCTTCGATTTTACCATCCTGGTAAACTTGGCTTTCAGACCTCCTGCCTTCTCCTCATGCGTGGATGCAGAAATCATTATCACATCACCTTTTCTGGCTGTGACCTCAAAAAAACCAGGGACAAAAAGATCCTCCGAATAATCATAACCACGCTTCTGCTCCTCATAATACTCAACTCCATAATACCAATCCGGAACAGGAACAAACTCAGCAGGAGCAGATAACTGAAGATTCAGCCATGGGAAGTTATCGTAAAGACGAATCTTAATGCCATTACTTATCGGGAATACCTTGGTATTGGCCCACATGTTGGCATGTGTCAGCTGATGTATATTACGAAATGCAAGGAAAGGTCTGAACTGCAGTTTTATCTCTTCATCTGTGTCAAGAACCGTATACCTGATAATCAACTGCTCCTCATAATGCACCAGGAGTCTCTCCTGCTTAAGCCATACATTACCCACCCGGAATGTCATCCCCGGGATATCGAGGATATCATAATCTTCAATATACTTGTGCCCCTTGGGAGAGTAATAATCACCACTGTATTTTCTTATTCCGGTATTAAAGCTCTGACCGTTATATACTACTGTGGTATCCAGGGATGAGAGAAGGACATATCGTTCACCGTTAAGCTCATTCACCGGACAAACAAGTAATCCATGATACTTCCTTGTATTACATCCCACTATGGTGGTTGAGGAATAGCTACCTGACCTGTTTGTGCGTATAATCTCTCTGTCAAGGGAGAATTCGAGATTTACTACCTTGGCTTTATCAAACTTTATATATCCCATAATATAGCCTCTTTCAGATGATAATATAAAAAGTTTATTAAGATACCATAATTATCTTATATGAGCAAATAAAACAACCTTTGTAACCGTTATGTAACATATGGCAAAACCTTCTTCAAGGGATATGAAAAAAAAATATCTTTGCATCGGTAAAAAAATAAAGAAAATGGGAATCATTAGGTCTATCTTCCTGCTTATACTGATGGTATTATTTGCCGGATGCAGAAATAACAATGTTACTATCTCCGGTGTTGTCAGTAATTCAGGAGGACGCCAGTTGTATCTGAAAGAGGTTAAGCCCGGGTTTCTTATGGCAAAAGATTCTGTGATTCCTGATATTGACGGCTCTTTCTCCTTCAGGACTGATGCGCCTATACCCACTTACTATATGCTCTCATTCTCTGATAAGAATTTCCTCACCATACTTGTTGACAAGGGGGAGAAAGTGGAAGTAACTCTTAACGGAGACTCCCTCTCATACCATCCAGTAGTAAAAGGATCTGAAGGCAGCTCTCTTCTTCTGAGTTTTCAGGAGAAGCATGAAGTACTCATAGAGGAACTTAGTGCTCTTACAAAATGCTATTACGACAGCATAAACAGCACCAGATTACCTGTTATAATGGATAGTCTTGACCGAAAAGCAGCAATGCTTGTTGCTGACTTCAAGACCTACGCCACCGGATACCTGGTAGAAAACATCAATTCCATGTCAGCTATCTTTCTCCTGAATCAGCAGAGTGTTCCCGGAATGACTCTCTTTGACCCCCTGAAAGATTCTGATCTGTTTTTCAGGGTAGACTCTTCACTATATGCACGCTACCCTGAATCAGACCTTGTAATTGACTTTCATGACTTCACCTCAGGCTTGAGAGCCCGCCAGAGAAGAGATGACGGAAGCAAGGGAATAATTACAATAGGGTCGGTGGTCCCTGAGATTGCATTGCCCAACCCGGCAGGAGATACAATAAGACTATCGTCAACACGAGGCTCTGTGGTATTGCTCGATTTCTGGGCCTCATGGTGCCCCCCGTGCCGCGATGAAAACCCTAACCTGGTGGCAGCATACAGCACCTTTCATAACAGAGGCTTTAAAATATACCAGGTCTCACTCGACATGAAAGCTGAAGACTGGACTGAAGCAATAAGCAAAGATAAGACAGGCAGATGGATCCATGTCAGCGATCTCAGGTACAAAGACTCTGAGGTAATAAAAACATACGGTCTGTCATCAATACCTTACAACTATCTGCTGGATCAAGATGGGAAAGTGATTGGCATCAACCTCCGCGGGGAGGAACTACAGAAAAAACTTGCTGATCTGTTCACTACTAACTAGAAAACCCCTTTTTTTTATTTTATTTGTACCGGAAAATGACCTGTATCATTTAACAACAGGTGGCAGGGCAAAAAAGCATTTATAAATGACCATTATGAAGAAACTCTTTTATCTATTCATTATCATCGCGGTTGCAGTATCCTGCAAAAATGATAAAAAGGTAACCATAAAAGGCTCCTTTACCGACAAAGCCCCTAAAAGTGTCTACCTCGAACGTAACGACTTGGGAAACAACATTATAATTGACACCGCCAAGGTAAAGAACAATAGCTTCACCTTTCACACTGAGATAAAAGAACCTGAGTTTTACCAGATAGGTATTGATGAAAAAGACTTCATCTCAATACTTGCTTTGCCGGGTGAAAAAATCAGGCTCTCCTTTACCGGATCACCTATGGTCATGAATTATACTGTCACAGGGTCAGAAGAGTCGGATAAGGTACGCGAGCTTGAACAACGCCTCTATAACACAAAAAAGAAGCTTGACTCACTTCGGATAATATACAATGCTCTTCCTGAAGCTGACCTGAATACCACAGGTACCGTGATACAGAAGGAGTTTACAGATATTGTCAACGCACAGAGGATGGACAACATCAGGTTTATCCTGTCAAACTACAAATCAATGGCTGCCATCAAAGCCCTTTATCAACGCATTGATGAAAATGCCTATGTTCTTTTTCAGCCCAGAGATCTACAGTATCTTAAAATCGTCTCAGACTCACTGGGAATGCTTTACCCCGGGTCAAAGCATGTGATAGCCCTGAAAGAGAATGTCAAACAGGAGCTGAACCAGATGTATTTTAACAGGATTGAAGCATTGGCAGAGGAGAAGGGCACACCACTTAAGATAAATCCGGAGCTGTTGAACGTAAATGGCGAAAGAGTAAGCATAGAGTCACTCAGGGGCAGATATGTCCTTTTGACATTCTGGGCAACAGCATCTGAGTCTTCCATCAGTGAAAATGAATTCCTGAAGAAACTTTATAAACAATATCACAGCAAAGGCCTTGAAATATACCAGATCAGCCTTGATACTGACATAAATACCTGGAGAGGATACGTGAAGTTCGAAGACATTCCCTGGATCAGTGTTATTGAAGACGACCCTCTGAACCCGTATTATGCACGTACACTGGCTGTAACCACCCTGCCCTCAAACTTCCTGTTTGACAAAGAGGGAAATATAATAAACTCTAATCTGCATGGACGTAACCTTCAGATAAGGATGGATCAGCTCTTTAACCGTTAAAAGGATACTTTGGAACGCAGGAACACATACTTTGCATCTGATTTCCACTTAGGACTATCAGCCGGTACTGACCCCAGGGAGAGGGAAAAAAGAGTAACAGCATGGTTGAGAAGTATTGAGAATGAAGCAAGGGAGATTTATCTTCTGGGTGATATCTTCGATTTCTGGTGGGAATATAAAAAAGTAGTGCCACGTGGTTTTACAAGGTTCCTGGGCACATTGTCAGATCTGACTGACAAGGGTATAACGGTGAACATCTTCACTGGCAATCACGATATGTGGATGCGAGACTATCTGAGTGAAGAGTGCGGTGTTAATGTATATCACAGACCACTGTTGACAGTTATTGACGGACACAGTTTCTATCTTGCGCACGGTGAAGGTCTGGGTTCAAAGAGCATCCTCTTCAGGCTTCTGCTGGCATTCTTCAGGTTCAAACCGGCACAGAGGGTTTATAGTGCAATAAATCCCCGCATAGGTCTTGGCTTTGGTCATGCATGGTCACATAGCAGCAGACTGGCAAAAGGGATATCTGTCCCATTCCTTGGAGAAGAAAAGGAGGACCTGATCAGATATACAAGATCGATTGTAAATGAAGGCTGCCAGGCTGACTTTTTTATCTACGGCCACAGACATCTTGCCATGACCCTTGAAGAGCATGGAAAAAAGATTGTGATCCTGGGAGACTGGTTTCACGGCATCAGTTATGCCGTATGGGATGGAAAAGAGCTGTCTCTTATTAATTTATGAGGCGTTTTTAGAACTCACCCTTACCGTAATCACATAATAAGAATAATCATCATTTACTGTCTGAAAGACATACTTCAGTTTCTCACCTGAACGCCGCGCCATTTCAAGCAGACCCAGATACCCTGTTGTTTTAACCTGCATGTCCTGCTCCTCCAGTCCCTGCCTCAACAGAGTCCGTAATCCGGCCTCATCGTGCTTATTTATAAGATCAAGTTTCTTTTTCAGAATTGTAACATCCTCGTTCCTTACAAGATTACCGGAGATAATGATATATGAACTCTTCTCTGCCCTTATAGCGGCCACTGGCATCCCGAAATCCTCCTCTGCCCTGTATCCGGGACTGTGTTCTGCAATATTCTGAAGCAACTCAATCAGGACAGTAAAGACTCTCTTCTGAAGGTTATTTCCGATGTCGTCATCCAGTAACTTTACCTCATTCAGGTTAAGCATCTCCTGCCTGATGTCATTTGAGATATGACCTGACCAGATAAAATAGAGTCCGTCTCTGACCATCAGCTCTTCAAGAAACTTAATCTTCTGCCCATCATACGGCACCTTCTCGCCAGGCTCTCTCTCTCCTTTGCCACCAGCATCAACAGTCTTGCTTAATATGAAATAATCATGCTCATTATCGAGATGCCTGAAATCAAAGTCAAGCCTGTTTCCTGTCTTTCTTGCCATCTCCAGCAGTCCCAGTCCTGCACCTCCCTTGTTACTTATTGAAGAGTCCTGCAATACCTCTCTATAAGCCTCCTTTATCTGTTCCGGATCAAGACTGTTGATTTCAATCAGTCTTCGGTTCAGATCCACAACATCCTCCTTCTGGATAGCATTGCCCGTGGTTATTGTATAACCATCTTCTGTCTTTTTATATACAACCAGTGAAAGCATATCATGTTCTGACTTCAGGGCATGACGTGTGAGATTCTGCAGATTTTCAAGGACAAAGATAAAAAGGCGTTTCCTCCCTACAAAGGCATAGTCAGATAACTCCATCTCCTTATCAAGAAGCGTCAGTAAAAGGGCAGAGTTCTCTGCGGTTACCGGGCCACGATAGGCAAACATCAGCCCTTCCTGGGCTATCATATCTCTTACTTTTTTTGTCAGGTCCATATTTTCCGACTTATATATGGAGGAAATGTTATAATGCAAAATAGTGATTTTTTTTATATCTGCAACTATCCTCACAATATTAGCCGGCCCAACCCTCACGATCGAGATTCCGGTAGTTTATCGCTTCTGAGAGATGCTCCGGCTCGATCTTTTCTGATGCATCAAGGTCTGCAATTGTTCTTGAAACCTTAAGAATACGGTCATATGCACGGGCAGAGAGACCGCGTTTTTCCATTGCTGCCTTCAACAGCACTGCGCCAGTGTCATCAAGATGGCAGAACCGACGTATCATTGCTGAACTCATCTGGGCATTGGAGTATATGCCATCAAGACCATGGTATCGTCTGTTTTGAATAAGACGTGCCTGTATCACCCGGTCCCGCACCACCGATGACCTCTCAGCATTGACAGTGTTTGCGAGTTTGTCGAAAGTCACCGGCACAACCTCAATATGAATATCTATACGGTCAAGAAGAGGGCCTGAGATACGGTTAAGATACTTCTGTACCATCCCCGGAGAACATAAACACTCCTTCTCAGGGTGATTATGAAAACCACATGGACAGGGGTTCATGGATGCCACCAACATAAAACTTGCCGGATAATCGACAGTAAACCGGGCCCTGGAGATAGTTATAACCCTGTCTTCGAGTGGCTGACGTAAGACCTCCAGCACCTGCCTGCGGAACTCAGGCAACTCATCAAGAAAGAGAACACCATTATGCGCCAGGCTTATCTCTCCCGGTTGTGGCATTGTACCCCCTCCCACCAGGGCCACATCTGAAATAGTGTGATGAGGACTGCGAAAGGGCCTGCGTGTCATCAGCGAGACATGATCATCAATCTTACCTGCTACTGAATGAATTTTTGTTGTCTCCAGAGCCTCTTCAAGAGTCAAAGGTGGTATAATGGAAGGAAGCCTGCGGGCAAGCATTGTCTTCCCAGCTCCGGGAGGACCAACCATTATAAGATTGTGACCTCCGGCCACCGCTACCTCAAGGGCCCGCTTGACACTCTCCTGCCCCTTTACATCAGCAAAATCAGCATCATACCTGTTACCCTCCTGCTCAAAAAGCCTGTCAACATCAATCCTGACAGGAAGCAGCTCTCTCTCACCCCTGAGATATCCTGTAAGTTCCGCCAGTGACTCCACCCCTATAACATCAATATCTCCAACCACAGCTGCTTCAGAAGCGTTGGCGGCAGGTACAATAAGGGTACGGAAACCCTCACTCTTTGCCTGCAGGGCCATAGGGAGCATTCCTGTAACAGGCTTGACAAGACCATCAAGCGACAGCTCACCGGTTATCATCATACTCTCAAGCCTGGAGGGATCAAGCTGCCCGTTGCCCGCAAGGATTCCCACTGCCAGCGGCAGATCATAGGATGCTCCCTCTTTACGTATGTCTGCCGGAGCCATATTTACCACTACCTGCCTGCCGGGCCACCTTAACCCTATGGCCCTGAATGCCGACTCAATACGCTGCTGACTCTCCTTCACTGCCGCATCAGGTAATCCTACAAGCATATAACGGACACCAACAGACACATCTACCTCTATAGTCACAGTAACTGCCTCTATACCAAAGACAGCACCAGCATATGTCTTTACTAACATCTGTCAATACTTTTGTTGCACAATTAAAAGGAAATGCTCTATAAATTTAAGTAAAAGAGAGAGGAGATGCAAAAGAATCTCTGGTTACGAATGCCGTTTCATACCTCATGCCCTTTAATATGACAACCTGCATATTGATAATAATTTACCGGAAACGTCAGCTCACTGCAGATGTGAAAGGTGGTTCCGGTTCCACTACTCATGTCTATGAGAGCAGATAATCCCTGCGGCTTTCAAACTCCTTTAGCGCTTTCTCCGATACTACAGCCCCTTCGGCAATAATATCCCTGGCTTTGTAAAAGTCATAAATGCCAAACGACTCGTGCGACACATTTATCAGAATATCTGCTCCGCTGTTGTTAATAGTAAGCTCCGAAATCCTGTTTATCATCAGAAAAATACTCCTTGTAGCCAGATTGAATAGTCCAATCTTTTCATTATGATTCTCCTCCGGCACATTTTCTGATTTTTTATACTTGCTTATCAGCTGCTTAATATAGCTCTGGCTTAACTCTGCCTCCTCCACCGATTGCATATGTACTGGTGCCACCTGTGAGTTTACATCCACAACCACCAGTATGTCTCCATCATTACGCTTCACCCTGTTAATAGGCAGAGGGTTTACAACCCCGCCGTCAACATAAATGGAATCACCTATTTTCAAAGGCTGGAAGACTGTTGGAATGGCAATCGAAGCACGTATGGCATCAAAGAGTCTGCCTGTGGTGAAGACAGCCTCTCTGCCCGTATTGATCTCCGTTGCCACGGCAGAGAAGGGTATGGGCAGATCTTCAATATTACGGTCAGGAACCATCTCTTTCAACCGCTCAATTATCTTCCGTCCTTTAATAATGCCTTTTGTGCTGATAGAAAAATCGGCCAGCTTAAGCACCTCTGTCACATCGAGAGAGTTGGCAAACTCCTGAAACAGGCCAAGCCCTCCGGCAGCATATATGCCTCCTACAAGAGCACCCATTGATGTCCCTGCTATGGATGTGATATTATAACCCTGTTCCAGAAGTGTGTTAATAGCTCCGATATGAGCAAAACCACGAGCACCACCACCTGACAGTACCAGGGCTACATCTTTCTTTTTCATTCAACTGACTGAGTTAATATTAATGTTTTTCAGAGTCTCCGGGTTTATTCAGCTTCACAATAACAGGCTCAAGAGTAACAAGGCACCCCTTAGGCATCCGTGTGATGTCATTCTCAATAATGGAATAGAACTCCTCAAGCTTTGAGGTCTCATCAACCATTTCAATAATTACAGGCAGTTTCTCTGTCAGCTCCCAGAACCTGGAGGTGTGTATCTTACTACTCAGCCCATAACCCATAATACCACGGTAAACTGTAACCCCTGCAATACCATTGTCCTTGGCCATATAAACAACATACTCATAAAAGAGCCTGTTTCCAACCATATCGGTATTGCTGGCATAAATCTTCAAAATACTGTCACTGCTCTTTTCCATGATCACAGAAGATTAGTTAAGGCATAACCCAGCCATACAGCCAGGAATCCAATAAAGATACTTAATCCGGTGTAAAGAATCAAGGAAAAGAACTGCCCGTTATGCAGCATAGTCAGGTTCTCATTGGCAAAGGTTGAAAAGGTTGTGAAGCCTCCGCATAGCCCTACCATCAGAAAAAGTCTCCACTCAGCTGAAAGCATCGTACTCTTCTCAGCTATTCCGGTAAGCGCCCCGATAATAAAACAACCTGCCACATTGACAATGAAAGTGCCAACCGGTATCGAAAAAAAGTGTAAAGAGAGGTTCAGCAATGATACAAAATAGCGCATCACACTTCCAATAAACCCCCCGAGGCCAATTAAAAAAATATTCTTAACCATATTAGTTCCTTGTGATTGCAAATTTAATCCTAAAAAAAAATTTTAAAAAAAGCAAAAATGGATGATTTTTGCATAAGATTTGTGCTTGTTTAAAAAACCATATCATTTTATGTTGGGGAAAATAAAGAACAGACACCTTGTTTTGATTTTTTTTATCATCCTGATTCTTATTGTCGGAATCATTGATCAAGCCACCGGGGCCGAGTTTTCAATGACAATACTCTATTTGATCCCTGTGGCACTCTTTGCCATGTACAACTATGCCAGAATCCCGGGTATAATATTCTGTGCCTTTACTGCTACTACCCTATGGCTTCTTGCTGAGTTAAGAGCTGGTAACTTTTCTGTATTCTTTTTCCCGATATGGAATGCCTTCATGAAGCTGGTGATATTCGGTGCAGTAGGCCTGCTACTCTATTACCTCAAAGAAAAACAAAGAAAGCTAAGCGATGTAAATAAATACCTCCTTGCTTCCAATGAAGAAAAAAATACTTTTGTCGGTATCGCTGCGCATGACCTCCGAAACCCTATCAGCGGAATATACTCTCTCTCTGATCTCCTGCTTACAAACCATAAAGAGAACCTTGACCCTGAACTGACAGAAGGATTGGGATATATAAAAAGCCTGAGTAACGACACACTCTCTATCCTTCAGGATCTGCTCAATGTCTCAAGACTTGAATCAGGTAAACTGGAACTGAAAATAAAATCCGAAGATTATATACAGTTCATAAAACAAGAGATAGGACTAAATCAACTAATCGCCCGTCATAAAAATATTACAATAAGGTTTAAAACTATGACAGAAAGCATTATTGCCGACTTTGACAAAAACTACATGAGGGAGGTAATAGGTAATCTGCTGTCAAATGCAATTAAATACTCTAACCAGAATTCCTTTATCGATGTAAAGGTCCTGATAACCGATGACGGGAAGATTCTGACTGAAGTTACAGATACCGGCAGAGGCATTGCAGAAGAGGAACAAAAGAAACTATTCAGATATTTTCAAACTACCAGCACCCAGCCAACCAACGGAGAACAAAGTACCGGGCTGGGATTAGCCATTGCAAAACAGGTAATTACCCTTCATAAAGGGAATATTTGGGTCCAGAGTACACTCAACCAGGGCTCAACTTTTTATTACACTTTCCCACAGAAAAACATGGAACTGTAATTCATAAGGTTTTACTACCTTTAGTGATGATTTTAAGGTAGTCGTTGTTCTAAAACCTAAACCTATGAAAAAGTATTTCGGCTTCACCCTTGAAGGTAAAAATCTGCTTATCTACTGGCTGCTGTATATGATTCTATGCATCGCACCATATGGCTGGTTCATGTATCAGTCAATGAATAATCCGGGAATCCTGTTACCTCC
>QKCK01000056.1 GCA_003245695.1 Bacteroidota bacterium | reverse complement strand
AACAAGTCAACGCATCAAGTTGAAAGTTTGTAAAGTTCATAAAGTTTATAAAGTTGAGTCTGAACCAATACACACTTTTTTGAATACCCTCTACAACGACTAAACAAATCAACGCATCAACACCTCATCCCTTACTCCTCACTCCTCACTCCTCACTCCTCACTCCTCACTTCTCATCCCTCAAGTCTCACATCTCAAGTCTGAGGCAATATATACTCAACTCTGAAATAACTTTTGCCGCTTTTCAATTCCTTTTGTTATTTTTAGCCGTGAATAAACACGCTATATGAGGTCTTATTGTTTTCTCCTGCCATTTTATGCTCTTATTCTTCTGCCTTTTGAGCTGTTCAGCCAGCAGGAACAAAAGGAGGCATCACTGATAAGAGCCATTGACAGTTGCAGGATTACCGGAGATAAGGAAGTCACGGCCAGGGCATTTCTCGAACTGGTAAAGTACTATGATCTGATAAGCGATGCAGGGAAGCTTGAAACGGCTCTTGACAGCGCTCTTTTCTATTCCTCCGGGACAGAAGACCTGAAAACCATTCTTTCAGTAAAGACTTATAAAGCTTCTTTCGTAAGTGATATTGGTAATCATAATGAGGCAATAGAGATCTACAGGGAGATATATCAAGGCAGGCTCTCACTCGGTGACAGTGTGAAAGCAGCCGACATGCTTGTAAACATAGGGATGGAATATAATAACCTCGGACAGTATCATGAAGCGCTTAACGAAGAGCTGGGAGCACTGCGTCTGAGGGAGAAGGCAGGTGATCTGACAAATATTGCAGCTTACTACCAGCATATTGGGGAGGTATATAAGTATCTTGACAATAATGAAAAGTGGAGGGAGTATTGTATTAAGGCTGATTCCATGGCTAATGCAGATGAGAATTATGCAAACTTCTTTACCCGTATCTCTGTCCTGAATGATATGGGAGGGTTGTATGAAGAAGATAATGAACTTGATAAGGCTGTGGAGGTGTATGAAAAGATGTACTCTCTGTGCAGTGAGAGAGAGTATGTCAACGGTATGGCTGTGGCTTTATCCAACCTGTCACCGGTGCTGAAAAAGATGGGGCAGCCACAAAAGGCACTGGAGACCTCCCTAAAGGCACTCTCACTGTCTGAAACGATGAACAAGACTTATCATATTATTACTGATCTGAATTCGGCAGGCGGGCTTTATCTTGAGCTTGGCAGGAAGCAGGAGGCTATCAGCTGCTTTAACCGTGCTGCACTGCTTGCTGATGAAAAATCATTCCCTTCTGACCTGGCCGACAGCTGGAACGGGCTGTATAAATCATATAAGGCACTTGGTAATCCGGAGCGTGCATTGCATTATCATGAACTCGAAGTCGCTTTGAGAGACTCAATAAACAGCCTTGAGGTTAAAAACACGGTGGCAGAACTTGAAACAAAATATGAAACAGAAAAGAAGGAACAGCAGATAACACTTCTTACTGTACGTGATGAATACAATAAAAAGGTAAAAACGAGACTCAGGTTTCTTATCGTTGCCTTGGTAATGCTTTTCTGCTCTGTAATAATAGTACTGTATCTGCGTAATAAGACAGTAAAACAACAAAAAGACCTGCTGTATAAGCAGCAGGAGATAACAAGGCTCAGTCATGAGAAGATGATAATGGAGATTGACCAGAAAAACCGTGAATTATCATCAGTAGCATTACAGATGGCAGGCAGATATGAATTCCTGTCATACCTGAAGGAAAAACTTGGCAGAGACAATGAGACAAGGAAAGTAATTGATGCAGTGCATGAGATTGACATGCAGATAAAGAACAGCAGCAGCTGGGAGTCATTCAGACTTCATTTTGAAGAGGTTCATCCGAGCTTTTTCAGACGACTGAAGGAGTCTTTCCCATCTCTCTCTGCCAATGAAGAGAAGTTATGTGCTTTCATCATCCTGAACCTTTCCTCTAAAGAGATTGCCAATCTGAATAACAATACCGTTGCTGCTGTTGACAAGAGCAGAAACAGATTAAGAAAGAAGCTGGGTCTTGACCCTGATGAATCACTAAGATCTTTTCTTGAGAAAGTGTGATTTTCCCATTTATTTAGCCTGGTTGTATTAGCTCATCGCCCGGCATGGCTATGTATAATACAGATAACAAGCGTGTTATAATATGTCATAGATTTGTCATACCCCCATTTACTGTTAGGTGTTTCATATAGATGTTTATTTGCAGCAAAATTTTCAGAAACATTTATAAACACTTAGCAATGAAAAATCTTTTAAAACTATTCAGTCTGATAACAATGGTCACCTTTGTTGGCTGTGAAACAGTTGAGCCGCCGTTATCTCTTGAGCATATCAATGAGACAATAACAACGCCTACTGTCTGGAAACTGGAGAACAGTCCGCATACAATCACCGGATCTATAAATGTCAGTGGCGCTGTCCTGACCATTGAACCTGGAACAATAATCAGGTTCAACCCGGGAGCCAGGATCACTGTCAGCGGAGTCAATTCAGGTCTTGTTGCTGCAGGTCTGCCTGGCAGCCCTGTCCTCTTCACCTCATCAGCAGATATACCTTCTCCGGGCGATTGGGATTATATTATGTTCAAAGACGGGGCTACAAGGTGCGAGATGGATTATTGTATTGTTGAATATGGTGGAAACAACAGCTCGTGGGGAATGATAGATGTTGAAGGCAATGCACTGGTAAGTATTAATAACTGCATCCTGTCACATCCAAAGTACATGGCAGTAGAATCAGAAGACAACGGAAACGGATTTGTCTCTTTTACAAATAACCTTGTAAGTGCCGGTATCGGTCAGCATGCTATGAAGATAAGGGGAAAGATTGTGAGTACCATCGGCACAGGAAACGTCTTTGAGACCCAGGACTCAAAGGGTATACTTGTCACCGGATCATCATCTTCATATAACAATATTGAACAGGATGCATTATGGAAAGCCCTGAATGTGCCTTATTATATAGAAAATATTATTGTCATCAGAAATAATTCTACACTTACCATAGAGGAAGGAGCGACTTTAAAATTCTATTCCGGCATATTTACTCAGGTTGGACACTCAACAGGAGGATACGGCAGGCTGGTTGCACAGGGCAGCATTTTAAAACCGGTCACATTCACCGCTGCCAGCCCCACGCCACTGAAGGGCGACTGGAAAGGTATAGTATTCACTGCCATGACCCTTGCTGACAGCAAGCTTGTAAACTGTATAATAAGCTACGGCGGGAGCAGCAAGGCAAATATTGATATAAACCCCTGCGGTGCAGCAAACCCGTTAATCTCAGACTGCGAAATAAAAGAATCAGAGACTTATGGTATCTATATCCGTAAAGCCAGCGGGCAGACAGCCTCTCCTTCTCTTGTAAACAATAACATGCATGATAATGACTCCGGAAATACCGGACAGGATCTGTAAACATACTGACTATCTAATAACCATGTCAACCCGGTTATACGGGCAGGAATTGAAAAAACCTTACCGCCGCAAGGCAGTAAGGTTTTTTCTGTGATTTATCTGATCACCGATACCCACTGAACGCATAAACGCATAAACGCATAAACAAATCAACGCATCAACCCCTCACTCCTCACCCCTCACACCTCATTCCTCACTCCTCATATCTCACCTCTCCCTGAGTTTTGACTGTCATTACCATTTGACGTTGGTATTACTACAAAAATGACGGTAAAATATATTGGAAATATTACAAATAAATCTAAATTTGTCATTGGAAATGCTACATGAATATGTTTAAGCGAGATTTGGAGTCGGCACTATTGAAATGGTCGGAGAGCAGTGACAGGAAACCGTTGGTCCTTCGTGGAGCAAGACAGGTAGGAAAGACCACCTTGGTAAAAAACTTCTCCGTATCATTTGACTGTTTCATCCATTTGAATCTTGAGCTACCCGATCACCGGCGCCTGTTTGAGTCAGACTACTCATTCAATGAGCTTGTAGATGCAATCTTCTTTTTTTCTGATAATGTAAGGGATCATAAGCGTACGCTTATTTTTATTGACGAAATACAAAACTCTCCTAATGCAGTGCCATATTTAAGGTATTTCTATGAAAAAGCACCTGAACTATACGTTATTGCTGCCGGCTCGCTGCTTGAAAGTCTTATTGACAGCAGAATCACATTTCCGGTTGGGAGGGTTGAGTACCTGATGGTGCGCCCATGTTCTTTCAGAGAATATGTTAATGCAATAAAAGATGATTTGAGTATTGAAATGTTGTCGGGTGAAAATGTACCTCTATTTGCTCATGAAAAACTGATGAAGCATTTCAACAGGTATTCTTTGATAGGCGGTATGCCGGAGGTTGTGGCATCTTACTCCGAATCGAATGATGTTGTGGCGATAAATAGGCTGTATGCTAACCTTATAGCGGGATACAGGGATGACATAGAGAAATATGCCAGGAACATGACCATGGCACATCATCTAAGGCATATAGTAAATGTTGGGATGGCATTTGCCGGTCAACGGATAAAATTTGAGAGGTTTGGCTCATCCGATTACCGTTCAAGAGAGATGGGGGAGGCCTTCCGTATCCTTGAGAAGGCAATGCTGCTTGAGCTTACTTATCCCGTGATCTCATCCTCCCTTCCGGTTATCGCTGATCTGAAAAAATCGCCCCGGTTAAGCTGGATTGATACCGGGTTGGTAAACTTTTCAGCGGGGGTGCAGCGGGAGGTGTTCGGAGCAAAAGATATCAGTGATGTTTGGAGGGGTGTTGTTGCCGAGCATATTGTGGGACAGGAATTGCTTGCTCTGGATAATAGTGTTACTGCAAGAAAAGCATTTTGGGTGCGGGAGGCAAAAAACTCAAATGCAGAGGTTGACTTTATTATTCCGTTTAACGGGCTGCTTATTCCTATAGAGGTAAAATCTTCGGTGGGATCAAGATTGAAGTCGCTTCACCTGTTTATGGAAACGGCACCACATGATATTGCGGTAAGAGTATGGTCAATGCCTTTTTCTGTTGACAAACTCGAAATCAATTCACACAAGACAATAACACTTCTGAATATTCCTTTTTATCTGGTGCATAAATTGCCTGAGATTCTACAG
>QKCK01000092.1 GCA_003245695.1 Bacteroidota bacterium | reverse complement strand
TTCAAAGGTTTCAAGATGCATCAGATGATAGTTGGTGTCCTCCTTATAAAGAAACTGATAGGGCCTCCTCTCAACCCGTGCCACATTTACCTTTACCCCTGAATTAAAAGTATTCTCAATTACTCTGCCTGTGGTAATGTTCTTAAGCTTGGTGCGGACAAATGCCGGTCCTTTGCCAGGCTTAACATGCTGAAACTGAACAATGGTATAAAGATCATTATTGAACTCAATTACCATCCCGTTTCTGAAATCTGCGGTTGTTGCCATAAATCTCTATCTGTTATATTTAATTAAATTTTAATGGTTTAGCCAGTCCTTCATAACTCTGTATCTCAACATAAACTGACCCTACAAATATATCAAAACGTATCTTAACCGGTAAAAAATTTTCATCAGCAGTAAACCAGATTGACATATCTTCGTTAGTTTTGAAGAGACGCCCAACCTCTGTGACCGGATTAAAACAATAACACTTCACCTTTCCACCTTTGATCTTGACATATTCAACCCCCTTGTACCTGAGAATTATAGGATATAATTCGTCGGCAAACCAGGTCATGATAGTAAACGTATCTCCTTTATTAAGGGTGTCTCCGTTAGCCAGCTCATATTTTCTGAACCAGTAGAAGCATGATAAAATATCAAGTATCCCTTTCGGGGCAATGTGTTTCCCTGACAGGTCGCTCATGAGAATAGCCGAGTCGCTCCTTGTTACATGGTCAAAACTGACCTCATTATATTTACGGTATCGGCCTTCTGAGATGTTTCTTATTGAAAATAGAGGCAGATCAGTGGCCGGATCAATATATGACTCATATGTGTCCCTGACCTTATATAATGCATCAGCAACGCCTGTGGTATTTCCTGATATGGAGGCGTGCCAGACGGTTTTATTTTTCCACTCTTTCTCCCTTATGTGAAGGGTGGCAACTCCTGCATTTACCGGACCGTACCTTATCTGATACTTTACCTTTTCTCCGGGTGTGTAAGGCTGTTTTTGCGCATTACAGACAGTGGTCAAAAACAGTAATGAGAGCAGCACTATGGCGACATTTTTCATTTACCCTGCTTTTTTAATACTTTATCTTGTTTCCTCGATACTGTCGCTACAAAGTCTTTAAGGTAATAGGGCTCGAAATAAGCCATGTCCTCAAATTGTCTGAGCGTCAGTGCTTCATATGCAGGCCTTGCCAAAAATGATGCCGAAAGGAGAAAATCTTCATGGAAAATGGCATTTTCATGACTGATTACCTCCCGGCACTTGGCAGAACCGTCACCGAAAAAGGTAATGGTGTGATTCTCCAGCAGATCACAGAAGGATGTTTCGTCTATAATATCAGCTTTAATTTCCCTGACTTTTTTCCCGGTGCTGTCGTAAATGGCATTGTAAACCTCCATCCGTCTTGCGTCTATCATAGGGCAGAATAGGGAGTTCGCTGTCTGCGAAGTAGGGGTGTTTTCTAAAAAACCACCACACATCGCATCAAGTGTGCTGACTGCGATAAGAGGTTTTTTTAATGCGAAAGCCAACCCTTTGGCAACAGAGACACCAATCCTGAGACCTGTATAAGAGCCGGGCCCTTTGCTTACGGCAATAGCAGAAAGGTCGTTGAAAGTAACAGAAGCCGAATTCATCAGTTTTTCTATCAGGGGCGTTAATCCTGTTGCATGCGATCTTCCCTTCCTATCCTCCAGGAGGGCAACTGTTTTGTACTCCTGGCTCAGTGCTACAGAGCATATATCTGTGGCTGTTTCAATACACAGAATCATTTTGGATGTTACTTTTTCTTTCCTGTACTGAATAATTGTTCTTTTGCAACAACCTCAATCTGAGTGCTGTCTGCCAGTTTTTTGCTGATAGCACTGAATGGTTGTGAAATGACATCCTCGCCTTCATTAAGACCAGATATAATTTCAATATTGGAATTGTCCTGTATACCTGTTTTTACATCACGTGCAAGGGCATATTTACCGTCAGAGACGAAGATTAGTGTTCTAATATTATCACCGGGGTTATTCTCTTTTTTTGTTGTATCACTCCTGGTGGTAACAGCCTGAATAGGAACTGTTATTATACTGTCCTTTTTGGTTGTAAGAATATCAACCGATGCAGACATCCCGGGCCGGAACGGGCTGGGACTTCCCTCTTTGACAAGGTCACAGTATGAGTCATGAAGAATCAATACCTTAACTGTAAAGTTTGTTACCTGATCTGCCGATGTGCTGGTAGCAAGAGCTGAGTTTGCGATCTCAGTAACAACTCCTTTGAACTGGCGATCAATATATGCATCAATCTCAACAATGGCTGTGTCACCGAGCTTTACCTTGATAATGTCATTTTCATTGACGTCAACATTTACCTCCATACGGTTCAGGTCAGCGATTCTTAGAACCTCTGTACCTGTCATCATATTGGCGCCAACAACTCTTTCTCCCTGCTCCACACTGAGGCTTGAAACAGTTCCTTCCATGGGGGCATATACTGTTGTTTTGATTAACTGTTCATTTGCTTCTTTCAGTGAAGCTTCAGCGCTTTTAACTGTATACTCGGCGTTTTCCTTATTTGCCTTTGCAATCTTGTACTGTGCCTCAGCCTGCTCATACTCTGACTCAGAGATGGTTTTCTCTTCCCATAACTGTTTGTTCCTTTTGTATGAAAGCTCTGCCTGTATCATCTGCGCTTCAGACTGTGAAAGCATTGCCTGTGAGGAGCTAAGAGATGCCTGGGCCCTGTCTCTTGCTGAAATGTAGGTTTCGGGTTTTATCTTGAAAAGAAGTGTTCCCTTCTGTACATGGTCTCCCTCTTTAACGTAAAGTTCGACTATTTCACCTGATACATCAGGGCTTATTTTTACCTCTTTCTCCGGTTCAACTTTTCCGTTGGCTGTGACAGATTCTACTATGGAATTATATGATGATTTTTCAACAGATACCTTGATCTTTATATCTTTCCCAAACCAACCTGCTTTCTTTCCGATTATTGCGAAAATAATCATGATTACAACTACGGATAGGAGATAAAATAAAAACTTATTGCTTTTCATGACTGATATACGTTTTTTTAGTTTTCACTTATTACGCCGATATGTTCCAGGGTTATCGGCACCCCTTTGTAAAAGTCAAGTACTTTCGATTTAAATACGTACTCATACTTTGCCTGGGCCATTTCAGACTGGGCGTTAAGAAGCTTTGTCTTTGCCTGGTTGTAATCAATGGCACTTACCAGTCCGACATTAAATTTTTGTTCAGAGTATCTGAAAGCCTCTTCCATAGCCTCAACAGCCTTCATGCTTGAATAGTATTTTCTAAGGGCACCTTCTGCATCAGCATAGGCCTGTGCGATGACCTTATAAAGAGTTTTCCGCGTTGCCTCAACTGTATATTCCGAATAGGCAATAGCAAGTTTGGCATTCTGAATGTTTTTATTCACTTTCCACCCGTTGAGTATTGGTATGGTCAGCTGAAAACCTATCCCATAATTCAGGTTGTTCTGCAACTGTTCGTTGAAGGGTATTTTCTGAAAAGTAAGAAGATCAACACGGCTGTCGTTATATGCAGTTCCGGCCGAGCCTCCTAATTCCAGTATCGGGCTTCTTCCTCCCTTTGCAATCATAAGATCATATCTGGCGGCCTCCAGAGAATATTCAGCACTCAGAATTTCAGGCCTTTTCTTTTCGGCTATGGCATAAACCGTTTCCGGGCTTCCATCAATACCTGCTGATCCGATTTTTATCTCTGGAAAGACTATTTTAAATGAATCAACGGGGTAGATCTCAAGCATCTGTGCCAGAACAAGATAAGAGATGTTCAGGCTGTTTTGCAGGTTGGTAAGCTGCAATTCTTCACTCGCTGCCTGCGCTTCAATATCAAGAAGATTACCCCGGGCCACACTGCCTGCATCAACAAGCTTTCGGGTTCTCTCAATCTGCTGGTTGGTGAGTTCAACCTGTGATGTGGTAGCTGTCACCAGCTCTTTATCAAGCAGTATCTGCAGATAGGCTAAGGCAATATTAAGTGAGATATCGTCTTTAAGTGCCTGAAAATCCTGTTCACTTGCTTTATACAGGTAGCTGTTTTTCCTGATGGTGTTGTAGTTTCTCAGACCTGAGAAAAGGGTAACACCACTCGATGCGTTAAAACTGTTTGATCTTACAGTCTCATTCTCTGTGTATTCATATGTAGTCTGATCAAGTGTACGCCCAAAATTATAGTTGTGCGTCGCAGAGGCATTCAGACTGGGCAGCAGTGACAGCTTAGACAACTCAAGCTCAGAATATTTATACTCAGTGGATATCTCCTGCTGTTTGAGCTGAATGTTGTTGAGATGTGCATAACGGATACATTCTTCGAGACTCCACTGCTTTGTCTGGGCACTGATGACAGGGGATAGCATCAGTAATACTAAAAATGTGGCTAAAAACTTTCTTTTCATGGTAAAAGTGGTAAAATTGCATAACGAAGATAAGTATTAATTATTCAGCTTTTTATAAAGCGATATGAAAAAATGGCCTGAGGTTTCAGTTACCTGCTTTTATAAATATTCAGAGACAGGAATAAAAAGAATGGTTCTTGAAAATTATTAATAGCATAACAGATAGATAATCAGCAATATGCAGCAAAAAGGTTTGCGGAGTGTTAATAAAATGGAGCTCTCTTACAAAGTCATCTCTGGCATAAGGGCTATTTTAGTGGCAAATTAATCGGAAGTGAAAAGGGTTCAGCTTACAGAGGAGAAGTTAAAAAGGACTAACAGTCTTACTCTTAAACTAAATCCGCGTGAGATGAGGGCTCTGAACGTCTACTGTAAGCGATACAGGGTAAGAAACCGCTCGGAGTTTATGCGGCGGACAATAATGCAGGCTATAATAGGAAGATTTGATACTGAGTATCCTACTCTCTGGGAACAGGGGGAGCTTTTATTTACGAATGAAGTTAAACAAAACTAGGTGATCATTCCAGGATTTTTTTATTTTTGTATACTATCTACTCTCCCATGGGTAGTGATCGAAGACAAAGGAATGAGATATGGGAATCAGCAAGATTGAACTCGAATCAACAAAAGTCACTCCAGCAGTAATAATGCAGGAAGGATTGATATCATTT
>QKCK01000250.1 GCA_003245695.1 Bacteroidota bacterium | reverse complement strand
TTTGGGAAGACCCAAAGCCATAACTTTGAGATGCTCAGACGTTTTGAGGAATTTCATATTGCAGGATTACCTCTTCTGGCAGGGCTCTCAAGGAAATCAATGATATGGCGTTCACTTGACATTACCCCCGAGGACTCGCTTAACGGTACTACCGCTCTGAATATGACAGCTCTTATTAAGGGTGCATCTGTATTACGTGTGCATGATGTCAGAGAAGCTAAGGAAGCTGTCAGACTCTTTGAAAAGATATATCCAACAGGAGTCTCTTTCGATCATTATTGCTAAATTTGCACATCATGAACCTTTATTACAATGCTTGATATCTCCATACTCGATATAATTGACATATTCCTTGTAGCACTTATTCTGTATGAGTTGTACCGCATTATTAGGGGTACTGCTGCATTTAGTATTTTCATCGGGATATTTTTTGTATATCTGTTCTGGCTGGTGGTGAAGGCTCTTAATATGGAGTTGATATCTGCCATACTTGGGCAGGTGATCGGAGTAGGGGTGATAGCTTTAATTATTGTATTTCAACAGGAGGTAAGAAGATTTCTTTTGGCTATTGGCAACAGGTATATGAGGCGGAATAAATTCTCACTTGATAAGTATTTTCCGTCTGATTCAGTTGATAAGACTACAAACCAGATTGTGGAAGAGCTGGTAAGAGCTTCTGAAGCAATGGCACACAGTAAGACAGGCGCTTTGATTGTTGTGGGACGAACCAGTCTGCTTGACATTTATACTGAAGGAGGAGAGATTATTGATGCTGCAATTACTTCTGAGTTGTTAAAGACAATCTTTTATAAAGGGTCACCTCTTCATGATGGGGCTGTGCTCATTGAGAACGGCAGGATATTTGCTGCCCGTTGTCCTCTTCCTGTTACCGATCAGACAAACCTCCCGCCACACTACGGCATGAGACACAGAGCTGCAATAGGCCTTACTGAACATGCAGATTCACTGGTGATAATTGTTTCTGAGGAGAGAGGGAAAATTTCAGTGGCTGATTCCGGAAAGGTGAGAGATAACCTGACCCCAAATGAGCTGCGTCAGATACTACTTCTGGCAAAAGTCTAATGGTTATTTTGTATACTTCAAACGCAGGTCTGCAATGTTATCATAAACATAATAACAGGCTTCATCACATGAATTCTTATCATATCTGACCTTAGGCCTGACTGAATCAATTACAATATACTTCTTCCCTTCGATTTTGTATTCAACAGACAAGGTATAATCCTTGTATAACATCGCAGGAAACACAGAGTAACTGTCATAAGCAGGAAACTCTGCCAAAAGATTGCCATCCTCAATGAGGCCCTCATATATTTTCACCACTTCAACGGCATAAGATGTACTTTCTGATACCCATATTTCCAGATTGACATCACCAATATTTTCACTGTTACATTCATCACAGTCTGTTATGTATCCCTTTTCGCATGAACCAAGGATCAACAGGATGAAAAACAATACTTTTATCTTAAGTTTCATGTTTTAGTTGTAGAGATTTATCCTTTTACCCGGGGATGCTGCTTTTGTGGCGAAAAATCTCCATGAAAGACTCATATCCATCCAGATTGGGAAAACATGGTAAAAGGGGGTTTTCATATATCTTATCTCTGAATTCAGAGACCACCTTGTATGGTCATATCTAATGCCCAATGATGGGATAAAACAGAATTTATCCTCAGGCTTAATGGTTGTACCATAATATTTTGTATAACTTTTATAGCCACCCGACAATGATATATAAGGCACAAAATAGCCCTTTGAATTGGTTGTGAAGCCTGAAAACTCTTTGTATACGCCGGCCTCAATAACTCTCATTTTCATTCTATATTGATAGAATGCATCAGGAGCTTCGACCAATATCCTGGAGGCGACAGGATTAAAGGAAAATGATGTAAAAACGCCTCCTTTCATTACAGGTGAGCGGAATGAGATCTCCCCTGACAACAGGGCCAGGTGATTGGCAGCTGTCCCGCCAAATGTCAGCGATGGTTGCACAGACATGATTTTACTATAGCTGCTTTGCTTTCCCGAATGGGAAGGCAGATCTATCTTATCTGTAATACTGTTTGAATCAATTGACAACACACTTATTTTTCCGGGTCGTTCTTCAAGCCACCGGTTGCCATTACGCAACAGATAATTTACAACATCATTCTGCCGGTATTTTACAGCAAGACACAACGCATCATAACCATATGTATTAACACTGTATATATTTGCATTATATTGCTTTAACAATGAGAGTAACAACGTATCCCCCTTTTGTGCTGCAATCATAAACGGAGTGAATCCCTTATTATCTGCCAGATCCGGATCAGCTCCTGCCTGCAATAATATGTCTGCAACCTCAAAATCACGATACCAGACAGCAAGTGCCAATGGTGTATTTCCTTCACTATCCTTTATGTCAACTGCAGCATTGTAATAAAGAAGCAGATCTGTCATATAAAAGTTGCCTTCCTGTATTGATTTATGCAAGGGTGATATCCCATAACCATCTGCGCTATCAGCTGAAGCGCCATAACTGATTAGTATATCTGCCATCTCAACATTGTTATTCACAATAGCAAATGTCAAAGGTGTGTTTCCATATTGATCCTTCAAATTCAGATCTGCTCCCAGCAGAGCCAATACCTCAGCAGCATAAATCTGGTTTTGTGAAACAGCGAGATGAATCGGAGCTAAAACCCAATCATCCCAATCACCCCAGCTTCCTACATAATTAACGTCCGCTCCTTTTATAAATAGTCGGGCAATTTCCCTGCAATAACCATTGTATGATGCAATCATAAGGTTCTTGTTCAGTGCCGCAGGATAGTCTCGCCTGTAGTCAGAAGTGTCACTGATTATGGTTGATTTGTCAAACTTGTCGATTATTTCAATAAAGCGTCTGGTAAGTGAGTCCTGAACAATATCATTATCCTGCCCTTTGACAAGAGAGAAATTCAGAATTAACAAAAATGCTAATAGATACTTTGTACTCATAATCTAAATCTGACTTAACAAATTTTAGACCATAAAGTTATTCTTTTAATTAAAAATTTAAACAGGTCTGCGATTTTCAAACATTATTAGAAGCAGCGTTTGCAACAGAGTGATCATTTTTAAATGCCATTGGTATTATGAGAAAATACATAGTGTGTTGCATTACAATATTACCTGATACATTATGATGATAGTCTGTTATCTGGGCAGAGGTAATTTTACATAAAAATGGGGAGGAGCTTGATTATGAACTGAGAATTTCTCCATTCTTTTCTAAGAGTGCCCCTCCCCATTCTGGTCAAAACAAACTAAACGAAACAATTTCAGAAATTAAATAACATCTATATCAGGAGATCCTGCGTCTTGCCCAGAGAAAATATCCGGCAACAAAAAGGAGAAGGAATCCTGAAATGCTGTATGCTGATATCATACCAGTACTGACCTTTATATTCTCTTTCTCTGCCATCATTGTCAGGTAACCAAGTGCATAGGGATGAAAATGCACGTACCTCCAACCATTGACAAGTATCATGGCTGAAAGAAATCCTGCGATCCCAATGCCAAAAGGAACGACTACCTCACTCCATCTTAGTGAGAGAAGAAAATGGATGCCTGTCATGAACAGGCTGGCAATGAATACAAAAAATATCTGTAAGGCAAAGTGAGATATTACTTTTCCCTTAATCATAAACAGGTCCGGAAATTTCATACTTACTATCCAGGCTCCCAGAACATTGAAGAGGAAGTAAAGTGACAGACTTAACAGAAGGAGCAAAAAGGTGAGCGTCCATTTACTCAGATAAGTATTAAACCTGGATGCCGGGAAGGAGAAAAGATCCTTAAGCGATGAACTTTTGTATTCTATCTGATGAATAAATACTGCAAGAAGGATAAGATATAATGGAAACAAAACGCCTGTGGCATAGATCAGACTGTTTGCAAACATATATAATACTCCATCATCTCCGGCTTTGATAATCGTGGCTCCTTTAATAAAAAAGATTACAGTATATAGCGCTGAGATAGACATTGGTGCAAGGACAGCAAGTGCAAGTGCATATGTCCTTTTGTATTTTAGTATTTCTATTCTGATGCAACAAATAAGTTGTTTCATGTTTTATTTTTTTATTCAAACACCTGTTGTTAACTCCATAAAGACTTCTTCAAGACTATGACTGTTCTGAGAAATTCTGTATACATCTATTCCGTTTTCTACCAGAAGCCTGTTAACAGAGGCTGTCTGCCAAGTGCTATTGGTTATTAATGATATTGATGAATTGTTGTGGTGTTCTGATTTAATCCCCTGTTTTAAAAGTACTGACTGCGCCAGGGATACATCATTTACACATATCTCTGTGGTCTGCGATTGATGTGACGACAGGCTTTCAAGAGCTCCCTGGTACAGTATCTTTCCATGATGTATCACACCAACATGGTCGCATAGTTTTTCTATCTCAGATAGCAAATGACTTGAGATAAACACTGTTTTACCCTCTTCTCTGTTCAGCCTTATCATGAGATCTCTGATTTCCCTGATACCACTGGGATCCAAACCATTTGTTGGCTCATCAAGAATAAGTAACTCCGGTTTATGTACCAGTGCCTGTGCAATGGCTATACGTTGTTTCATGCCCAGAGAATAGGTCTTTACAAGTCTGTGGCAATCTTCCCGCATGCCAACTGTCTCTAGAGCCTCATCGGTGTTTTCTTCAGGCACACCATAATATCGTTGGGCAATTATGACGTTTTCTTTTCCTGTGAGGTGCCCGTACAATGAAGGATGCTCAACAAACCTTCCTACTCTCTTCAGTATGGCAACCCTTTCCTTCCTTACATCCTTGCCAAAGAGCATTACTCTACCCTCAGTATTGTTATACAGGTTTAATAGTATCCTTATCAATGTGGATTTGCCAGCTCCATTAGGCCCTAGGAATCCATAGATTATACCCTCCGGGACTGTTATATTTACATCATTCAGAATAGTAGTCTTTCCTATCCTGAATGTAAGATTCTCTGTCAGTATAATATTTTTACACACTTCCATAGAGGTTTTGTTTATTCAAAAATCACCTATCTCTCATGATTGTTAAAATAAAATAT
>QKCK01000302.1 GCA_003245695.1 Bacteroidota bacterium | reverse complement strand
CATTATATTCAGTATATAGTCTGCCCGGAATGTCAGGGGATGAGACTGAAGAAGGAATCCTTATGGTTTAGGATAGCAGACAAAAACATAGGTGAGCTTGCTGCTATGGATCTTGGTGAGTTGGCTGTGTTTCTTGATGATGTCAAAAACCATATGTCATCGAAGCAGGTGAGGATTGCCTCTGAGATATTAAAGGAGATACGATCACGCCTTGGATTTCTCCTTGATGTCGGGCTTGATTATCTGGCCCTTAACCGGGGAGCCAGAACCCTGTCAGGCGGTGAGAGCCAGAGGATAAGGCTGGCGACACAGATAGGTTCACGTCTGGTTAATGTGTTGTATATCCTTGATGAACCCAGTATAGGATTGCATCAACGTGATAACAGGAGGCTGATAAAAGCATTACGTGATCTGCGTGATGCAGGCAACTCTGTCATTGTGGTGGAGCATGATAAAGATATGATTCTCAGCGCTGATCATGTGATAGATATAGGGCCTGGTGCCGGTGTTCACGGAGGGCTTATAGTAGCCCAGGGCTCCCCCTCCGTTATACTTGGCTCAGACACTCTTACTGCACAGTATCTCAATGGCACAAAGAGCATTCCTCTTCCTGAGAAAAGAAGAAAAGGTAATGGTGCCTCTGTCATTATTAAGGGAGCCACAGGCAACAATCTTAAAGGTGTCACAGCTAAATTTCCTCTTGGGACCTTTATTTGTGTGACAGGTGTGTCAGGCAGCGGCAAGTCATCACTGATAAATCATACCCTTCACCCTGCCCTGGCCCGGAAACTGCATAACGCTACCCGTCATCCCCTCCCATATGATGTGATAGAGGGCATTGAAAACATCGATAAGGTTATTGAGGTAGATCAGGCACCCATAGGCAGGACACCGCGCTCTAACCCTGCAACCTTCACGGGGGTGTTCACTGATATCCGCAATCTCTTTGCACAGACACCTGATGCCAGGATACGAGGGTTCAATGCAGGGCGCTTCTCTTTCAATACCCGCGGAGGCCGCTGTGAGGGATGCGAGGGCGCAGGTCTGAAGACAATAGAGATGAACTTCCTGCCTGATGTATATGTCATGTGCCCTGACTGCGGTGGTAAAAGATATAACAGGGAGACTCTTGAGGTAAAGTATAAGGGCAGGTCAATAAATGACGTACTCGAACTGACAATCAACGATGCAGTCGGTTTTTTTAACGGTATCCCTTCCATACATCATAAGATAAAGACGTTGCAGGATGTGGGACTGGGATATATACGCCTTGGACAGCCCTCAACCACATTGTCGGGCGGTGAATCACAGAGGGTGAAACTGGCTGCTGAACTGGCACGCAGAGACACAGGTAAAACACTGTATATCCTTGATGAGCCTACCACAGGTCTCCATTTTGAAGATGTGAGAGTACTACTGGAAGTACTCAATAAACTGGTTAACAAAGGCAACACTGTTATTGTTATCGAACATAATATGGAGGTTATCAGAGTAGCAGATTTTATCATAGACCTGGGGCGCGAGGGAGGACGTGGCGGCGGAGAGGTGATGTTCTCAGGGACACCCGAACAACTGGCAAAAGAAAAAGATAACTTTACAGGTATCTTTCTCGCTGAAGAGCTGAAAAAAGATAAAACAAAATAAAAACCTAACGATTATGGCAATGGATGAGTCAACCGATCTGATTAAAGATGCTTTTGAGACAAAAACATGGAATGAGATTCATACGACAGACTCATGGAGAGTCTTCAAGATCATTTCAGAGCTAGTGGAGGGTTATGAAAAACTGTCACGCATAGGTCCCAGCGTTGCCATTTTCGGCTCAGCACGCACACACTATAACAATAAGTATTATAAGCTTGCAGAAGAGATAGCCTTCGAACTTGTCCAAAAGGGTTATGGGGTAATAACAGGCGGAGGACCAGGTATCATGGAAGCTGCCAATAAGGGAGCTAAAAGAGGTAATGGCAAGTCAGCAGGGATAAACATTGACCTTCCCTTTGAACAAAAGCCCAATTCGTTTATTGACCGTGACAAACTTATAACATTTGACCATTTCTTTGTGCGTAAGGTTATGTTTATGAAATATGCCCAGGGCTTTATTGTGCTTCCAGGCGGCTTCGGCACTTTTGATGAGCTGTTTGAGGCAATAACACTTATTCAGACAAAGAAGATAGGTCGTTTCCCTATTGTGCTTGTAGGTGAGTCATACTGGGGTGGCTTGCTTGACTGGATCACAGAGGTGATGCTGGCAGAAGAACACAATATCAGTGAGGAGGATATGCATCTGTTCCGTGTTGTTGATACTGCCAGCGAGGCAGTGGCATATATAGACCAGTTTTATTCGAGGTATCTGCTCTCACCTAACTTTTAAGCGCACGGTCCATCTCCCTGCCATGGTCTTTCATGCGTAGTGACTCACGCTTGTCATACTCTTTCTTGCCTTTCGCAAGAGCTATCTCTGCCTTGGCCAGCCCACGGTCGTTGATAAAAACTTTTATGACAATAATTGTCAGTCCTGTCTCCTTAACCTTGCGCTCAAGCTTCCTCAGCTCTTTCTTTGTCAGCAGTAGTTTCCTCTCAGCAAGAGGATCATGATTATAGATGTTACCCCAGTAGTATTCTGATATATGCATTCCGGTGATAAAGAGCTCGCCCCCGCGAAACGAGCAGAAAGAGTCTGTCAGGTTGGCCTTGCCCGCCCTTAATGACTTTATCTCCGTCCCCGTGAGTCTTATGCCGGCTATGAACTTCTCAAGGAACTCATAGTCGTGTGAAGCCTTGCGGTTTTTAATGGTAATATTACTGGTATCTTTCCTCATTACGGAGGTCAGGCAAAAAAGGTAAAATATAAAGTGTCAGTGAGCCTTGAGATGACAACCTGCAGCAGACCTATAATGATCACTAATGTAATGGTAACTGCAATCAGCATCGGCATTTTCTTATGATCGGGTGGAGCTAACATCTTCTCCATTCCAACCCAGAATATATATAATCCGTAAAAACTAAGGAGATTGACAAAGATCAAAGACTCAAAAAGCTTACTCACAGACAGACAAATGAACATAGGTGCCAGCGAATAGGTGACAAGCTTAAATGCTACCACAAAATCCTTACCTAAATCAAGAGCTTTGGTTATCTCTGATACAATAAACGCTGAGGCATAAACACCCCCATAAAGCATCAGGAATGAGCCGATGCCTGTGAGGACTGAGAACATGGCTCCTAATGTGGTGTTTATGAATATAAGAGAACCCAGAAAAGAGGATATTCCAACAAGTATTATCAGAGGAAGGAAGAAGCTGCCTCTTACATATTTTATTGGTCTGTTCTCTCTTTGGATTGCCTCCCAGGCTATAGCCGGGTTGAGAATTATATATCTGATGCGTTGGAATAAAAACCTGAAGTCCATGACCCCCTTTTATTTATTGAACGGCAAAAATAAGCAAAATTGTATTATATTGGGTTCTTTATATCTAAAATTCAATGACTCAGAGACAATATGATATTCTTGTTATAACAGGCCCCACTGCCACAGGGAAGACACGCCTGGCAGCTGTAGTAGCCTCAAGGATGGGAAGCGAAGTGATAAGCGCTGACTCCCGCCAGGTTTACAGGGGGATGGATATAGGAACAGGCAAGGATACAGACGATTACATTGTTGACGGAGTGATGGTCCCATATCACCTTGTTGATGTTGTAGATGCCGGATACCGGTATAATGTTTTTGAGTATCAGAGAGATTTTTTAAGGGTCTATCAGGAGTTGAAAGAGAGAGGTCTCTTGCCGGTGGTGTGTGGCGGCTCAGGAATGTATGTTGATAGCATAGTGAGCAGCTACAGGCTGATACAGGTTCCTGTCAATGAAGAGCTCCGTCATCGTCTTGAGGGGAAGGATCTGATAGAACTGACCGCGATATTATCTCAGTATAAAAGCCTCCATAATAAGACAGATGTTGACACTGTAAAAAGAGCTGTAAGGGCTATAGAGATAGAAGAATACTACAAAAAGGCTGGGGTGCCTGATATCTCTATGCCTGAAATAAAGCCATTGATTGTAGGTGTAATGTTTGACCGCGAGACAAGACGTCAGCGAATTAGTCAGAGACTCAATGACAGACTAAATAGCGGTATGATAGAAGAGGTTAAGGGGTTGATAGAGTCGGGGATACATCCTGATAATCTTATATACTACGGACTTGAGTATAAATACATCACTTTATACCTCCTTGGCTCTCTCTCTTATGAAGAGATGTATTCACACCTTGAGACAGAAATACATCGTTTTGCCAAACGTCAGATGACATGGTTCCGGGGAATGGAACGTAAGGGTATACAAATCAACTGGATTGACGGGTTCCTGCCAGAAGACGAAAAGGTAGATCTGATAATGAGAATGATAGGGTAGATACGTTGCATGCAACGTATCTACCCTATCCTAACCTTAATTATCACCTTCCTGACAGGTGCGTTATTGCCTGACCTTACGCATGGTTTATGTGCATCATTGGGAAAGAAGATAAAATATCGTGAAGGATCTGCCTTATGAAGCAGGTCTGTCTCAGAATCAAGAAAACAGATATCTTTTTCCCCATCATATGGGATTGTAACAACTGTTTTTTCAAGGGGTACAATGCCAATCCTCTCCTCACCTGATATTACATATTGAATGTCGGCATAGAGACAATGCGATTCATACCTTGCATCTTTTTCATCTTTGGTGGTGTATTCGTCAATACTGGCAAAGAGATCATATCCATCAAGCTCATAACGGCCTTTACCCATATTTTTCAGATCGGTATTCTTTAAAAAGCCAAAGGCTTTTTCCCATCTCTCCGGATTCAGATCATACTGTAGGTCAAACTCCTCCTTGTTGATAGAATCATCCGGTAAAATCACTCCCACAGTACTGTTATTTATTGTCAAAAGCTTATTCATATTCTCGAGTATTTTAAAATGTCATGTATTTTCCCGCTATATTATATTTTCATACTTTGATACCCATTTTTTTCATAAGCAGTGAGGCATTAAGACTTTTGCAGATGCCTTTTGTGAGTTTATAATCAAAGTATAGCTCTTCGCCGTTTATCTTTACATCAAAATGATAGTTCTCTGTCTTGTC
>QKCK01000079.1 GCA_003245695.1 Bacteroidota bacterium | reverse complement strand
GTAACGGTGATAATATGGGGCGTTTGGCATTTCAAGGCTCCAAAGTATCAAACCGCTATATGTTTTATTAAATGTTAACATGCTCAAATTTAGCACTATCTGCCAAATGACCTATATTTATTGTTGTGTGCTGGTTTTCATTCTCCATTTGTTTTAGACCACCAATCAATCAGTTCCTTATTTAATTTCTCATCAATTACCGGGCATGCATATAATCCGAACGAAACTGGTTGTTTATCCTTATATGATTTTATAAAAATCGCTGCATATGCGCCTTTTTCTGCAAATCCATTTGGAATATAGGATGAAAGTGGATTTAAAAAACAGCCGCAAGAATCTTTTGAATCCAACATTGTCATTAAAGTGTCAATATGTTCTCTTTTTACCCAATCAGCTGGGAATTTGTCAATCATAGTCATACAAGGAATAAATTTCTTACTATCTGATTTTACTATTCTTGACACCGCCTGAATAAATGTAATCGGGTCATATTGCTCAGGTCGTAGAAATGGATTATTTGATTGCCATAAAGATGCTATAAACAATGTGTCGTCAATAGAAAATGCCCAATCATTAGTTTCTTTAATCTTGTCTTTATTAGTTCGGAATTTTCTAATCGCACCATTCTTTTCTGTAATAACTATCCAATAATCAGGCAAATATTTATTAAGTCGTACCGATACTGAACTATTCCATTTATCAATAAACGTTTTTATCTGTCTTTCATTTAGCTTTATCGAATCATTATCAATCGAGGACTTTTTTATATAAACGGTTTCCACAGAATCAATCTGAATCGGATGCTTTTCGGATAAAATCTTAGAATTATTCTGTCCGCATGCCGATAGAGTAAAAAATAATAATGGTAAAAGTTTCTTCATTGCACTTTGTTTCTTAAGCTTGCACACAAACTTTCTTATATGTTTCCTTTTATGGTGTTTATACAATAGAATTCTGTTGAATAAACACATCTTTTGTTATGTTTATTAATTTCTCCTCTCTGATTCTCTGACAGCAAGGCTAAGGTAGTGAAAGTTTTGAAAGGTGGAAAAGTGGTATGGTGGTATGGTGGTAAAGCGATAAAGTGATAAGGATGGTTCCTGGCTGACTTTATGAACTTTATGGACTTTCGACTTTGTACTTGAGCGTCTGGGGTCACTGTTGAACGAATCAGCAAGTAAAACCTCCGGTTACCACAGAAGGCGACGTGTGCGGGCTGTCCACGAGGCGCGCGAACTTTGATTGAGTCCGTGGCGGGAGAGCGAAGCCCGGCAATGTGTAGCGAGCGGAGGACGAAACCAAAGTTATGCCTCGTGGTCTCCTTTCTTTCGTTTTTTCTTTGGAGAAGCAAAGAAAGAACAAAGACAAAAGCTGAGGAGCAGTGCGACGAACCGAATCCGCAGTAGCGGATGAGCTCAGCGAAGCTAACTCCCGTGAAACGGGGACAAAAGGGAGATGTGAGACTTGAGATGTGAGATGTGAGCGTTGATGCGTTTAGTCGTTTAGTCGTTCAGTGGGTATCAGGTGATTACGGGCTTTCAACTTTCATATCCCGCTCCGCGGGACTTCGTCACTCCGTTCCTCAGCTTTCGACTTTGGACTTTCGACTCTATCCCACTGACCTCAAACTGTTTTTGAGTATTAATAAACATTTATTCTTTTTGTCCAGCCTTTATTTTTAAGTTCTCCGACAGGTTAATTCCGTGTTCTTTAATGACAAGTCTGTCCTCTGATACATTTATCAGAACCCAGCCAACGTAATACCTGTTATCCTTGTATACCTGAAGACCAAGATAAAACTCCATAAGATTTGGGAAAGAGTAATAGTGATATTCAACAGAATGAGTATATAAAGCCAGGTTGCAGTCTATCCAGGTTAAGTCATTTGAGATAATATCATCAGCCAAAAATTCCTTTGCATAACCTGTCCCCCTTCTGACACATACTTTGTTTTTCTCATTTAATGAAAAGACTGACGTCTTGAAGTTTTCAAATCTCAGACAAGGCTCAAGCTGAAAACTAGAACCATACCCGATATATGTCCATCTCTTGACATCAAACTCGAAATCATAAACGTCATCATTGTTCAGGTCCAGAAAGTATTTGGCAACCCCATTGCTGGGGACAGGTGTTTCATTGCAAAAATGATAGGCATCAGGTTCATATCTGAGTGTTGCTGTTATCAGTGTATCAGGATCTATGTCTTTATAATAGATACTGTCATTAATAATTATTTCCTGATTCTTCTTACAACCTGAAATAAAAAGCCCCAGTACAATAAAGAAAATTATTATCCTCATATTAATTAAATATTAACAAACTCTCTGCTTAATAGTAACTAACATCCTTTTACACAAAACTTTGCAATGCTTATACAGCACAACAAAATGCATAAATACATATAATGCTATATGTTTTATAATCTCCTCAACGATTCTCTGACAGTTCGGCTAAGGTAGTGAAAGTTTTGAGATATGAGACTTGAGGGATGAGGGGAAGACAAAAGGAGAAAGGAGAATGGAGAAAGGAGAAAGTGAGGAGGAAGATCTGAGACTTGAGACTTGAGATGTGAGATGTGAGATGTGAGCGTTGATACGTTGATGCGTTGATGCGTTTAGTCGTTTAGTCGTTCATTGGGGATCAGGTGATTACGTACTTTCGACTATGGATTGAACAATTCATTCTTCTGGAAGTACAATTTCTTCTAATGGAAGCAGTGGGGCTTCGGACTGATCAGGATTAAAACCATCAAAGTCAGTACGGGAGACTTTTGTTTCAGATCCTTCGATCTCAATTAACCGTGCCGGGAAAACCCTTTGCATCATTAGTTCTGTGGGCTCCTCCGAAATGTAACCGGGGAGTAACGTTCTTATCTTTTGTATTAATTGAATACTGCCTTCTTTATCTATCATTTCAAGGCCTGTATATAATAAGACAACCCTGTCTGACACAATCATAAAACCTGATGCCGGGAAGTGATTATAAGCAAATGATGTTGCCTCTACACATGATAGCTTTATCTCGGTTCTGACATAATCTCTTCTTCTTATAACCATCTGATAGAACAGATTGTATTCGCCATTTATCTTGTCTTTATACTTATTACTATCTTCAACATAGTTTATGTAATCCTTAACCACTCCAATAACCAGGTTGTTATTTGACATATCCGCTGAAGAGAAATATATTGAATCCTGAACAATCCTGTTTTCACCTTCTACCGAAGATCTCTTGCAGTTAACCGTACACCCTATTACAAACATTGTAATCAGAAGGCATCCGGCCTTATTTATGATACTATATGATATGTGATTCACTGCTACTTTGCTTGTTATAATTTGTTGATTTGTTGATGGGTTTAGTCGTTTAGTCGTTCAGGCGGCATCAGGTGATTACAAATCCCGCTCCGCGGGACTTGGTTCCTCAGCTTTCAACTTTCAGATCAGACCCCCGCATACACTGATACCCTCTTAAGATGTAGTACCACAGTCTTCAGATTCATCAGATGGCGGATTATTTTCCGTCAATCAGTTGGTTTTGTCTTTCAAAAAACTGAGAGCTGCTTCGAGTGCGGTATCCCTGCCATTACGAAAATCCTCTATGGTAAGATGCGATTCTATATCCGGCTTTATCCCACTGCCAACAAACTCACGACCATCAGGGTATATATCTTTTTTTGAACATATTGACAATATACCACCGTAAGGTAGTTTCCAGTTGATAGGATTTCCTGTACTGCCAGCTGTCTCTTCTCCAATAAGGGTAATGTGCTTCTGATTGTCGCAGAATACAAGAAAATCTTCGGCTGCCGAAAAAGTCTGATGACTTGTCAGAATAACCGTTGGAATAACGAGACGCTCGCGATTGACATTAAAAGTGAAATTTGTCTCTCCTCCTTTTTCAAAATATATATGATTAACAATTTCATATCGCATTTTATCTTCAGCGTTTCCGACAGTGTCTGCCGGACTGATATTCTGTCCCCATGACATAAGAGCCGGGTTATGTACCCGTGTGTACCAGGTTGCACCAACAAGGTCATTATCAGGAGTCAACTTGCTCAGAATCTGCGCCGCATAACCTGAGTTTCCACCCTGGTTGTGGCGGATATCTATTATAAGCCGTTTCGCACGTTTGAGAAGTTCGGGGAAAATATCCTCGAAGTCATCAACAGCCTGCTTACCGTTAAATGAATTGATAACAACATAAGCAATATCATCATTATACCATTTAAGCTCTACAAGTTTCCACTCCTTATCGGCTGGAACCAAAGGATCATTTTTAATTTCGGGCGGGAAATCATGAATCGCATGTGTCTTAATCTCCTCTCCATTGGGTGTCAGAAAAGTAATATCATAAGAGTCATATCTCATCGAAGTAAAAAGTTTTCTTATTGACTCATCAAGCCGATGATGTTTGGTTGATGAACTTATGTAAGGCGCAACATTTTTTTCAATATACTCAGCAGTCGGCATACCGTTTACCTCCACAATCTCACTGCCGACAGGAATCCAATCGCTCTGTCTGCTGCTTATCTGGGATACCATAGCACGTCCTTCAACCGGCTTGACAATGATCTGAAACTTGTCGAAAAAGGTTGTTACAGTTGGATTGTATTCGTAATAGACATATGAATGCCCATCTTTTAGCATTGCACAGTAACGGCTTAATATACGATAGCATTCGTTATCACTTTGTGATTCCATAACTGGCTTTATCAATGCCAGATATGTGCTGTCCCATGCTTTCTCACCTATATTGTCTAAAAATGCCTCATTATACTTAGCCTCTGACCATACCTTCGACAGAGCATATAGTTTATCTTCAGGTGTCATATAGGTATTAATTCTGTAAGAGATACGCTGTTGCGCGTTAGCTGCTGTTATCGATGTGAAAAGGAATAGAGCAAATAGTAATTTCTTCATATTGATAGATTAATCTGTTATCAGTTGATAACTCATTGGTTTTATTTTTAGCGTCACTGGATCGGCGCAAGAACTGTGCCATGAGGAACGGGCGATCAGGTATCTTCGCCGGGCGCGAGTCACATTTTGGACTTTCGACTTTCGACTTATGATCGAATCGATGCATGCAACTATTCTGCCTTCTATTTTATAATCTTCC
>QKCK01000274.1 GCA_003245695.1 Bacteroidota bacterium | reverse complement strand
GTGGTATCAGATACTGGGCGTAGGCATCACCTGTAAGGTTCTCCTGAGTCTGCATGCCATCATATAGATAAATGTTCATCTGAAGCTGCCGGAAAAAACCACCGATATTGTTGAAGTTTTGCTCAAGTGATTCATCAGACACCTTATAGGGATTTGTATTGAACTCCGTAAAACCATTGGTACAACCAATGCAGGTAAGAAGAGTGATGAAAACTATATATACTAATGGACATCTTATCATAGCAATGACGATTTAAAAAGTTAGATTGACATTAAATCCAATACTTCTGGTTGGAGGCAGGGAAAACGACTCCACTGACTGGGTATTTATCCCTGTACTGATAGTATTATCAGGGTCAAACGGTGCCTTCCTGTAGAAAAAAAACAGGTTCTGTCCCACTACCGAGCAGGAGATCTTCCTAATCAAAAAGCGGGGAGGTATATTGTTAAAGGTACATGTAAGTGACAGATGACGAAGGCGTATGTTTGTTGCATCATAAACATATGGTTCCACAAAGCTCGCCCTGCCTCCTATCCGTGTATAATAACTTTGCGCATCCACAATGGTGTTCACCGGGGTGCCATCGCTCTTAACACCATTAACCTGAACTCCACCAGCATCACGGGCCCTGGCGCTCTTTTCTGACACACCATACTGATCACACCATGCTTCTGTCATATCAACAAATTTACCTCCAAACTTACCATCAATCAGAAAGCTCAGCTCAAAATTCATATATGTCAGAGTATTATTCCATCCAACTGAGAAATCAGGATTTGCATTGCCTATTAATTTCTCCTGGTCGGCTTTTGTAGGCAGGTTACTATCATCAAAGATTATCTCTCCTGTCAATTCATCACGTCTGAAGGCATTAACATAAATATCACCTATTGAACCTCCTTCAGCAATAAACATATCAAAACCCTCACCCCCTCCATCCGGATTAAATCTGCCCTTCAATGAAGGGTCAAGCTTTATGATCCTGTTCCTGTTTCGTGAAAAATTTACCCCGCTTCTCCATTCAACCCTGCTTCGGGCCACCGGCACAGTATTGAAAATAACCTCCACTCCTTTATTCTGAATGTGGCCGACATTTACAAAGTATGTCGTATAACCTGATCCTGCAGGTGCTGAGAGACGGAGAAACTCATTAAGGTTATCTATCCTGTAAAAAGTTGCCTCAAATGCAATTCTGTTTTCAAAGACCTTCATTTCAGCTCCTAACTCAAGACTCTTCTGTATCTCAGGTTTCAGATCACGGTAAGGCATCTCAGTATTCAAGGTAACTCCATCAACCGGATCTACTATATTCAGAGGTATGGTCATGAAGGCTGGTATCTCTTTACCCACATAGGAATATGAAGTACGGAGCTTGAAAAAACTAATTTCCCTTGGAAAAGAGAGAAGATCATTTATTATAGCGCTAAATCCAACAGAGGGATAGAAATAAGAATTCTGCCCTGTATATGCAAGCGTCGATGACCACTCATTCCTTCCTGCCAGATCAAGGTAAAACATCTTTTTATAGCCAACCGAAAGATTTGCAAACACTGACTCCTTTATATCCCTTGAGGTCATCACTGAACTCATCTTACCATTGAAAGAGTCAAGAATTAAATTATTAAGGTAAAACTCATTAGGGACTATCAGACCACTCTGGTCACTGTCAATCTTTATCCCATCGCCTATAATCTTCTTCTGATAACTTCCACCCAGAACAGCATGTATATCAAAAGCATTTTTAAAATCCTGGTTATAATGCATCAGAACATCAAAGTATTGTTGTGTGCTGTTGAGATTATTATAAAGCCACCTTCCATTCTCGTGCGATAAAGTTGAGGCTGTACCTGCTTTAATTTTCTGTTCAAATATCTGCGTTGTATAATCATAGTTACCTCTTGCCTGAACAGACAACAATTTTGATAATCTGAAATCAAGGTCAAGAGTACCTAGTAATCGCTTTGTAGACTCTGTATTAGCGTTATTATACAGTATCCAGTATGGATTTTGCTGAGTGTCCTGAATATTATGCCAGTTCTGGGTCATAATATTCCTATCCGGATCAAATATCTCATAATTCTCCTTGTAATAATTGAAATCAAGGCCCCTTGGAAAGAGATACAGACCAGTAAGTGGATTAAAGTAATATCCGTTGAGTACCTTATTATTAATCTGCTGGTCTATCAGCATTATATTTGATGAGGCGGTAAGTACCTTAAAAAATTTTGAGGACTGGGTAAATGTCAGATTGCTTTTCCTGAAGGTATTTGTTGGAAGAATGCCATGAGAATTTGCATTGGCGAATGAGATGTATGCTGAAGTTTTTTCATTACCTCCCCGTATTGAGATGGTATTTATCAGGTCAACGCCTGTCCGGAAGAAATCAGATACGGGATTTGAATAACTTCCCTTAAGTCCCCAGCTATCAAGTGCCCCATCTGCAGTTTGTCCATAAGTATCCTGCAGGTCAGGGAGTATTGAAACACTATGAAAATTGACACTAGATGACAAGTCTATCCTTGCAGCTCCATTCTCTCCTTTCTTTGTTGAGATAAGGATAACACCGTTAGAGCCCTGGCTACCATATAGAGCTGCAGCATTGGCGCC
This sequence comes from Bacteroidota bacterium, assembly GCA_003245695.1. GTDB lineage: Bacteria > Bacteroidota > Bacteroidia > Bacteroidales > VadinHA17 > SR-FBR-E99. The sequence goes on along the minus strand of QKCK01000274.1, from coordinate 2,524 downwards.
CTTAAGAATACTCAGATCCTCAATGTCATCCGGATTGAGGTTTGACAACCCGTCTCCACTGTCAATGCCCCCCCAGAAGCCACATGCATCAGAGGTCTGATAGTTAGCCATAGGTACTCCGTCAATGACGAATAGTGGCTGGCTGGATCCATAAAAACTTTTTGTTCCCCGGAGAATAATTTTTGTTGACCCACCTGCTCCGGCATTACTCCTGCGCAGATCTATCCCTGCCGTCCTACCGCTGAGTATCCCTATAAAATTGAGGTTATGAGCACGGGCCATCTCTTTTTCAGGTATCTGTTGTGATGAATAAGGAAGCGCCTTTTTATCACGTCTTATACCCAGAGCTGTAACAACAACATCATTTAACTGCTTTGTATCTTCCCTCAGAACAATATTTATTTCACTCTTTGTCTCCACTCCCACAGTCTGGGGAACATAGCCAATAAATGAGAAAAGAAGCGTATCATCAGCCGATTGTACATTTATCCCATATTTACCATCACTATCGGTGCAGACTCCCAGTGTTGATCCCTTTAACAATACATTCACACCTGATATTGGCAACCCGTCAGTCCCGGTTACTATCCCTGTTATCTGCCTCTGAAGCATCTCCGATAATAATAGTTCGGAAGCCAGCCTCGAATCAAGCGGATCAATAGTAAGGAGAATTTTACGATCAAGTATTATATAACTAACGTTTGTCCCCCTGAACATCTCCTCAAGAACAGAGATAAGAGGCATTACCCTGCCCTTAATGGTAACTATTCTGTTTACGTCAATCTGCTTTTGATTGAAAACAAAATAAAGCTCACTCTGGCGCTCTATTTCATCCATTACCTGTTCAACGCTCTTGCCTTCCATATCAAGGGTAACCGTTGTTGTCTGAGCATGACAATTTCGTGGTAAAAGGAACAGGAAACCCAACAGTGTCAAAAAAAATGTTGATCTAAGTTTCATTTAGTACCACTTATGAAAAGTGGTTGAAAGTAATTAAAAATCAGAATTTATCATAACAAATAACTATACATATTCAGGACTGCAATCTCAGAAGATCAGAGTAATAAAAACATCAATTCTGCATTTCTGCACTAATTGTGCAGTTGTGAGCAATTCCGGGAAATCAGTTCAAAGTGGATTTTGACAGGAAGAAAAATGAAAGAAAGAAAAAATATCAGAAGTTAGGCCCTCCTGTATCCCACCAGAGGCGGGTACCTATCTCATCTTTTCCATTTGACAGCCTGGTAATTGCATCAGCAACGCCATCAGGGTTAATTGTTTTATCAGCATCAGGGAAAGGCATTCTACGTAAGAAATCATCATCTGCTATTATACCCCATTCACTGTTACTGTCATTTTTATAGTTGTAAGGAAGCTTCGGGTAGCCTGTTCTCCTGTGGTCAACCCAGGCCTCAAGACAGTTTGTAAAGCTGTCGATCCATTTCTGAGTGATGATCTTCTCAAGTTTCAGTTCGTTGTCATCTGTACTATTCCAGGCCACCGTTACAGTAGAACGGGAAATGAAATCGTTGATATCACCGTCAGCCATCGGGTCATTATAGTCTATAGGAGTGCTTGTGTTGTCAGCAAGATAAATTTCTACGCCACTGGCTCCCCAATCTTCGAAAGAGGCTTTTATGCCATTCTCATAATTTGCCTTAGCATCTCCGGCGCCAGACCAACCACGGAGGCTGGCTTCAGCAAGACAGAAGTATACTTCAGCTGCGGTAAAAAACCTTCTGCTGGTAACACTCTTAAAAGACTCATTGATTGTTGAATAAGAAATTCTGTCATCCTTGTCTGCAAGCAAGGCACCACTTCTTATCCCCTTATATGGATAGTCAGGATGATCAGGGTAAAGAGTATTGTCGGTTGCAGGTGCAAACATCTTTGCTATTCTGGGGTCCTTAAGACCCACAAGGAATGATTCCATTGCAGCGTCCATCCTTGTATCAGACCAGTTGAAACAGATAGTTGCCAGACGCATTGGATGACCATAAAGAGAGATATACATATTATCAGTAACTGAGGTAATAAGTCCTCCTGTACCTTTTATAGCCTTCTCTCCCTGTGTCTTTGCAAGAAGAGGGTCAACATTTGATATCCTTATGGCAAGTCGTAACCGTAATGAGTTGATAACTTTTATCCACTTGCTCATGTCACCATCGTAACATGCGTCATAACTCTTAAAGTAGGTAAAATCAATATTTTTCGTGAATATATCATGAATTGTATCCAGTTCAGCAAAGAAGAGGCCATAAAGCTCTTCCTCACTATCATAATATACAGGGAGTTTTGTTGACCCATAATTCGAATAGATAACGGGCCCATGAAAAGCAGTGAGCCTCTCCATTCCAAAGATGCGTACCAGCCTTGCCCAGGCACTAAAGAGATCATCGTCATATGCATCTGCACTGCTTATTACAGCTTGTGAGCGGGTCATAACATTATCATAAACCTGACTCCAATAGGTATTCCATGTAATATAATAAGTAGTATTATTAACGCCCTGAAGAAATGGAGT
>QKCK01000066.1 GCA_003245695.1 Bacteroidota bacterium | reverse complement strand
CTCTGTTAAGCTGTCCATAGACTGCTACCATAGCTGATTCCAGTTCTTCTGCATTGGAATAAAAAGTCTCGGCAGCAATCTCCCTGGGATTCTCTTTTAAAAGATCTTCGCAGGAAACCAGCATAAGAGACATCAACAGTAGAAATAATATCTTTTTCATTTTTTTCAATTTTTTGATTAGAAAGCTAATCGTAAACCAAAGGTCACACTCTTATATGTCGGATAGGAAAAATGGTCTATCCCCTGGTTTACTGAAGTACCTGATCCACGTGAATTCACATCGGGATCCCACCATGGATAGCTGGTTATTGTCAGAAGGTTCTGACCGCTTGCATATACCTGGCATTTTTCCGACCAGTTAATCCCCAGCTTTTCTAAAGGCACACTGTAAGACAGCTCAATATTTTTCAGTCGCAGGTATGATCCGTCGTAAACAAACCTGTCTGAAACCTGGTAAGTGTTAGTTGTGGAGATTATTGGGTATTTGGCATCTGTATTTTCAGGAGTCCAGTGATCTGTAAGCACCTCTCTGAATGTGTTCATACCCCAGCCGTAATCATAATTGGTTGAGCCCATACTCAAACAGTAAATATCATTACCCTGTACTCCCTGAAAGAATACACTGAGAGTAAAATTCTTATATGTCATCTTTGAGTCAATGCTGTAGATGAAGTCAGGATTAGGATTGCCTATCACTGTCTTGTCAGCATCAGTAATACCTTCAATACCATCAAGGTCTTTGTATTTTATTTTACCATTTTCATCATATCCATCTTCCATGTATCCATAGAAAACACCAAATGGTTCTCCTTCTCTGATGAGGTTTATATAATCACCCATCCATGCTAATGAGTAGTAGGTGCCAGAAATGTCTTTCCCATCGGCCAACTCAACAACTTCATTTCTGTTAAACGAAATATTTCCGGAAAGATTCCATTTAAAGGCCTTGTCACACACAACTGCATCAACCTGGAATTCAAAACCCCTGTTACGAATCTTGCCATTATTCTGCACCGTGCTTGTATAACCTGACGACATGGCCAGATCAACAATACTAAGCAGGTCGGTTGTATTCTTTACATAATAATCAGCTGACAGATTCAACCTGTCATCAAAGAAGCCTATGTCAATCCCGGCATTTGTCTGAGTGGTTGTTTCCCATTTCAGTTTACCCGGATAAACACTTCCGGGGTTATATCCGGTATAAGTTGTTTTATCCCACACACCTGATTCACCTGTAAGCATGTTTAATGTACCATAAGCTGACACACCGGGATTTCCTGTTTCACCATAGCCAAGTCTTAACTTAAAGTTAGAAATGAAATCTATATCCTCCATGAAACTCTCCTTTGAAACACGCCAGGCCAGAGCAGCTGAAGGGAATGTCCCCCATTTGTCACCCTCAGAAAATCTTGAAGAGCCATCAGCCCTGACAGTGAATGTTGCCAGGTACTTATCCTTATAGTTGTAATTGAATCTGCTGAGGAATGAAAGTATCTTCCAGTCAGCATATGATGATGAAGCGATTCCGGGCACGGCAGCAGAACCAAGGTCATATGTTTCAAGAATATCATTTACATAACCTTCACCTGACATTGTAAAAGGAGTGTTTCTGAGATACTCATAAGTTGATCCTGCCATTATACTAAAGCTGTGATCCCTTATTGCCTTGTTATAAGTAATAGTATTGCTTGATGACAACTCAAGTACCTGAGTTGCTGTTATCAAAGCTCTTCCTGGTGAATTGGGATACTTTGATGTCTGATAATAGTCTCTCCTGTAGTCGGTGTTAAGAACGTTGCCTGAGAACATAATAACCAGGCCGTCAATTGGTTTTATATTCAGGGCGATATTCGACATAACCCTGTTTCTGAACCACTTATCATTGGTTTCATTTACATATGCAAGAGGATTGACAAACCCACTGGCAACAAAAGTATACTCCTCAGGGAACCTCTTGTAGGTGCCATCTTCATTATATGGGCCAATTGTTGGAGGAGCGGCAAATGATGCCTGCTGAAGGTTGCCTCCTCGCTGACCCCCTACATCATCTTTGTCATTGCAGCTGGTTCGTGTTAACAGAGCGTTGAATGAGACATTGAAATACTTACTTATGTTGTGGTCAATACTGTTTCTGACAGAAATTCTTTTAAACTCCGAATTCTTAATAATACCCTCCTGGTCAAAATAACTTCCTCCCAATGAGAATTTTGTTTTATCATTACCCCCGGTAATATTAATAGCATGATCATGCACTTTTGCTTTCCTGTAAATCATATCCTGCCAATCAACACTTTCTTCCAGATTATCAAAATCATTCTGAGTAAAGTAATCGATCCCAAAGTCATTATTGTATTGGATGTTTGTCAGGGTCATGTACTCTTCAGCATTCATCATATCGAACTTTTTTCTCAATGTCTGTATGCCAAAGCTTCCGTCATATGTCACAGTAGTCTTTCCTGCCTTACCGCGTTTTGTAGTAACAATAACAACACCGTTTGCTCCTCTTGAGCCATAGATTGCTGTGGCAGAAGCATCTTTAAGAATGTCTATTGATTCGATATCAGCAGTATTTATCATATTGGCATTTGACACAGGAAATCCGTCAATAACCCATAGTGGTTCATTGTCGCCCCTGATTGAGTTATTACCCCTGATACGAATCTGAAGTGTTGCTCCCGGAGCACCTGAGTTCTGCTGGACAATAACGCCGGCAGCGCGGCCCTGTAATGTCTGGGCAATTGTTGTTCCGGTTACTTCGGCTATTTTTTCTGCTTTCACAGAAGATACTGAACCTGTCAGATCCTTCTTTTTCATCGTTCCATATCCGATAACTACAATTTCCTCACTCAGGAAAACAGCATCATCCTCGAGGGTGGCATCAATATTTGTTCTGCCTTCAACATTTATCTCAAGGGTTTTCATACCCAGGAAGGAAAATACAAGAGTCCCTGTTGACGGCACATTGGCAAGGGAGTATTTCCCATCGTTGTCAGTCATTATGCCAATGGTTGTTCCTTTAACAATCACGTATGCGCCAGGCAGCGCTTCTCCTGATGAAGCACTCACCACTCCTGAGACATTAATAGTCTGTGCCAACAGATCGGTGCAGAACAAACTGCCAAACAGAATCAGAATCATAACAGCCCACACTTTCAGTGCCGGATGTCTGAAGTCTTTTGTCACACAATTGGTTTTCATTAAGTCTTGGTTTAGGTTTTGTTTATTTTTATAGTTATTTTTGCACCACACCACATTCAAGTATTATTCAGGTGTTGTGTAGTGTGGTCCAAATGTATGATGACTTTTTTAAAAAAACAAGGTTATTTTCATTATTTTTATTGCGTTAATGTTAACTTTTTATGAAGTCAAAGATTAAAATCGACGTAAACTCACAGATACCGATTTATAAGCAACTTATCCAGGAGGTACAGAATCTGGTTGATCTTGGCATTTACCGTGACGGAGATTTTATCCCATCAATGAACGATCTTGCTGAAGAACTTGACATTTCAAAGGAGACTGTTATGAAAGCATACTCCGGTCTGAAAGATAAGGGAATCATTGGGTCATTATACAGGAAAGGGTTTTATATTACCAATGAAGTAAACAGAAAGATCAGGATTCTGGTTCTGTTTGACAAGATAAGTAACTACAAGCAGGTGCTTTACAGCACTTTCTCAGATGCCATGGGTGAGAATGCTGTTATAACAATACGGCTTCACAATCAGGACGCTGATGCTTTTGAGCATTTCATCAATGAATACCTTGATAACTTTGATTATTATCTTATAACACCTCACTTCCCACTGAAGCCTGACATTCAGAAAAGGGTGCTTGAAAACCTGAAAAAGATACCTCCACATAAGCTTATTCTCCTTGACAGGTACATCGACTCACTCCCGGGAGACTTTGGGTCAGTATATCAGGATTTCGAGCAGGATGCATACGATGGTCTTGCACAGGGTGTGGAAACACTGAAGAAATATGAGAAGCTGAATGTTATTTCCATGCCGGGCAGCATGTATGCTTCAATGATGGAAAAAGGGATAAGCAGGTTTTGCCTGGAGAACAACATCAGGTTTGAAATGCATAAAAACATAAGTGCCACCACAATCAAAAAACATGAAGTTTTCCTTATAATTAACAGTCAGCATGATTATGAGCTGATTGAACTTGCACGAAATGCTAAAGCTGAAGGGTTACTCATTGGAAAAGACATTGGAATTATATCATATAATGAATCTCCTGTCAATGAAATCATACTTGGTGGCCTTTCGGTTCTCTCTACCGATTTTAAGCAGATGGGGAACCTGGCAGCATGTATGATCAATGACAAGTCATTGAAAAAAGTAAGATGTGACTTCAGACTGATACAAAGGAGCACTTTTTAATTTTTACTAATAATATAATATGGTTGTCTTCTTTGATCTTGACGATACTCTTACAGACAGCGAGTCTGCACATAAAACTGCTATACTGAAAATCTGCAACGACTACTCCATTACTGTTGACGATAATGATGCAATTTCAAATGAGTGGCTCGACATAACATATAAGTACCTCGATCTTTATTTTGCCAATAAGATGACGATAGAGAGACAGAGGAGCCTCAGGTTACTGAATTTTTTCGGGAATCATGGTCATCAGATAAGCGAAAATGATGCAATGGAGATATATCCAGGATATCACAATTACTTCACAAACTCATGTATAGCATTTTCTGATACCTTACCCTCTCTTGAAAGAATCAGAAATCATAATATAAAGACAGGCATCATCACCAACGGCACCTCTGAGGATCAGCTGATAAAACTGAAAAACAATAACCTTACAGACTATATAGATTATCTGATTATTTCAGAAAACTTTGGCATTTCCAAGCCTGACAAGGACATTTTTCTCATTGCCGCACGTCAGGCCCAGGTTTCAATAAGGGAGTGTTTGTATACAGGTGATTCTTTTTATTTTGATTACCAGGGAGGCACTAATGCCGGCATGGAGACATATCTGCTCGATCGCAAAGGATCAAATATCAGTCATGAAGTAAAGTGTGTTCATTCGCTTGAAGAATTTGTATCAAAAGCACTAAACATCTGCCAGGTTTGATCTCCTTCATCTCTCTGGTACAGCGTCTGTCTATCTGAATTCATTACCTGTTTTCACAACTGCAATTCTTATTTGAAGCAATTTTTCCAAAACACTCTCTGC
>QKCK01000300.1 GCA_003245695.1 Bacteroidota bacterium | reverse complement strand
TTATCAACAAGAAAAAAGCGGAGAAATATTTATAGAGCATGCAATTATTTCCCCTGTTACAGACGAGAAGGGGAGAATAGTAAACTATGTTGCAATAAAACAAGATATTACCAGGCAGAAGGAGGTTGACAGAAAGATATTACAGACAATTATCTCTACTGAAGAAAAAGAGAGGAGCAGGTTTGCCCAGGATCTTCATGATGATCTTGGGCCTTTGCTCTCAACTGCCAAGCTCTATATAAGATCTTTCGAAACAGCCGTAGACCCCGGGAACCGTCAGATAGCAATCACAAAATCAATGAAAGCTATTGATGAGGCAATATTGAGCATCAAGGAAATAGCTAATAATATAAGTCCTCATATACTCCGGAACTTCGGACTCACTTCAGGAATAAACTCCCTGGTCAATAAAATAAATGACACAAATACAGTAAACATATCATTTTCTACCAGGCTTACAGAGAGATATGACGAAAACATGGAATCATCGCTTTTCAGAATCGTTGCAGAATTAATAAACAATACTATTAAACATGCAAAAGCAACCAAGATTTATTTAGATATTAACAGATCAGACCAGGATGTAGTTCTTAATTACTCCGATAATGGCATAGGTTTTAAAATAGAAACTGCTCTGAATAAACAGATGTCAAGAGGGTTGTCAAACATACTAAACAGGGTAAAATCACTGGGCGGCGAAATAGAGCTTGACAGTGAGCCTGATAGAGGGTTCAATGTCTTTATACAAATACCTGTTGGAGACCATCTTAATTCTTAACTGTGAAATAGCCCCGAGATAATTGAATAAATAAGAAAACCATAGCAACCAGTTATTTATATATTTATGACTGAATTTGTGTAATTGCTGGAATTATTTTTTTTACTATTTTGGTACAAATTTTATCTCCCTTGGAAAAGACCCATAAAATATTGATCGTTGATGATCATAAACTTTTTCGCGAAGGATTGAGCTTTGTAATATCGCAGATGGATAGCTGCGAGGTGGCAGGAGAAGCCTCAAACGGCAGGGAGTTCCTGGAACTGCTTGACAAGCTTGAAGTGGATATCGTACTTATGGACATTTCGATGCCCGGCATTGATGGCATTGAGGCAACGACAAAAGCACTTGAGAAATACCCTGGTCTTAAGATCATTGCACTTACTATGTTCTGCGACGAGGAGTATTATTACAAGATGATACAGGCAGGTGTATCAGGGTACATCCTTAAAGAATCGGGTAAGGATGAACTTGCCAATGCCATAAATACTGTTATAAGTGGAGAAAACTATTTTTCGCAGAAACTTCTGAGAAATATTATCATCAACCTGAATAAGGCTAAAACCTTTAGAGCAACAACTCACAAACAGGAGATAAAACTGACACCACGTGAGTCTGAAATACTGAAGCTGATCTGTCAGGGGTTATCTAATGCAGAGATATCTGAAAAGATCTCTCTGAGTCTGAGGACAGTTGAAGGTCATAAATCAAATCTGATAAGCAAAACCGGGGTAAGAAACTCTGTCAGCTTGGTGATGTACGCTCTGAAAAACAATCTTGTTGATATTTAATATGCCCCAATAATTGTCTCTTTTCTGGCATTCCCCGGGAATTTTTACGCATCCCTGTCACGTATTTTTACGCATTTTAAACAGGTAGTAAATTTCATTAATCGGGTAAATCCTCTTGCATTATAACCCCCATCAAAAAATAACTTTGATGTGAGATAATTTAATAGGGGAATTTTTATTATCTTAAGAGACGAAAATCAGGCGGTTACAGTTAAGAAAAAGAGGAGTTATGTAAAGGATGTGAAGAAGCATTGTTAGTTTAACGCAAAAACCTGAATTTTAAGTATTTATATTATCGGAAAGCTTTATTTAATTTTAACCTATGAAAGAGAGAAGAGGACTAAGAATTTTGATTGTTCTGGCAACATTGTTTTATTCCGGATCACTGTTCGGGCAATGTGACACAGACATTTTTCTTGATAAGTGTGCTTCCAATCTGGGCACCTTCAACTACATTAAGTCTTTCAGCGTTAATGCATCTTCCAGGAAGAAAGCTATTCCGGAGTATTCTTATGTATTCAGTAAAGGCTCTACCTACATGCTAATTGTGTGTGATCAGAATGTAAATGGCGGAAGAATGGTTGTTACTCTTTATGACAGGGAGCATAAACTTATTGCCAGTACGTATGATGAAAAGAATAATAAATACTATTCTGACCTTACTTATCCTTGCGAAGCGACAGGAGTTTATTATATTCGTGCTACTTTTGAAGGTTCCAGAAGCGGATGCGGCATGTGCATCCTGGGATTTAACAAAGAATAGTATTTTAGAAATTAACTAATCAAAACCGAAAAAGATACCCTCATGAAACTAAGAAACGCCCTATTCATTCTCTTTTGCCTTTTACTTACAGCTTGTGGTGGTAACAGAAAGAAGGAAAAGATTGATGTCAACTCACTTATGAACGAAGGCGAGGGAAGTCTTGAGATCTCTGCTGAATCAATGAATTCAATCATCGAGTCAATACCCTCACCTCTTGAAATTGCTATGGTAATTAAGCAGTCTGGTGTTGAGTTCAACCAGGATATTCTTAACGACCAGGGTAATGCAAAACTTTATACCACTGATCAGGCAAAAGCCCTGAGCATTGGTGTATATGGTGGTGACCTCGGATATATTAACATCTATGAGAAAGCATATCTGACTGTTAACTATCTGACTACCATCAAGGGTGTTGCTGATGATATCAACATAGGTCAGTTCTTTGACTTCTCAACTATTAAACGCATGGCATCCAACAGTGAGAAGATGGACTCTCTGATCTACCTCTCCACAATTAATTTCAACAAGATGGATGCCTTCCTCCGCAGCCAGAAAAGGAGTAATCTCAGCATCCTTATGGTTACCGGTACCTGGACTGAAGGCCTTTACATCGCAACTCAGGTGTTCAGGGAAAACAACAACAAGGAGATAATGGAATGGATTGGTTACCAGAAAATAATTGTTGATCAGCTCATTCTCGGGCTCTCAGCATATAAAAATGATGAGTATTTCCAGAAACTGGTTGACGATTTCAAAAGCCTCAAAAATCTTTATGATGGAATTACAATATCATATGATTATCATGAGCCTGAGTCTGTTGAGATAGATGGCCGCCTGGTAATAGTTGATAAAAGTACTTCAACAGTTAATATTACAGAGGCGCAAGTAAACCAGATTGGTGAACTGGTTCGACAGATCCGATCAAGACTTGTTGAAAACGTCTGATATAAAACCCACTCTGGCTGTCAGTAATTCTCTTTCTGACGCCTGTATTTCCCCTGTTAATTTATCTGGAAGTGTTCTTCCTGTAAGCTACTGTTTTGCCCTTTTTGAAGCAATAGGTAATTATGCAATTTGAACATTGATAAGAATCTGATCAAAATGAAATTTAACACATTAAGCTCAAAAGTAAACCTGATGATACTTCTGTTTATCCTGATGATAGTATCAGGTATAGCATTTGTATTATCAAACCTATCCCCCACTATAATCTTTCAGCAGATTACATCAATTATAATTGTTCTCGCCATATGGGCCGTCTCAGTATGGCTGATACGACGGTTTTATGTTATCCATATTGAACATCCTCTGAAAAAGATAGAGGAAGTCTCGAGACAGGCATCATTGGGAGATCTATCCTCAACTGCAAATCTAAAAAACAATGATGAGTTAGGCATCATTGCACAATCAATAGACAGTATCATCCGGAACCAGACAAGTCTTTCAGAATTCGTTGAGAAGATAGGTGACGGAAACTATAATATAGACTATACCATACTCAGTGAGAAAGACAAGCTGGGTTATTCTATCACAGGCATGCGTGATAAACTTCACCGCCTGGCCTCGGAAGATGCACGGAGAAAATGGTCAACTGAGGGTATTGCCAAATTCGGTGCCATTCTGAGGGAGAATACCGATGATCTGAAGATTGTAAGTGACAAACTGCTTTCAAGCCTCGTGGCTTACATAAATGCCAATCAGGGTGCAATATTCCTGCTGAATGATGAAAGAAAAGACCATGTTTTTCTCGAAATGGTCTCTGCATATGCCTGGGAGAGGAAGAAGTACCAGACTAAAACCATTGAGATGGGAGAAGGCCTGGTTGGACAGGCAGCAATTGAGAAAGGGACAATTTACATCACTGATGTACCCGATAACTATGTAAATATTACCTCTGGCCTTGGCGATTCAAACCCAAGAAGTATTATGATTGTACCACTTCTCTATAACGATGAGCTGTTCGGTATTTTGGAGTTTGCCTCTTTCAGGGTGTATGAGAACTTCGAAGTGGAGTTCGTTGAGAAAGTTGCTGAGATACTTGCATCTACCATCTCCAGGGCAAACATAAACAAACAGACGCAGAAGCTGTTAAGAGACTCCCAGAAGCTGACTGAAGAGCTGCGCACGCAGGAGGAGGAGATGAGACAGAATCTTGAAGAGATGAATGCTACACAGGAGGAGATGCAGCAGAGAGAAGTTGAGCGTATTGGTATTTTCACAGCAATAAATAATACACTTGCCACTGTTGAATTTAACATGGAGGGAAGGATTATTGATGCCAACGACAAGTACCTGAACATGTTGAATTATACTCTTGACGAAATAGAGAATAAAACTGACAGGATCTTTGCTGACAAGGCAAATGAACCTATTGAGCTCTATAATAAATTCTGGCTGGAGCTTGCCCAGGGTACACTGCAAAGGGGTGATTACAAACGGATCACTAAAGACGGCAGGGATATTTGGCTCAATGCATCTTATACTCCTGCCCTTGACAAACATGGGAAACCATACAAGGTGATTGAGTTGGCACAGGATATTACTGAAAAGAAAAAAGCAGAACTCGAACTACAGAGGCAGGCTGAAGAACTGAGACTCCAGGGGGAGAAACTAAAGGCATATACATCTGAACTTGAAGATATAAAACAAAACCTAAGTGAGAGACTTAACGAAGCAAGTAAGGGACTGATAAAAAAGATTCAGGATATAGAATCGGAAAAAGCAAAGAACATTGCTGTACTGGAGGGATGTGTTGACGGGGTGATAAGCTTTAACCAGAATGGTAACATTGAGTACTTCAATCATGCTGCAGAAGAGATATGGGGCATGCAGAGAGAAGATGTACTTGGAAAACATATTAACACCATTCTCCCCATAGAGCTTGCATCCAGAGATAATATCCTCAATGCCTACTATGCTGTTAATGGGACAAGTAAAGAGATACATGTGCGG
>QKCK01000260.1 GCA_003245695.1 Bacteroidota bacterium | reverse complement strand
ACTAATTCCGCATACTTGTTTCTGATTGATAGCATATTCTTTTTACTTGAGAAGGCATTAGAATAAATAAATCTGTTAAGTGATTTTTTTGATTTATATACCTGAAAGTAATTTAACTGTGACTGATTATCTTATTTTTGGATATCTGAAAAAAAGGTTCTACTCAGAAAAGGTTTTAAAATGAGATATATAATAAGAGAGGCCACTGAAAATGACTTTCCGGCAATTCTGAGCCTGATAAACGAGCTTGCCGAATTTGAGAAGGCACCGGAAAAGGTTACTAACACCCTTGATCAGATGGTAAATGAAAAAGATCTCTTCGGTTGCTTTGTTGCCGAGACAGATGATAAGGAGATTATAGGAATGGCTATATACTTCTTTGCTTATTTCACCTGGGTAGGTAAGTCGTTATATCTTGACGATATTTATGTAAAGAGCTCATTCAGGAAAAACAGGGTGGGGAGTGCTTTGCTGAAGCGCGTATTTGAAGTTGCCGGGAGGGAGAATTGCAAAAGGATCCGATGGCAGGTTCTTAAATGGAATGAGAATGCTATTCAGATGTACCGGAAGAGTGGTGCAGAGATTGACAATGAATGGCTGAACTGCAGCTTTGATGCCCGGGGAATAGCTGACTTTATCAGAAAGAACTAAGTCATAAAGTTTATAAAGTAGAAAGTTTATAAAGTCAATCTTTACATTCGAGATTCGACTTTAACTTTCGACTTTCAGATCCCGCTCCGCGGGACTTCGTCACTTCGCTCCTCAGCTTTCGACTTACACCAAAGCCTTTTCTTCTCACAGATAAAATAAGTTTCATTAATTATTATTAAGATTGCATCTGTTTTAACATCATATTGATAATATATATGACCGGAAAGATTAAAATATTACAGGTTGAGGTTTATAAGTCGCCAGTTAAGCTGAAAGAGCCATTCGTCATCTCCCTTGGTCCACTTGAATATGCTGAAAATGTTATTGTTGTAATACGGACTGACAATGGTATTACAGGTTTCGGAGAGTGCAGCCCCTTCATGACAATAAACGGAGAGAGTATTGATACTGCCTTTATTGTTGGCAGTTATCTTGCCAAAGCTCTTATTGGTAGTGATCCTGTTGATATGGAAAGATGTACGCAGTTAATGGATGGTGTCATTTTTGGGAACTCGAGTATTAAGAGTGCATTTGATATTGCGTTATATGACATTGCTTCGCAGTATGCCGGTCTGCCTCTCTATGCTTTTCTGGGAGGAAGGGAAGGTAAACAGCTTGAGACTGATTATACTGTAAGCATAGGAGAACCGGTGAAGATGGCTGCAGATGCAATGCGTATAAAGGATAATGGTTTCAGGACGATTAAAGTCAAGCTTGGAAAGACAGGTTCCAGGGATGTGGAAAGGATAAACGCTATTCGTGAAGCAATAGGGATCTCTATTCCACTCCGTATTGATGCCAATCAGGGTTGGACCAGGGATGAAGCATTGGCTACTCTCCTCGCCCTCGAAAAATTTAACATTCAGTTTTGTGAGGAGCCTATTGCTCGCTGGGATTATATCTATCTGCCTGAGCTAAGCAGAAAAAGCCCTGTCCCCGTGATGGCTGACGAGTCATGTTGTGATCATCATGATGCTGATAGATTAATAGGTCTGTCAGCATGCCCTATGTTTAATATTAAACTAGGCAAATCGGCTGGTATATATAAGGCACTTAAGATAGTAAAACTGGCAGAGAAGGCTGGCATAAAGATGCAGGTGGGCGGTTTCCTGGAGTCACGGCTTGGTTTCACTGCGTCAGCACATCTGTCAATGGTGAGCGACAGTATTCTCTTCTCTGACTTTGACTCACCGCTGATGTTTGTTGAAAACCCGGTCTCAGGCGGAATCATCTATAACAATGGGGGTGAGATACTCCTTCCTGACAGCCCGGGGTTGGGAGCAACCGTTGCTGATGATTATCTTGCCGGACTTGAGAGTATAGTCGTGAAGTGATATCTGACTGCTTTTACTCATTGTAATAATGTCTGCCATTGTCAGTGAAAAAATTAAATACTTCATTTTGCTGGTGGAAAAAATATTTCTATCTTGCTTTAGTGTTTGCATTTTATCCGGAAGAATATTTTAAAATCTCAGGTTATGAAAGTCAGATTGTTATTTTCTGTTCTCTTTGCATTCTTATTCATTAGTTCATTTGGACAGTTTTGTCTGAAAGCAGATTCACCCGAAGTAAAGCTGGAAAGACTCCGTATTAAGGCTCAGAGTGAGATGGATTCGGTGAAGCTCATTGCAGAACAGAAACTTGCAGTTTTAATGTTTGAGGGACAGGATTCTCTTTCAGTTCTCCGGTTTTGTGGGCAGTCAGAGTTAAGGTCTCTGGAGAGAGAGTGGAGTGTAAAGTCTGACAGGATTATTTCAAAAGCTCAGCGGGGGATTATTAACCGGACGATCAGACAGCAGCACTTTGAATTGGAACTCGAAAAGCTTAATATGGAGTATGAGAATATGGCTACTGAGCTTGAAGATAAATATAACGTTGCCTCTGATATGATAGAGTCTTATTATGAGCACCAGCAGAAGATTATTGAATTTGAGGCACAGGCTTCAATGCAATCGATCGAAGCAAGGTACAGGAAAGAAATTGCACTTCTTGCCTGTGAAACAAACTGATTTTTCTGATCTGTATACTCCATATCATTGAAGCTCTATAATGTATAAAGCTTCTGCTTTCGACTTTCAGATCCCGCTCCGCGGGACTTCGTCACTCCGTTCCTCAGCTTTCAACCTTCGACTTTCATCTTAAGGTTTAACACCCCATCTTCAGCCTGACCTCATAAATTTCACTGCAGATAGCTGTTACGTCAAAAATTGTTTTTATATTAGACTTTGAATGACTGCATAATTAGATTTAACTCTGATTTATTCTTATCCCGGTTTAGATGCCCGGGGACTGTTTGAGGCTTTATAAGACGATATAGTTCTGTATTCTGTGATGGGAAAAAGAGGAGGTATATTATGTGTGATACAAAGGAAAAGATCATCTCATCTTCTCCTTCTGTCTGTAATTTTGTGACTGACAGGTATGTGGCAGGGCTTAAAAGATTGAACCCTGCACTTATTTTATGTCTCCTGTCTGTTTCTCTCTGTTGCTCATGTATGCGGGAGAAAAAGACGAGGATCTATCTACATGAGACAAAGGAGATACAGGAAACTGATACATTGCAGGAGAGACAACTGGTTATTGGTGTGGCGGCGATGTTATCTCCGGAGTATGCGTTGCCTGCATACGAAAAGCTGGTAAAATATATAGGTGAAAAGATGGATGTGCCTGCCAGAATGCTCTTCACCAGGGACTATGCGTCAATGAATGAGATGGTTAGGAACAGAAAGGTGATTGGCGCCTTTGTCTGCTCAGGCCCATATGTCACTGCTCATGATGAATGGGGAATGGAGATCATTGCCGTACCTTCATTGTATGGTAGTTCTTCATACTATTCCTATATCATTGTTAATGACACCTCTGGTTTTGAAACCATGGATGAACTCCAAGGAAAGAAATTTGCATTTACTGATCCGGAATCAAATACTGGCAAACTTGCACCCACATATGAGCTGGCACTGAGGCATGTGTCTCCCGAGTCATTTTTCTCCGAATATAGCTATACCGGTAGTCATGATAAGTCAATTGAGGCTGTGGCTGAAGGTTTTGCAGATGGTGCTGCAGTAGATAACCTGATATGGGAGTACATGTCAAGGACTGACCCGGAATATACCTCACGAACAAGAGTGATAGCAAAACTTGGGCCTTATTGCAATCCTCCTTTTGTTACATACCCCGATTGTGATCCGGCGATAAAAGAGAAGCTGAAATCTATCCTGCTTGGAATGGAGTATGATCCTGAAGGAAAAGCAATCCTGAGTATGATATTTATAGACAGGTTTGTGGAGGTTAATGATGATTGTTACCGGTCTATAAGGGTGATGAATGATTGGATTAAAAGGGAGTATTCAAAATAACGATAAGAGTGAAATTCAGGAAGTTAAAATATAAGATCTCATTCTATTTCATTGGACTTATTCTCTGCTTTGGTGCCGCCAGTGGTATTCTTTTTCTTTCAAAGGAGCATAAGACTGAGGTCGAAAATTATAAAAATACATGCTCTTCGATACTGAAAAATGTTGAACCTAATATAGCAAGGTTGCTTTACCTTGATGACCGTGTAGAGTTAAACCGGATGGTAAACAGAATCAAGCAGAGCAACAGTGATTTTATATATTGTTTTGTACTTGATGCTGACAAAAAAGTTGTGGTTCATACATTCGCCAATGGATTTCCCTCAGGCCTCCTTTCTGTGAACACTGAACCGGTTGATAATACTGAACTGCTTGAATTTGAAAATTCTACTGTTTATGATTTTTCGTACCCTATTGTTGACGGCAAGCTGGGGACTGTTAGGATTGGTGTATCGCGAGAGCGACTTATGGGATTAATCATTTATAATCTGATAGGAAGTATCGTATTGCTTTTACTATTTGTTATGGCTGGTGTTATGATATCATTCTATATCAGCCATCTTGTGACCAGTCCGCTTAATGACCTTGTTGAATCAGCTGAAAGAATATCGAGGGGTGACTTTGATCATAAGGTACAATCGAGATCTCATGATGAGATCGGAAAGCTGTCAGATGCATTCAATACTATGAGCAGTAGCCTGAAGAATATGACAGAGACGCTTGAAGTCAAGATAATGCAATTAAACGAAAAGAACGAAGAGTATCTGGCACTTAATGAGGAGTATGAGGCACAAAACAGGGAGTTGTTTCAGGCAAAAGAGTACGCAGAGAAGTGCGACAGACTAAAAACTGCCTTTCTAGCTAATCTGAGTCACGAAATACGAACGCCGATGAACGGAATACTGGGTTTTGCTGAGCTTCTGAAATCAGGCGACATTACAAAGGATTCGAAGGATGAATATATTGAAGTGATAGAAGAGAGTGGGCAGAGAATGCTGCGACTTATATCAGAGCTGATTGATATCTCATGGATAGAATCAGGCCAGCTTAAGTTTATTCATGAAACAGTAAACGTCAGCAGATTACTGGACAAGTTATTTAACTTTTTTAAGCCACAAGCCCGTAAGAAGGGAATTGAACTTATTCTTGAGAAAACGGAAAATGAACCTGAACTCTTTACCGACTCTCTTAAACTTGAGCAGATCATCTCAAACCTTTTAAGCAATGCTATTAAGTTTACAAGTCATGGAAAGATCAGGTTTGGATATAATCTCTTCAATAATAAGATATTATTTACTGTTAAAGATACAGGAAAAGGAATACCTGCTGATATGCTTAGTG
>QKCK01000073.1 GCA_003245695.1 Bacteroidota bacterium | reverse complement strand
AGATTTGAGACATGAGGAGTGAGGGGTAAAGGAGAAAGGAGAAAGGAGAAAGTGGGGGGTGAGACGTGAGATATGAGATATGAGACATGAGGGATGAGGCATGTGGCATGTGGCGTGAGGAGGAAGACTTTAGTGGTTCAGGAGTTCAGGAGGATCGACTCAACAAATAAACAAATCAACGAATCAACATTTATTTCAAAGAAGGCGGTGTGCGAAGGCTGACTATTTAAATACCTTTTCAGCATTCCTGTACATTATGTCTTCAACCAATTCCAAGGCTTCGTTCAGTGTTATCCATTTGTCCGTTACCAGCTCATTGATGGCCTGTGCAATTCCTTTGCGGGCAAGAGTGGCATGACCTGCCACATTCTCCACTATCACATCATCGCCACCAAATGTAAAGACCTTATTGTTTGGCACTGTCAGGATAAACTTCTTCAGAAAATCCTTTGCTGCCAGCGGATTTAACGACCACGACCAGCACATGTCAATATATGCATTCGAAAAGTGCTTTGCCAATGACAACATCTCCTCATAATAAGGATATGACAGATGGAAGAAGATAAACCTGGTATCGGGTGCTTTCTTACATAACAATGCACAATCTGAAGGATTGTTTTTTATACGGTGCATATCCATAATGTTATTCATAGCATATTGACCGGTATGCATTTTTACCGGCAACCCATATTCAGTAGCCTTATCTATACAATACCAGAACAGATGGTCCTGAAGAAGCTTCTCATCACTCCACTCAACAGGTTGTGAATTGATTTTCCTCAGGAAAACTGCCTCAACACTCTTTGCCTCAGCTTTCTCAAAGTCAAGTCTTCGGAAATATGCCAGTCCGATCTTGACACCTTTGGCTATCTGTCCATACTCACTGAACCACCAGTCAATCATCAGGTGCCAGTCAGACAGGGAGTTTATTTTAAAATGTTCAGGCACATAAAAAGGGATATTTGAAACCGTTATCAATCCGTCCAGAGCAATATCCTGAAACAATAAATCGGGGGACTCACTCTTACGGAATGCACGGATAGGAGAATGAACATGACAGTGTTTAATATTTGCAATATCCTGTATTATGTGTCTGTAGAAGCCCTTTTGCCGTGTGCTTTCATAACAGGTCTGAAGCTCCTTAATGCTACTGTCTGAGATATTCTCAATGTTATATAAAGTTTTAACTGTATTCCGGAATACAAATCCTGATGCTGTATTTTTTATATATGGCCAGTGACTTTTAATAATATCCCATTTTTCAATCGGATCGGTTGTTTTGGAAAAGAATCTATTACTCTGCTCCTGCGACATCCCTGATGAGGCAAGGTCAAACCTGAAATACAGGTTCAGCAACAACGTCCAATCATCACACTGAATAACAGGTTCTATACAACTCAGTCGTTCAGACTCATCGATCAGATGTTCATGTGTATCAATGAATGGCGTATTTAATACTTTTTCCTCTATTGTATTCATAATGGTAATATGTGATAGTCTGTTCTCATTGCATCGGGGCATAGGTTGCCTTTTTCAGATATAGCAATTTATCAGGGTGGCTAAGGTAACAAAAGTTTTAAGTTTAAGGTTATGCTTGAGATGAGAGGTGAGAGGTGAGACTTGAGACTTGAGACTTGAGGGATGAGGGATGAGGGTAAAGACAAAAGCTGAGAAACGGAGTTTCGAAGTCCCGTGAAACGGGAATAAAAGGGAGGGGTGAGATGTGAGACGTGAGAGGTGAGATGTGAGGTTTGAGGGGAAAAGGAGAAAGGAGAAAGGAGAAAGTGGGGGGTGAGACGTGAGATATGAGATATGAGACATGAGGGATGAGGCATGTGGCATGTGGCGTGAGGAGGAAGACTTTAGTGGCTCAGGAGTTCAGGAGGATCGAATCAACGAATCAACAAAGATTTCCACAGAAGGCGACGTGCGAAGGCTGTCCACGGCCGGTGCGAACCTAATTCCCGGCTTTAGCCGGAGGCGAGCTTAGCTGGCTTAACTTTTTAAATGATGGCCATAGAATGGCATTCCTGTGACATGTAATTAGAAATGCTATCAGATCCTGGGTGAGTTGAGAATCAATACTACCATGAATCTCTTTCCTGACTCCATTATGCCATATAATAAGATGATGTGTTTGTCCATCCATCCAAGGAGTATAATTTGAAGGAAAACTATCAACCGGATATCTCTTTAGTATTTCAATTAATCTGGCATACTCCTTTTTTGTGAGAGATCCTTTGTAGCTCCCTTTTAATACTCCGGTGTACTTTTCACTGATGAACTTTATTCTACGGTTTGATTCAATAACTATTGTCAATGCCGGGCATTTGCCCCAACAGGTAGATGACGAGAAGTAGAGTTTTTCAAAGACAAAGGAATCATCTTTAACAATACGAAGATCAACTAATGTAATCAGCGACTTGGTATTAAAAAGTGTATGGGCGTTATTGTTTAGAGGCTTAAGCATTAAGGAATCGCCTGTAAGTTTACTTATTTTAAAAATCAGGCCTTTATTCCTGGGATCATCCCAGTATGATAATGTCCGCATTATAAGGGTGTCATTCAACACTTTATATTGATAGGTGCCAGTAAAACAATGAGGTCCGTCTACTATTATCTGTTTATCATTAATCTGGAAGATGTCTCCCTGATTGTCAACCCATGACTTAAATAAAACTGTATCCTGCCCCTGAAGTGTTAAAAAGGAGGCAACCAGGAAAGCGATTATAAACAGTATTCTCATAACCAATGGTGCTGATGGTTTAAACTATTATCTGAAGGATATTTCGAGGCGAAACCTTGTAAACAGGCACAGACATGCGGATATGCTGATCTGCTTGAACTAACACTGACATTATTTCTTGCTTATTTTTTGACATCAGCACTTCTTTTCAGCATCCTGATCTCCATAATTAATTGTGGAATATCGTGTCTGGCATTTGCGACGAAATCACAATCCTCTTCAGTGGCTCCTAACATCTCAATATCATTTCCCCGGCTTGTTCCTTCACCTGTCATAATAAAATCCGAACCACACTCATGATCCCTGCCTTCAATACATGCCTTCCATGGAGCTTGCTGAGCAGCATTACACCTTTGTTCTATTTCTTTCAATTCCTCCTCTGTATTCATAAAGCGAATCTGTATTTGTCATATTGGCTGTTCTGGTCACGTTAACTTCAAATATACAACTTAAGGCCTCATTGATATTCCTTATGGTTAACTTCATGTCAAGGTAGTTTTTAGTCCTGATGGCAAGACCATGATTGAAGATATACCACGGCATCACCTTCGGTTCATGAGCTCGTTAACTCTTCTTTCATATCTCTCAGGCGACCTTATCGGATCATATAAAACCGGATTCTCCATCAAAATAATTAAACCAATAATCTCCGTGTCAGTTAGACTCCCGGTTGTTTTTTTATAGTACCAGCTACTGGCATTATCTATTCCTTTCTGGTTATACAGGAACTCATAGTTATTTACATAATAATCAAAGCATTTTTCAGGAGTAGTATACCTGTCTAATGCAAACGACAAATAAACAGAAGAGGCCCAGGGAATTTTCATCTCTCGCCTGTAATCAATATTTATATAGGCCCTCTGACTCAAATGCATGGTCGGACTCATAATATCTCTATAATCTTTTGAGGTAAGTAGTATTCTTAAAGACCCTATTGTGTAAGTTTTTATTATCCTGGTATGTCGTTGATTAGGATATAATTTGTCATATACACTGTAGAAGTTTCCAGGCATACTTCGTGAATTATTAATCTCTTCAGTAAAAACTGTTACCTGGCCTTTATCAATATATCCGGGCCAGGCATACTTAAACCAAAGGAAGATAGTGATTATGGAGATGAGGAAGAGACAACAAACATATGCCGTCAGTCTGACGGCAATGAAAAGCAGATTCTTACCTCGCCTGGTCATAATTTATTTACATATTAACCTTTGGAACAAATACATATGACAACTTATTGTTGTAACCATTCTTAATTCATCCAATATACCCAATTTCGTTTGCTTTCGACAGCATTACGAAGGTAACATACCTGTGCGATTTTTGCAATGGAAGGATAAGATAAAGTCGAAAGTTCGAGGATAATGGATTTTCAACTTTACAAACTTTGTGAGCTTTCAACTTTATGAACTTTATAGACTTTTGACCTGAGGGGCGTTTCAGGTGATAATGATTGATTACAGGTATCGTCTGAGCTTAAGCAAATCCATACCATCAGCTCTTGCATGAGATTGTATTTCAACCGGTATGAAATCATTTTTGATCAACAGCCTCAGCATTTTTTTGTTATCAACGAATACAAAAGAGTCAATCGATTTGAAGCTATCATATGCTGCAACCTTTACACATTCATCTATCAGCTCCTGACCAATTCCGCTTTTTTGATAACCTCCGCTAACTGCCAGAAGATATAATTCAAACCCCTGAAATCTGTTTTTCCTGTAAGCTAACACCCCGGCAAACAAATCATTTTTCTCATATACTATATAGTCAATCCCATTCTCCTTATGATTTTTTGTCAGGCTTTCAATTGTTGCCTTGTCAAATCTTATCAAAGAATAACTTAAGAATTTAAAGGCATCGTCATCATCCAGACACTCAAATAATAAATCATTAAGATTATTGAGGTCTGCCTGGTTATCAAGAGGATGTATCAATCGTATCATAACTATAAAGTTTACAATTACATGCCTTGAAGAGTGTCTGCTCCACTATGCAGGCAATAAAACCTGTTTGAATCTTAATTTATTCCCCTACCTGCTTCAGGCTCCGTTTCTTAAAATGACTGGCAATAAACAGCAACCCTACAATAAGAAAAGGCAGGTTGATGATCATTACTATACCTAAGCTCATCCAGACGGAGTTATTCATATGATAGTTGTGTACAAAAATGAACGGACTGAAGGCAAGTGCTACAACAGTAAAAACAAGACCTCCTGCCAACTCCCATCTCCAGGCAACAATCAGCAATGCCAGCAAAATGAAAGATGGTATAAGATGAACCAGAAACGCTGCTATCTGCTGCCAGAAGGTCATGCCCGGACCAAAGGCATCAAGTGCAAATAAGCTGATAAGAAGAATGGCTGCGATACATAGTATCCGCGGTGTCCAGTGAAGAATCTTATTCGTTTTCATCGTATCAGGTTTATTAACAAAGATATGCATTTAATGATACCTGAGTGTGAGTCAAGACAAAAGGCAGGGAGAAGACCTGAGATATGAGATATGAGACATGAGGAGTGAGTAGGAAGGAGGAAGATGTGAGATATGAGGGATGAGGTGTGAGGGGAAAAGGAGAAAGGAGAAAGGAGAAAGGAAAAAGT
>QKCK01000040.1 GCA_003245695.1 Bacteroidota bacterium | reverse complement strand
GGGGTGTTTGCCCATATCTGGTCATCTGCATCATTATAATTCAGGACCCTGTAAATGCGATCTCTCTGAACAAAATAGCTGTTATAATTCAACTCATTTATAAGAAAGACCACAACCACTGCTGCCACACTGAGTCCCAGCACAAGACCAAGGATACTAATCACTGAGTTGGTCTTCTCTGCTTTCAGATGTCGTATAGTTATCAGAAAGTTACGTTTAGTGTTCATGTCGTTTTAAATTAAATCGTACTGAATATTATTTTCTGAAGCCTGGTGTCACGTAATATTAAAAAGTAACTCTTTTGCTTTTATGACACAACTGCATTGATTCCATAGGCGTTTTATTCATACCTCAAAGCATCAACCGGATTCTGTGATGAAGCCCTGACAGTAACCACAAGTGTTGCCAGAAGAGAGAATGCCAACTGCAGGGCAACCGGGATAACAAAGGGCCACCAGCTGAGAGGCACCCTGTTTGCATAGCTGCCCAGCCACTCATTTGCCACCAGCAGTGATACAGGCAGGGCAATAACACCAGCTAAAAGCACTAATACCAGCACTTCGGAAGAGAGCCTGGTCATAATTGAGACCGTGCTTTCTCCAAGAGCCTTTCTTACTCCTATCTCTTTCGTACGACGCGAGGCTGAATACGAATGTATTGCAATAAGGCCCAGAAGAGCTATAAGGAGTGAGAGACTGGTACTTGCTGATACTACAGCTGAAAGAGTCTTCTCCTTCTCAAATTTACGTTTGTAGATGTCATCGCACCATAATGGATTCAGGACGAAATCAGGATCGTACTCTCTGAATACCGGAAGTATTTCCTGCATTGCATCTCCCCGGGAGACTGACCCTGTAAACCTTATATAGAGAACAGATGGATATGTAGAATAAGAGGTCAGCACAATAGGATTGACAACATTTGCTGGTGAGTCATAATAGAAATTACGTACAACGGCTATCACCTCCATAGGGTTATCAAACATAATAACCTTCTGCCCCACAGCATCGCCTGATATGCCAAGCATCTTCGCAGCAGCTTCATTAAGCACCACAGAGCTTTCGTTAAAGGGACTGTCATCAGTGAAGAAATTACCATCGACAATTTCAAAACGCATCAGCTCACACAGACCGGGAAAAACCCTGTACTCATCAACTGACTTTATGCTCTGGCTGTTGGTACCCTGAAGATATATCCCCTGACCACTTGCGCCTCCGCCTACAATATGCTGGGCTGCACTAACAGACTCAACAACTGGAATCTTCTGCAGCTCTTCCCGTACAGTATTATAATGAGATGCGACAGACTGATTGACCCCAGCCAGCATCATGACATTCTCAGCATCATAACCTTTGGGAAGAGACTGGAGATAATGCAGCTGCCTGTTTACCACCACAATAACAGAAAGCAGCGCTATAGTTATTACTGCCTGGAAGACAGCCATAGAAAACGTAAACCGACGTTTTGCTGATCTCCTGATCTTCTTCAGAACCTCAACAGGCTTAAAACGCGACAGGTAAAAAGCAGGATAACCTGCTGAGAAAAATATCGTTATTATTATCAATGAGGCTATGCCTGCCAGAAAGAGAGGAGAATAAACCATCCCGGGCACTATTGCCTTACCAATGAGTTTCGAGAAGGGTTCCTGAAGCATGTCAGCCAGGCCAACACCTATCAGGAAAGATACGAATACGATGGCCGTTGCCTCTGCAAAAAACTGTATGGCTATCTCTTTTTTACCTGCACCAACAGATTTTCTTATCCCTACCTCAAGCGATCTGGCATCACCCTGAACAACAAACAGATTTACAAAATTGGTTATTGCAAGCAACAGTACCAGGAGAGCCAGACCTGCCAGCAGGAATACAGACTTCAGATTACCTGTATCTCCAAGACCGAATTGTGCTTCTGACTTAAGATAAACATCTTTTAACAGTACAGTTCTGGCATCAAACGTTGAGTTAAAATCTTTAAAGCCCTCGGTGAGCATACCGGAATATGTATTGATAATCTGCCTGCATGTCCCCTCAACAGGCACTTCCGATCTGATAAGGTAATATGTAAAAAACTCCAGTCCGCTAAGATCACTCAGAAATCTTAATGAGTTCATAGGAACTATCATATCAAATGTAAAGTGGGTGTTTTTCGGCAGTTCTCTTACAACAGCCGATACAGTATATGTTGCTCTATCAGCAGAAAACGTCAACCCAAGAGCGTCTGTTGTCCCGAACAAACGCATTGCCAGTCTGTCAGTTATCACACTTTCCCCTGGTCTGGCCAGGGCAGACTCAGGGCTACCTCCCAGAAACTCCATCTGAAAGATATCAAAGAAAGTGGAGTCAGCATAGAACAGGTTGATGTTCTGGTATTTCTGCTTATCCTTTTCCAGCTCAACATCAGACATTCTGTAAATCTGAACCGCTGATTCTATCCCCGGAATCATTGATGGCAATTCAGTATAAGCAGTCCGGGTATTAATAGGCCAGATAGATTGTTGTCCATCTTCAATCCATACAGTGTTTAGCTGAATAATACGATCCCTGTTGGCAAAGTGTCTGTCATAGCTTAGTTCTGTTGCCACAAAAAGCAATAACACAAGTGATACTGCCAGACCTATTGAGAGTCCGGTTATATTCACAAAGAGAAATCCCCGGTTTCGTTTTATGCTTCTTTTCAGGCTGCTTATAATAACTCCCATAATTATATTTTTTTACTGTCCATTTTCTTATCTCGTCTTACTGACCTGTTATTCATACCTCAATGATTCAACAGGATCCTTTTTCACCACTCTCCATGTCTGCCATCCTGTTGTCACAAATGCAATAGCTACCATTAGTATCACTGAAACGCCATACACCCACACCGGTATGTTTGTATGGAAAGGATAATTCAGAAGCCAGTTCCGCATTATCAGGCATGACACTGGGGTGGCGATTACAAATGCCACTATAATATGGTATAACACCTCGCGGGTATAGAGGAGAATTATTCCGCCTGTTCCTGCTCCCATAATCTTTCTAATGCCCATCTCCTTAACCCTCTTCGACATCATATATGCCGTCATTGCCCACAGACCAAGAAGGGAGATGAAGAGGGCAAACAATGTAAAAGAGGCCACCACTGTTCCAAAACGACGATCACTCTTATATTGGTCATCAAAGAAACTGTCGAGGAAAAAGAGGTCAAAGCTGGCTTCAGGAAAATATTGCTCCCACTGCTCCCTGATAAGCGTAATCATCCTATCATTATTTTTGCCAGAGAGCTTTACTGAAATAAAGTGTGGTGGCACCCAGCCCAGGCGTCCATTCATCAGGATCATTATTGGCGTATAGGGGTTACTGAGTCCACGCTGATGCCAGTTCTGCACAACACCTATTATTGATACAGGCTCTGACTCACCTTCCAGAAGTATCTTTCTCCCTATTGCATCATCAGGTTTTGATATCCCTATATATGGCAACACAGCCTCATTAATAACAATTTTATCACGCTCACTTCCAAAGTCGCGCTGAAATGACCGCCCGGCAACAATTTTAAAGTCAAAAGTCCGGAGGTAATATTCATCCACAGTGAGCATCTCATAAAGCCTGTGCTGCTCTTCACCCTCACCCTGTATCCTGTTTGAGGCAAAGAATGCCACCTCCATACCGGGAACAGCTCCGGAGAGGGTTACAGACTCTATACCTTCCCTGTTTCTCAGGTTCTCAGCAAAGAGCTCTATCTTATGACCAAGGTCCTCCCTGGCTACAGGGTAATTCAATACGATAATACGGCTGATGTCAATACCCTTATCATGTCGTTCCATAAACCGTACCTGTCTGTATATAATGAAAGTACCACAGATCAACATCAGTGAAACAGCGAACTGAAGTACAACAAGTATTCGTCGTGTTGTTCCTGCCGGAGCAGAGTTATAATAGTTCCCCTTCAACATTGAAGACGGTCTTATACGAGTCATGATAAAAGCAGGGTAAAAGCCAGACAATATTGTCGCGAGGACAAGCACAACAATGGCTGCCACAATAAAGAGTGGTTCTCTGAAAAGCACAAAAGCAGCATCTGCCCCCACCAGCATATTGAAGGCAGGCATTAGCAGCTCAATAAGAAGAATGGCAGTAATTGCCGAGATGAGGTTAATAAGAAACGCCTCACTCAGAAACTGTCTGACAAGCTGGTGACGATATGCTCCCGCCACCTTTCTTATGCTTATCTCTTTAGCCCGCTCAACTGACCTGGCGGTTGTAAGATTGATATAGTTGATCCAGGCTGTCACTAGTATCAGAATAGCAATAATAAATAGTATGACCAAAGAGTTCTTATCCCCCTTCATCTCCCTCTCATTCTGTTTGCGGGGATTAAGATGTATATCTCTCAAAGGTACAAGGTGTATACCCCAACTCTTACTTCGCAGGGCATCCATGGTCTTGTATTTCTCAGCCAGAGAAGGAAAGGCAGCCTCAACTACAGCAGGGTCGGTGCCTGGTGTAAGAAGAAGATAGGTATAAACTTCATGTATATACCAGAACTCTTCCATCCAGTCAGGAAGAGTCTTGTAGGAGATAAGGAAGTTATAACTGATATGTGAACTCGTCGGGAAATTCTCAATAATACCAGTCACCTCACATTCAGTAAAATGTGATCCTGTTGCAAAGGTGAGTGTCTTTCCTATAGGATCTTCATCACTGAAATATCTTGCAGCTGCCTCCTCAGTGATAACGCAGGTATTAGGTCTTGAAAACTGTTCTGTAGGGAGGCCCCTCTTCAGCTTGAAATCAAAAATATCAAAGAAAGAAGGATCAGTATAACCGATACCCGTTTCACGGTATCGTTTATTGTTGTATGAAACAGTCTGTTCTCCTAAGTTAAGTCCGATTCTCACATAGCTCTCTACCCCGGGTATCTCATTTTTTATGGCAGTGCCATAGCCAAAGGAGCTTGTTGCCCAGTCCTCAGTAAGCAGATTCCCTTCATAAAAACGACTTTCAACCCTGAATATCCTATTGCCTTTTTTGTGCATCCGGTCAAAGCTGAACTCTGACCATACATAATTAAAAATAAGAAGCGAAACTGAGATACCAAGACTCAGTCCGGCAATACTCACTGCAGCAAAAACCCTGCTTTTCCAGAGATTACGTATTGCCGTTTTTATATTATAAAATACCATTCTGTAGTTGTTACTATCATTATTGGACCTCCTGAGGAATTCACTACTAAATACACTGTACCAAAAAAATGCCATTAATGTATATCGCTATATATCAGATCTTTCAAAAACAAAGCTTCATTATCTACGTAAAACTTATTTACGCCAAAATGTAAAATAATTTTACGCTTGTTTTGTTTTTAACGAGATACCGCAATACATTTGAAAGAAAAAGAGATGACTGAAGG
>QKCK01000313.1 GCA_003245695.1 Bacteroidota bacterium | reverse complement strand
GGTGATGACTTTGGTCCGAACCGGATCTTTTGTTCAGAAGACGGAATGGAGTATATGTTTGTAGCATCAGAGACATCAGCCAATGGTCTTGACATCAGGTATTCAAAATATGCTCCGTATATATCCTCTGTTCCGCAGATACCTGAGCCAACGACCGCAACACTCTTTAATTCAGCATATAATGATGCTTATGTCAGTTTTGATGCTACTTTTGATACTGCATATTTCTGTTCTGACAGGACAGGAGACTTTAACATCTACTATGTTGTGCGGCCTTCGCTCACATCTTTCTCTTCCTGGCTGCTCTCTTCATCATCGCCGGTAGTGGTTGACAGTCTCTATTCAACCGCAAATGAAAAATGTCCCTTTGTTTCAAACAGAGTGATGCTCTTTGCCTCCGATATGGATGGTGGTTATGGTGGCTATGACCTCTATTACTCAGTATTTTCCAACGGCAAATGGAGTGCGCCCAGGAATATGGGCGAAGAGATAAACAGCAGCAGTAATGAATACAGGCCTGTGATAGGCACTGATATAAATTTCACCAACAGATTCATTATTTTTTCTTCCGATCGTCCGGGAGGAAAAGGCAATTATGATCTTTATCTTGGACCGTTGGACATTGACAGGTAAGACAATGTTTCTGGTTGATTCATTACTTTTATTTTACTCTGCTATGAAGATAAGCTTCATTACTATCTTCTGCAGGCCTGAAGTGTGTTGAGCATCAGTGATGCAATGGTCATAGGTCCCACTCCTCCCGGTACAGGTGAAATGTATGAGCATTTATGGGCCACTGTCTCAAAATCAACATCTCCGCATAATCTGAAGCCTGATTTCTTCGATGGGTCAGCCACACGTGTTGTTCCTATGTCAATCACCACAGCACCCTCTTTTACCATATCACCTTTTATGAAGGCAGGTGAACCCAGTGCTGCAATGATAATGTCTGCCTCAAGCAATACTGATTTCAGGTCTCTGGTACGACTGTGAACCACTGTCACTGTTGCGTCCATTCCCTTCTGTGAAAGGAGAATACTCAGCGGCCTGCCCACATTCACACTCCTTCCCACCACAACACAACGTGCACCGGAAGTCTTTATGTTATATCGTTTCAACAGCTCTATCACTCCCATGGGGGTGGCAGAGATGAAACCCGGCAGACCGGCAACAAGTCTTCCCAGATTTACAGGGTGATAGCCGTCTACATCCTTATCAGGAGAAACAGCCTCAATTATCCTCTCTTCAGAAATATGTGAGGGTAAGGGTAACTGAACAATATAACCATCAATCTCACTGTTATTATTCATCTTTTCGACCTCTTCCAGAAGCTGGCTTTCAGTAATAGAGGCGTCAAACCGTAAAAGAGTGGAGTCAAAACCTATCTCCTCACAAGCCTTTACCTTGTTTGACACATATGTCTCACTGGCACCATCATTGCCAACAAGTATAGCAGCAAGATGAGGCACCCTGATGCCTTTTGATTTCATCTGTTTAACAGCTTCAGAAAGTTCCTGACGTATCTCGGCTGAGGTTTTTTTCCCATCTATTAACTGGTACATAATTTTATCTCCTTGTTTGTAATTTTGACATATTGCCTCCCTTGGCGGCCATCTTCATTATCTTCTTTGTGTCTTCAAACTGCTTGAGCAGTCTGTTTATCTCAGCTACGGAGGTACCGCTGCCGTCAGCTATGCGTTTGCGACGGCTTCCGTTGAGTAATGAGGGGTTAGACCGTTCAGCAGGAGTCATACTGTAGATAATTGCCTCTATACTTTTAAAGGCATCATCATCAATATCAAGGTCCTTTACAGCCTTTCCCACACCTGGTATCATCGACATGAGATCCTTCATGTTACCCATTTTCTTTATCTGCTGTATCTGGGCGACAAAGTCGTTGAAGTCAAACTGATCCTTGACAATCTTTTTCTGAAGCTGCTTTGCCTGGTCTTCATCAAACTGTTCCTGTGCCCTCTCAACAAGAGAGACAATATCGCCCATGCCAAGAATCCTGTCTGTCATACGTTCAGGATAGAATATGTCGATGGCATCCATCTTCTC
Organism: Bacteroidota bacterium; assembly: GCA_003245695.1. Taxonomy (GTDB): domain Bacteria; phylum Bacteroidota; class Bacteroidia; order Bacteroidales; family VadinHA17; genus SR-FBR-E99. The sequence continues at coordinate 17,542 of QKCK01000313.1, read as the reverse complement.
GCCGGCACTGATGAATTTTATCGGTTTATTCACCACCGACTTGATAGAGAGGGCAGCACCACCACGGGTATCGCCATCGAGCTTTGTCAGAACCACACCGTTGAAATCAATCCGGTTGTTAAACTCCAGTGCGGTATTTACAGCATCCTGACCTGTCATTGAGTCAACTACAAACAATATCTCGTGTGGATTGACGGCTGATTTGACCGAAGCAATCTCTGTCATCATCTCCTCATCAACTGCAAGACGTCCGGCGGTATCTATAATGACAATGTCATAGCCATTCTTTTTTGCCTCTTTTACCGAGTTCTTTGCTATCTCTACCGGGCTCTTACTGTCTTCCTCTGTATAAACCGGCACTTCCACCTGTGTTCCGAGTACCTTCAACTGTTCAATAGCGGCAGGCCTGTAAACATCGCAGGCAACCAGCAACGGATTCTTTCCACGCTTTGTCTTAAGATGTTTTGCCAGTTTGCCGCTGAAGGTGGTCTTACCTGACCCCTGGAGACCAGCTATGAGTATTACTGACGGATTGGTCTTAATGTTTATATCCACCTTCTGCCCACCCATAAGCTCTGTAAGCTCATCATGAACAATCTTTATCATCATCTGTGAAGGCTTCACAGACTTAAGCACATTCTGCCCCATGGCCTTCTGCTTGACTGTGTCAGTGAACTGCTTTGCAATCTTATAGTTCACGTCAGCATCAAGAAGAGCACGTCTTACATCTTTCAGCGTCTCCGCAACATTAATCTCAGTTATGGTTCCCTGCCCCTTTAATATCTTAAATGAGCGTTCAAGTCTGTCGCTTAGGTTTTCAAACATATCTATATATATTATTTACATTCTTTCCGGAACATCAATACCAAGAAGCCACAGGCCCTTTTTTATCACCAGGCCTGCCATATCTGAAAGGTATATTCTGAAGTCCCTTATATTTTTATCACTCTCTCCAAGTATTGTATAGTCATGATAATACTGATTAAACTCTTTTGCAATATCATAGCAATAGTTGGCAACCAGTGCCGGACTAAGCTCCCTTGATGCTTCGTTTACAAGCGAAGGAAAGTCATTTATCAGTTTTATCAGAGAAATCTCTTTTGCGTTGGGGATGACATCAGTGAAGCTATTCCTGTTTAATCCCATACCACCCTCATTTGCCTTCTTCAGAACAGACTGTATACGGGTATAAGTATACTGGATAAAGGGCCCGGTATTGCCGTTAAAATCGATTGATTCAGCAGGGTTGAATGTCATATTCTTTTTGGGATCGACTTTAAGAATATAATACTTCAATGCAGCAAGTCCGATCTTTTTGTAAATAGCCTCTTTCTCACCCTCACTGAATCCCTCCAGCTTACCAAGCTCCTGCGACATCAACCTGGCGGTATCAGTCATCTCATCAATCAGGTCATCAGCATCAACCACGGTACCTTCACGTGATTTCATTTTGCCTTCAGGCAGTTCAACCATACCGTACGAAAAGTGGTGAAGTCCCTCTGCCCAGCCGAATCCCATCTTACCCAGGATAAGTGCCAGCACCTGAAAATGATAATTCTGTTCATTCCCCACAACATAAATATGTTTGTCAAAATTGAAGTCGTCGTGCCTGATAACAGCTGTTCCGAGATCCTGTGTCATGTATACGGCTGTTCCGTCTGAACGCAGCAGCAACTTCTGATCAAGCTTCTCAGAGGTGAGGTCAGCCCATACAGATCCGTCCTCTTTTTTATAGAGTATCTCCCTTGTCAGAGCCTCAAGCACCAGTTCCTTTCCCTTTTTAAATGTGTCAGACTCATAGTAAATCTTATCAAACTCAACCCCAAGTGCTTTATATGTCACATCAAAACCAGCATAGACCCATGAGTTCATCATATGCCATAAATCAAGGGTTTCATTGTCGCCCGACTCCCATTTGAGGAGCATTTCCCGTGCGCCTGCCATCAGAGGAGCATTTTCAGCCGCCTCATCACTGCTCATCCCCTTTTCTGTCAGAGCTGCCACCTGCTTCTTGTACTCTTTATCAAACATTACATAATAGTCTCCGACAAGATGATCACCCTTCTTACCTGATGATTCCGGAGTCTCGCCATTGCCAAAAAGCTTCCAGGCAAGCATTGACTTGCAGATATGAATACCCCTGTCATTTACAATATTAGTCCTTATAACTCTTTTGCCTGATGCTGACAGAATCCGTGACAATGAGTATCCAAGAAGGTTGTTCCTTATATGCCCCAGATGCAATGGTTTGTTGGTATTGGGAGAAGAATATTCAACCACCACAGTCTCAGAATTTTTACCCTCACTGCTAAAACCAAAATCAGGTTCAGAATCAAAGGATGTCAGCCTGTCACGCCATTCTGAAGAAGAAATGGTAATATTAAGAAATCCTTTAACCACATTGATTTCACTCACCAAAGGAGTATTGGCAAGAATATAATCACCTATCTCCTGCCCGGTAATCTCAGGAGACTTCCCGGAGATCCTTAACAATGGAAAAACAACAAGTGTGTAATCACCTGTAAACTCCTTTTTTGTCTTCTGTATCTGTAACAGATTCTCAGACACCTCTTTCCCGTACAGAACCGCAACAGCCCCGGCAAGGCTCTCCTTTAGTAGAATATCCATCTTTTTTAATTTCAGTCTGCAAAGATAATATTTCCTTAAAAAAAGGTAACAGGAAGCCAATAATCTCTATATTGGATGAACTGTTGAAAAAAGTTGATAACTGTTAATTATTTTTTGATTAACATGCTTTCAGCACTAATGTTCTATGTATAACTTTACCGTAGTTGATTTCTTACGATATACCAAATAAACTCAAAAAATGAGCAAACTTAAAGATTTGCACATAGAAGGGACCTCCAAGACACCACAGATTGATCTTGATGCAGAAAAGGGAATACTAAGCTTCGTTGGCAAGTCGATCCCTGAAAATGCAACCTCTTTTTATGAGCCTGCATATAAATGGGCAGAACAATATGCAAAGAATCCTGCCAGAAATACCAATCTAAAGCTGAATGTTGTCTATTTTAACACAGCATCAATTCTTTGGATGGGGAAACTGCTAAAACTCCTGAGCCGGATTCCGAAAGCGGAGCATGTCCTTTTTATTCATCTTTATTTTGACATTGAAGAGTATGATTCTATGGGTGAAGAAGATGTAAAGGAGGCACTCTCTCCTATCCTTGATATTACCGGTGATGCAACATGTAGTATTGGCATAAAGCTATACGGTGTTGATGACGATGGGAATATTATCAAGGAAAACATTGTTCTTATCTGATTTTTCCTCTTTTCTGGTTCTGTTTCTGCAATTTGGTGTAAATTTACAGTGTAAAACACCTGTAAATGAAGCGCTTTACAGTTACCACATTATCATTAATACTGATAGTTATGACTAGTTGTGGCCAAGAGAAGAGCAGTGACAGAAAACCCGCTGCTGCAGGCAGGTTTTATCCAGCCCAGCCTGAGATACTCAGAAAAGATGTAGAGAGTTATCTTGTTACCGGGACAGGGATTGACAGAAACATAATAACCAGAGCTTTAATTGTCCCTCATGCAGGGTATGTATATTCCGGAAAGACAGCCGGAGTTGCGTATGCATCCATCCCATCATCAGCTGATTATGACAGGATCTTTCTTATTGGTACCAGCCACAGATATTCATTCGAGGGAGCATCAATATTTACAGGCGGTAACCTCATAACTCCTCTGGGCATTGTCAATGTTGACAGGGAAACAGGTAAAGATATAGAAGAGAGTAACGCCTGTTTTCTGCAAAAGGAAGAGTCTCACACTATGGAACACTCACTTGAGGTGCAGCTTCCTTTTATTCAGTGCCATTTTGAAAAGAATATACCTGTTGTCCCTATACTTGTTGGAACAGGTAACCCTGTTGTTCTGCAGTCTGTTGCCAGATCTCTTCAGCCATATTTCAATGAAAGGAATCTGTTCATTATTTCAAGTGATTTCTCACACTATCCTTCATACGAGGATGCATGCCGTGTTGACAGGCAGACCATGGAAGCAATACTGAAAGGTGATCCGGATAGCTTTATCAGGACGCTCAGAAATCTCCAGGCTGAGGGGACAGAAGGACTGGAAACGCCAATGTGCGGATGGTCTTCTGCATTGATATTGCTGTATCTCTGCTCCAATGAAGGAGGCATTGAATTAAGACATCTTGATTATTCAAACTCAGGTGACTCATCATATGGCGACAAACAAGAGGTTGTAGGTTATCAGGCCATAACCGCTGTTAAGAGAATTGTTGCATCAACAGATCGTTCTGCCGGATCTGATCCCGGCTTTGCCATATCAGAGGAAGAGAAGAAGATTCTGCTGAACCTCGCACGTCAGTCAATAAAGTCGGCCCTTTTTAATACAAAAATGGCTGCCATAGACCAGAAAAAGCTTACTCCAGTATTGAAACAACATCTGGGAGCATTTGTCACACTGACAATCAACGGTGAGTTACGTGGTTGTATTGGTCGTTTTATGCCCGACGACCCCTTATATGAGGTAGTTGAATCAATGGCTGTTGCTGCGGCATTTAATGACACCCGTTTTCATAAACTTACAGCCGAAGAATATCCTGAGATTGAAATAGAGATATCTGTTCTGGGGCCGCTTAGAAAGATTAATGATATAAGGGAAATCGTTATTGGTAAACATGGCCTCTATATAAAGAAAGGCATTTACTCAGGCACCTTGCTTCCCCAGGTTCCTGGTGAAAGAGGCTGGAGCGTGGAGGAATTTCTTGGTTATACCTCCAGGGATAAAGCCGGCCTGGGGTGGACAGGTTGGAAAGATGCTGATATATATGTTTATGAAGCTGTAGTGTTTGGTGAATAACACCCTGGTGATGCGACAATTACTTTTCATCACCGGCTTTCTGAGTTCATCAGTACAATTCATATTACTCCGCGAAATATCCTGCATAAGTGGAAACAGTGAGATATCCACTGCAATTTACCTGGCAATGTGGCTTGTCATATCTTCTGCCGGAGCCATTCCATCAATAACACGTCGCGGGTTAAAAACAGGCCCTCTGATGGCTATGCTTGTTGCATCACCACCTCTGTCGGTCATTATTTTCATTCTTGCCGGCTCTTTCCTTATCAATCCGGGAGAGGTATTACCTACACCTGGTCTTCTTATCCTTCTGTTTTTCACTCTCGCTCCGGTAACACTCATCTCAGTATCTGCCTTTGTCAGGTTAGCCATGACACTAGCCAGTGATCGATCATTTCAACCAGGCAACAGCTTTGGCATTGAAACACTTGGATCTATTCTTGCAGGACTGGCAGCCACTTTTTCTGCCTTGATTTTCATTCCCGGATTTCAATATCTTTTCATCATAACAACAATCTCTGCACTCTGGTCAGCTATTATTATCTTTCGTCCCACCATGCTTAAAAGATTGTTGCTCTTTTACCTTCCTGCAGCATTAATCATCCTGCTTGTGTCGCTCTTCCCTCCCGACCTCTTTATAAGAAGTATACAGCTAAGAGACATCAGCGTAGACAAATCCTTTGACACACCTTACGGGAATATCACAACAGGAACTTATAATGGTGACGAAACTGTTTATTATAACTTCCATCCTCTCTTCTATTCCAACGATGAAATCAGCAGGGAGGAAGATATTCATTATGCTATGCTCCAGAACAAAAATGTAAGTGATGTACTGCTGATATCAGGAGGATTGCATAGTCACCTTGAAGAAATAATTAAATACAAGCCGGTAAGAATAGACTATACGGAGGCAGATCCCGGACTTCTGAGAGTTGAAGAGTCGATGATAATGCCTGATTATGAAAAAAGTGCAGTAAATATTATAAAAAAAGATGCGTTCCGGTACCTGCTTCACAGCAAAAAAAGGTATGATGTAATCATTCAGCTCACAGACCAACCACTCACCCTGTCAATGAACAGGTTCTACAGCAGCGAATACTTCAGGGCTGTAAAAAACAACCTGTCTGATGGTGGAGTATTTGCCTGCTCTCCTCTGAATGCTTATAATTACGCATCTGAAAATTATCTCTCTCTGCTTTCATCTATAGTAAAGGCACTGGAGGAATCATTCAGTAATGTTCTGCTCATCAGGGGAGAAAAGCTTTACCTGATTGCCTCTGACCATCGTCTGACAACAGAGATATGCAGGCTTGCCAATGAAAGAGGGATAGATAACCTATATGTAAACTGCAGTTATCTAAATGATTACGATATCTCACAAAGGAGCAGAGAGATGATGTCTGTGGTGAACAGGGATATCAGGACCAACAGACTTGCAAACCCAGTTGCATCATGGTACGGAAACAGACTAAATGAAGAAAAAAATGGCTCCCGGAGAAGCTATGCTGTTATTCTGTCTCTGTTAATACTGCTTCCGTTGTTTTGGATAAAACGAAGGGCAGTTTTGATGTTTACCTCATCTGCTTCTCTTGCCGGACTGGGTATGATTGTTATATTCGTCTTTCAGGCAGCTTATGGTAATGCTCATCTTCTTTCAGCATTAGTATTATCTGTTTTGTTTGCCGGCCTGGCCACCGGTGCTTCCTTCAGATATCCCACCCGGATCAGATCATCACTCTATCCTGTTATCCTTGCTCTTCTGATGATATTGACAGGAGTATTGTCATTATTGCTCATGCCATCATCCGGAAATACACTACTCTTTCTGCTGTTGCCCTTACTTGTTTTCAGTTCAGGCTTCATTACCGGTTCATTTTTCAGATCTGCCACAAGAATGAAGCCGCCTGAAGAGACTGCGATAATTTATAGTGCTGATCTTTCCGGCTCCGCCTCAGGCTATCTTGTTACAGGAACTCTTCTTATTCCATTAACGGGTATTCTGTTTACAACACTTATCCTCTCATCACTAATTTTAATCTCCCTTTCGCTTGTATCAGTTAGGTCAAAGTTGTAGTTTTATAATCAGATAGCTGAATTGCGATGTTACTGACAGACAGGCACATAAGCATAAGCCGCAGGCATTTTGCACGGCAGGTTTCGCTGGTGACAGCCGGGTCACTCATCATGCCCTGTGTTAATGCCGGCACATCACACTCTGTTTCTGATACTGTTGTACCTGCCATGTTTCAGCAGGAGACACCAAGAGGTGTGATATGTCTGTTATGCCCTAATGAATGTGTAATAAAAGAGGGTGAGAGAGGCGATTGCAGGTCACGTATAGTAAAAAAATCAAAGCTGTGGTCGATGTCATACGGCAATCCATGTGCTGTAAATGCCGATCCGATTGAAAAAAAACCGCTTTTTCACTTTTTGCCTGGCAGCAGGGCCTTCTCCATTGCTGCTGCCGGATGTAATTTTTCATGCCTTAACTGCCAGAACTGGACTATATCACAGAGCTCTCCCGACAAGACAACGAATATTGATCTTCCTCCTGAGTCAGTTGTCACAGAAAGTATAAAAGCAGGGTGCAGCTCAATTGCATACACTTACTCAGAACCGGTTACCTTTTACGAATATGTCTATGATACTGCTGCAAGGGCACGTGACAATGGCATAAAAAACATTATGGTCTCAAACGGATTTATCAATCCGGAACCGTTGAAAAAGCTATGTCGCTATATTGATGCTGCTAATATAGATCTGAAGGCATTCAGTGACAGCACCTATATAAAATTAACAGGTGGCCGGCTACAGCCTGTGCTTGATGTCTTGAAGATATACCGTGATGAGGGCGTGTGGCTCGAGATTACTGCCCTCATTGTGCCGGGCTGGACTGATAAGCCTGATGAACTCGATGCGATGTTCAGCTGGCTCTCAGACAACGGCTTCAGGGATATCCCATTGCATATCAGCCGCTTTTATCCGCAGTATAAGCTTCTGCATCTGCCACCAACGCCTGTCTCAACACTGAATATGGCAGCAAAGAAAGCTAAGGAGAGAGGGCTGAACTTTGTTTATGTAGATAATGTCCCTGGAAATAATACTACCGATACTATCTGCCCCGTTTGTAATGAGAAGCTTGTTGTCAGAAAGGGTTACAGCATAGAAAAGAACAATATTCAAGACGGCAGGTGCCGTTGCGGAGCAACCATACCCGGTGTATGGAAACAATGAGACCAGACCTATATGAAACTATCTGAAGCGAGGAGAAGAGCCATAGAGCTCAGAAAAATAATTGAAGATCATAATCACCACTATTATGTACTTAATGCCCCTGTAATATCTGATTTTGAGTTTGATCTGCTTATAAATGAACTTGAGACACTGGAAAAGCTACACCCCGAACTGCTTAGTGCTGACTCCCCGACACAGAGAGTAGGCAGCGACATTACCAGGGAATTTGTTCAGTATGATCACACTTATCCGATGCTTTCACTTGGAAACACATACAGCCGTGATGAGGTTGAAAGTTTTTGCGACAGGGTAAGAAAGGGTCTTGGACACGACCCGGAGTATATCTGTGAGCTTAAATATGATGGTGTATCAATAAGTCTCACCTATGAGGGTGGACGGCTTGTAAGAGCGCTTACAAGGGGCGATGGGATAAAGGGCGATGATGTAACAGCAAATGTAAAGACTATCAGGTCAATACCACTGAGAGTAAGTGGAAATGGCATTCCTGACACCTTTGTAATACGGGGTGAGATATATCTGCCACGTAAGGGTTTTGAAGAGATGAATGCTGCCAGGGAAGCAGCAGGAGAGCCTCTCTTTGCCAATCCCCGCAACGCTGCCTCCGGCACACTGAAGCTTCTTGACCCAAAGAGCGTAGCTGGCCGACCACTGGAGTGTTTTCTCTATTATCTCCTGGGTGAAGATCTCCCGGCCGATAATCATTATGAAAATCTGATGGCAGCAAAGTCATGGGGCTTCAGGATTCCTGAAGTGATGGAAAGGTGTATCAGCAGCGATGAGATAGCTGCTTTTATGGATAATTGGGAGAACAGGCGTAAGGAGCTGCCATATGATACCGACGGGGCCGTGATAAAAGTGAACAGTTTAACAGATCAGAACATTCTGGGCCTGACAGCAAAGTCACCGCGATGGGCAATAGCCTACAAGTATGCTGCCGAGCAGGCAGACACACAGCTGCTGTCGGTTGATTTTCAGGTAGGGAGAACAGGCAACATTACTCCTGTTGCTAATCTTAAACCTGTATTTCTTGCAGGCACAACAGTAAAAAGAGCATCACTTCATAACTATGACCAGATAAAGCTTCTGGATCTGCATATTGGTGATACTGTTGTTATTGAAAAGGGTGGTGAGATCATACCCAAGATAGTGGGCGTGGACCAGAATAAGCGAGGGAGCCTCTCCCCTGTCATCTTTCCACATGAATGTCCTGAATGTCATACAGAACTTGTACGCATTGAGGGAGAGGCAAATCACTATTGTCCCAATTACCTTCACTGTCCGCCTCAGATAACCGGACGGATAATACACTTTGCCGGACGTAAGGCAATGAATATTGATGGTCTTGGTGAAGAGACAATTGAGATGTTATACCGAGAGAAACTGATTGATAATATTGCTTCACTTTATGATCTTACTGAAGAGAGTCTCTCTCATCTTGACCGTATGGGTGAAAAGTCAGCAGCAAATATTATCAGGGGAATAAAAGAGTCTGTAAAGGTTCCCTATCCTAAGGTGCTTTTTGCCCTGGGTATAAGGCATGTTGGTGAGACTGTTGCCCGGAAACTGGCAGCAGGATTTCCTGATCTTGAAGAGCTGATGAAAGCTACACCGGAGGAGCTGACAGCTCTGTCAGAGATAGGACCAAAGATTGCATCGAGTGTAATTGAGTATTTCAATGACAATGACAATATTCAAATCATAAGCAGGCTGAAGGAGAGAGGGATACATTTCACAGGTAAAAAGAGGGAACAGAAGGAGGGTGTTCTCTCAGGTAAGACAGTGGTCATCTCAGGCACCTTTCTAAGACACTCACGGGAAGAGTATAAACAGATCATAGAAGAGCATGGAGGCAGGAACAGTAGCTCTGTTTCATCAGCCACCACATTTATCCTTGCTGGTGAAGGAATGGGGCCCTCAAAGATGGCAAAAGCCAGTGATCTTGGAATTGAGATAATGAATGAAGAAGATTTTCTGCGATTTATTGAAGAATATTAAGAAATCATTAGAAAAAGAAAGAAAAAAAATTGATAGGTTTGCACCGTTATGGAACTCTTCAGGAAAACCAGGCTTAAAGGCGGCCTCACCATACTCAGAAAACGTTCTGCAGCAACAAAAAGGAATGGAAATAGTTTCTCTTTTGCCAAAGCTGTCAGGATAGGTATTCTCTGGGATGCCACGCATGAAAACAGTTTTATTGCGTTGTCAGCTTTTATTAAGAAAATGACAGAGACGGGAAAGCGGGTCGAGGTACTGGCCTGGATACCAGGCAAAGAGGTACCTGACAGACTTACCGGTTTGTCATACATGAAGTTCCTGAGGACAAAAGACCTGGGGCTGACCTATATTCCAAAGTCAGCCGATGCAAGAGCCTTTATGGAGAGGAAACTTGATCTGCTGATAGATATAAATCCGGCAAGGGTTTTTCCTCTGACATATATTGCCACCCTTTCCAACTCGCCGATGAAAGTGGGTGTGGACATAAGTTCTGATTCAGAACAGGCCCCCTACGATCTGATGATACAAGCCGGCAGAGTACCTGACATCGCAGCATTTCTTGAACAGGCTGTTCATTATCTTTCTTTGATTAATGCCCAGACAAAGGGCTGATAATTCTTGATTTCCCTGACAATATGAAGAAATTCAGAGGTTTAGGTGTGGCTGTTGTAACACCTTTTAAAAATGACACAAGTATTGATTTCGCTGCTATGGGGCGAATAACGGAGCATCTCATCAGTGGTGGTGTAAGCTATATTGTACTTCTTGGTACCACAGGTGAGGCAACCACTCTTAACAAAGATGAGAAGAGTGCACTTACAAGCTTTGTCACAGAGACAGTTGATAAAAGAGTACCCATAGTACTGGGTATCGGGGGCAATAACACCAATGAAGTAATAAGTGCCATCAGGCATACTTCCTTTGAAGGTATTGATGCCATTCTTTCAGTTGTGCCATACTATAACCGTCCTAGCCAGAAAGGTCTCTATCAGCACTTTCGTCAGATATCCACCAGCTCTCCTGTGCCTGTTATTCTTTATAATGTACCAGCAAGAACAGGTTGCAACCTTATGCCTGAGACAACACTGGAACTGGCGCGCGATTGTGAAAATATAATTGGCATCAAGGAGGCATCAGGGAATTTTGAACAGACAATGAGGCTCATCAAGGATAAGCCAGAGAACTTTCATGTTTTCTCAGGAAATGACATGGATGCCCTGCCATTTATAGCTTCAGGAGGTGCTGGTATCATCTCGGTACTGGCAAATGCATACCCGGCAGAATGGAGTGAGATGGTGAGTCAGGCTCTTAAATCAAACTTCAGGGTAGCCAGGGAGATACATTACAAGTATTTTGAACTCATTGATCTTCTCTTTGCTGATGGCAACCCTGCAGGCATCAAGGCTATCATGAACGGCATGGGGTTATGTCAGAATGTACTCAGACTGCCCCTTGTACCTGTAAACAGGTCCATTGCATCGCGGGTAGCCAAGGCAATGGACCAGGTAAAATAAGTTATTTACTATATCAGGCTCCTGCCCCATCAGAGAGGCCCTGACCATGACAGTGTTTGAATTTCTTACCGCTGCCGCACGGGCATGGATCATTCCTTCCTACTTTCTTTTCAACTCTCACCGGAGTGGGCTGTTGCTGCTTCTCCCTTGATCCGCCATCACCATCAAAAGTATTGAAGTCACTCTTGCTGGTTCTCATCCTGCTCATGTCAGCAGAGCGCCTCTTCTGTGCCTCCTGTACATTGTTACTGGCACTCTGTGGTATTGTGCCCTTCATAAGCAGACTCACAACATCCCTGTTAACCCTGGTTATCATGGCCTTGAAGAGCTCAAACGACTCGAACTTATAAATAAGCAGAGGGTCTTTCTGCTCATATGATGCATTCTGCACTGACTGTTTCAGATCATCCATCTCCCTCAGATGCTCTTTCCATGCATCGTCAATGGTCGCCAGTACAGCAATCTTCTCAAATGAACGAGCCAGCTCCTTTCCGTTTGATTCAACAGCAGACTTAAGGTTTGTTACTACATTGTAAACCTTGATACCATCACTAATCGGCACAACAACATTCTCATATGTTGCTGACATCCTGTCATATACATCCTTAAGAACCGGGTAAGCCTGCGCTGCTATGGAGTCATTTTTGCGCCGGTATGTCTCAACAGCTTTATCATATACCTTTTCAGTCAGTGTCTCTTCATCAAGCTTCTTGAATTCAGCCTCACTGACAGGTGAATCTATTGAGAGGGTTCTGATAAGGTCAAGCTGAAACTCTTCAAAGTCCTCATCTCCCTTGTATAGCTGAACAAGAGCATCAGTCACATCATACATCATATTAGCAACGTCAACAGCAAGGCGTTCTCCATAAAGTGCGTGACGTCTTTTGCTATAGATGACCTCCCTCTGTGAATTCATAACATCGTCATACTCAAGCAGACGCTTACGTATTCCAAAATTGTTCTCTTCCACCTTTTTCTGAGCTCTCTCTATTGATTTTGTTATCATAGAGTGCTGTATCATCTCACCGTCTTTCAGGCCCAGCTTATCCATTATGCCTGCTATCCTTTCCGAGCCAAAGAGACGCATCAGATCATCTTCAAGCGAAACAAAGAACTGCGATGATCCCGGGTCTCCCTGTCGTCCGGAACGACCACGCAGCTGCCTGTCAACACGTCGCGACTCATGACGCTCAGTACCTATAATTGCAAGTCCTCCGGCTTCCTTCACCTCAGGAGTGAGTTTTATGTCGGTGCCCCTGCCTGCCATGTTCGTGGCAATGGTTACGGTGCCTGTCTTACCTGCCTCAAGTACTATCTCTGCCTCACGCTGATGGAGCTTGGCATTAAGCACATTGTGCTTCAGCCCCTTCATCTTAAGCATCCTGCTTAACAACTCGGATATTTCAACTGAGGTAGTACCCACAAGTACTGGTCGTCCCTTTTTGTTCAGGCTTACAATCTCATCAATTACTGCATTGTATTTCTCTCTCTTGGTCTTATAGACTATGTCCTCCTGATCATCCCTTACTACCTTTTTGTTTGTCGGTATCACAACTACGTCAAGCTTATATATATCCCATAGCTCTCCTGCTTCGGTTATGGCAGTACCGGTCATACCGGCAAGCTTGTGATACATCCTGAAATAGTTCTGCAGTGTAATGGTGGCATAAGTCTGTGTGGCTGCTTCTACCTTTACATTCTCCTTGGCCTCAATAGCCTGGTGAAGCCCGTCAGAATAGCGGCGTCCTTCCAGTATACGACCAGTCTGTTCATCCACTATCTTCACCTTGTTATCCATCACCACATACTCTGTGTCTCTTTCAAAGAGAGTATATGCCTTGAGCAGCTGGGTCATAGTATGAACACGCTCTGATTTGACTGCATACTCCTGCAGAAGTTCATCCTTGGCTCTAAGCTTGGCATGCTCATCATGTATGTTCTTCTCAATGTCGGCGATCTTGCTTCCCACGTCAGGCAGAACAAAGAAGTTCTCCTCTTCCACGGATGTTGCCACAAGGTCAATACCCTTGTCTGTCAGCTCAATTGAGTTGTGTTTCTCCTCAATGACAAAGAAAAGCTCTTCGACAACCTTAGGCATCTCCTTCGAGTTATTCTGCATATAGAAGTTCTCTGTCTTCTGCAACAGACTACGGATACCCTCTTCACTCAGGTATTTTATGAGAGCGCTGTTTTTTGGAAGCCCTTTATAGACCTTAAGTAACAGTAACCCGCCTTCATCATTCTTACCTTCGTTAATAAGTCTTTTGGCATCAGCAAGCAGCTGTGTGACAAGCTTTTTCTGTGCGGCGACAAGCTTTTCCACCTTGGGTTTGAACTCATCAAACTGAGCGGTATCGCTCTTGCCTGTTGGCCCGGAGATAATAAGAGGTGTTCTGGCATCATCAATAAGTACGGAGTCTACCTCATCAACAATAGCATAGTGATGTTTTCTCTGCACCATGTCTTCAGCATTGATAGCCATATTGTCACGCAGATAATCAAATCCGAATTCATTATTGGTACCGAATGTCACATCCGAGTTATATGCTTTGCGGCGCGCAGCTGAATTTGGTTCATGTTTATCGATACAATCAACCGTAAGACCATGAAACTCATATAAGGGTCCCATCCACTCTGAGTCACGCTTTGAGAGATAGTCATTAACAGTGACTATATGTACTCCCTTGCCTGCCAGTGCATTAAGAAAAACAGGCAGGGTAGCCACCAATGTCTTTCCTTCGCCTGTTGCCATTTCTGATATCTTTCCCTTATGAAGTGCTACTCCACCAATGAGCTGAACATCATAATGAACCATATCCCATACTATCTCATTTCCCCCTGCAACCCAGCGATTGCTCCATCGTGCCTTATCTCCTTCGACAACAACAGAGGGTCTGGTTGCTGCCAGATCACGGTCATATTGTCGTGCCGTAACCTCTACATATTCATTCTCCTTGAATCGTCTTGCTGTCTCCTTCATCACAGCAAAAGCATCAGGCAGAAGCTCATCAAGCTTCGCCTCTATCACTTCAAGGATCTTCTTCTCAAGCTTGTCAACCCTGTTATATAAATCCTCCTTCTTCTCAAGATCCTCCTCCTTCTCCGCATTCTCTTTCAACTCTGTTATCTCATTCTCCAGCTCCATCTTGGCATTGAGAATTGCCTGCCGCATCTCTGCAGTGCGCTCACGCAACTGATCGTTGGTAAGAGATGTAACCTTTAGATAGGCCTCTTTTATTTTTTCAACATACGGATTTACCTCTTTGAGATCCCGTTCATATTTGTCTCCCAGGAAGATACCAAGTACCTTGTTTATAACACTCATATTATGATGATTTCTTTGAATTTCCTGCAAAAATAATCTTTTTTATTACATCGCTATAAAAGTAGAGACGCGATTAACCGCGTCTCCTGAGTAATATTTAAAATCATAGTTTTATCAGAGTATTGTCCATGACATTACTCCGGCAATATCTCTCAGCCAAGTATCTCCCGTACCTTCTGAATCAGTTCTGACGGGGAAAAGGGCTTAGAGAAGGTATATTTGGCACCAAGAGCCTTGGCTATGCTCAGATAACTCCCTGGCCCGGCCTTACCTCCGCCGCTGATGGCAATTATCTTGGTCTCAGGCGATGACTCCCTGATACTCATTATGACCTTCAGTCCGTCCTCCTCCGGCATCAGCAGATCAGTTATAACAAGATCTACAACTGATGGCCGGAATTTGTTTATTGCCTCCCTGCCATCAGATGCTGTAATTACAGTGTACTTCCTCTTTTCGAGGGCCTCCCTGAGCAACTCTCTCAGTGGCTGATCGTCTTCAACTATTAAAACCCCCGGCATAGTATTAATCCCTTTTATTTAGTAATGAATCAAGTGAGAAAATTATCTCTTTAAGCGATACCGGCTTGAAAAGATTATTTCTCATAATATCCGAAGGTAAGCTTTTTTCATTTGCCAACCAAGAATCAAATTCAGAAATAAGAAGCATTGGTTTCCTGACTCCGGCTGACTCCAGCTCAGACAGAATCTCCCTTGTTGTTGCATCCTGAATATTATCAATCAGAAGTATTATATCTGCACTCTCAGCCGCTTTCAGCCACTTGCCTGCAGGATCTGCATTAATGACCCTGTAGCCGCTGTTTGCCAGGGCAATTGAGATAACCTTTGTCTCATTGTCAGAGGCAGGTATAATCATTATGGTTGCCTTTTCTGCAATGGGATTATCCTCTGTGCTGTTTTGTACCTCAGGGATAAAGATTGATATTGTCGTCCCTGATCCACGTTTGCTGTCAACAAGTATCTCTCCATCTATCTCTGATATAATCCCGTAAACAACTGATAATCCCAGTCCGGTGCCTCTGCCGCTTCGTCTGGCAGTGAAAAAGGGCTCAAAAATTCTATCTGCCATACTCCTCTCCATTCCCGGCCCGGTATCCTTCACAGATATTTCAACATATTCATCAACCCGTTCTTTGCCCGGGCTCAATTCATTGAGTCGCCCGGCACTACACCTGTCGAGTGAGACTGTTATACTCCCACCCTCCTTTTCCATTGCCTGTACTGAATTATTTATCAGATTAAGGAATACCCTGTACAACTGGGTGGGATCAGCAGATACCATTAAACCGGTCTCTTTCAGCTCTTCAGAAAGTGTTATATTATTCGGCATGGTAGGTTTAAGGAAGCCTGTGGTCTCAAGAATGATATCTGCAACACGCACCCTGATCCGCTCCTGTCCCACCTGCCTGCTGAATGTAAGTATCTGGTTTGTCAGTGACCTTGCCCTGCCAACTGCCTGAACTATCTTTTCAATGTTGGAATATGCCTCCGATGATGCGTCAAGATCCTCAAGAGACATCTCACTGTAACCATAAATGGTCGTCAGGATGGTATTGAAATCATGAGCTATACCTCCGGCAAAGAGACCAATGGTATCAAGCTTCTGAGCCTGCATAAGCCTTTTCTCAAGGTCAACCTCACGTGTGTAATCTTCAATGGCACCATCGATGTAAACCTGGTTACCTGATCCGTCACGTACAGTGAAGGCACTTATTCTGCAGTTAATCTCTCTCGCCGTTGATGCCTTAAGAATCACACCGCTGAAAGTGGCAATACCTTCCAGAAGAACAGTGTTAAGATGGTGCCTGAATAACTCCTTCTCACTATATAATGTAGAGAGCGATTTACCTGTCACCTCTGACTCAAGGGCATAACCCATGATCCTTAAAAAGGCTTTGTTAACATGTAACAGACGTCCCTTCCTGTCACACCTGAAGAAACCAATAGGCAGGTTTGACTCCAGATTCCTGAACTCCCATTCAATAACAGAGGCAGCCTGCTCCTTGATCTTCAGGTCAGTAACATCATAAGTCTCTGCAAGGGCGTGTGTTATGTTGTTCAACTCATCAGTCAAAGGCCTCATTACCACCTCATAATATCGCTTCCCCCAGGCAGGGGTCTTGAAAAAAGCCTGATAATAGACAACTTTTCCTGAAAGACATGTGTCAATACGCCTCTTGATATTGGTAAGGAAGTTCTCCCTTCCCCATACCTCTTCAAGCGACTTGCCTATGATGTTTTCAATCTCACTGTTGTGATTCATTGAAAAGGTCCTGTTAACCTTTTCATATACATAATCACGGTTGATAATGCTTATCATTGACCGTGAATTATTTACAATATTATCCGCGAACTCTTTCTCACGTGATAGTTGCTTAAGCTTGAGCCTGTCGTCAAGAAAAGGAAGCAGGTGACTTATAGAGTGGCCCAGCATGCCCAGCGATCCGTCATTTATAACATCATACGCACCTCCCTTAAGAAGAGTATCTGAACAAGAAATATCATTCTGGCTGATAACAACAAGGATATATAGACGCTGGTCTCTACTGATAAGACTCTCAATGGCCGTTATGCCT
>QKCK01000351.1 GCA_003245695.1 Bacteroidota bacterium | reverse complement strand
GGTAATAGCCCTTTTCCTGTGCTGATAGTAAAAATCCTGTGGATAACAGAAAAATGACGGAAAATAAAAGTCTTTGAATTTTCATATCTGAGAGGTTAATCAAACATATAATACAATGAGGACGTAAATATATTCTGCCTGTTTGCTAAAATAGCATAAAATGGAATTGACCTTTCTTCATTTAAACAGAATTAACAAATAGAGTGTATAATCATCAAATTCAAATAAATTTGTAACAGCCATTTTAAAAAAAGAGGATTTTAGCTTAATATGAGTTTAATGACAGCAGATAAAGCTACAAGCAGCAAAAGGAATAAGGTAATAGTTATAGGAGCAGGCATAGGAGGGCTTGCAACATCTATAAAACTTGCAAAAACCGGGTATGATGTTACTCTGTTTGAAAAAGGTCCACAGGCAGGCGGGCGATGTGGTCAGCTGATGAAAGAGGGTCACAGGTTTGATCTTGGAGCAACCATGATGCTTATGCCCGGAGTATACAGGGAGGTCTTTGATTACCTTGGGATAGACATTGCCAGGTCAATCAGGAAGGATAAACTGGATATTCTTTATAAGCTCTATTTTGATGATGGCAGGGAGCTGGATTTTACCACTGATTCTGAGAGGATGGAGCAGCAACTGGAGCAGATTGAGCCAGGCAGTTATCAA
This sequence comes from Bacteroidota bacterium, assembly GCA_003245695.1. Classification (GTDB taxonomy): domain Bacteria; phylum Bacteroidota; class Bacteroidia; order Bacteroidales; family VadinHA17; genus SR-FBR-E99. The sequence continues at coordinate 4,774 of QKCK01000351.1, read as the reverse complement.
AGGGCAAAAACCTATCTTAAAGAAGGACTAGAGTTTTATAATGATGGGATGACACATCTGGTGGGTAGAAATTTCTTAAATCTGTTTCAGTTTGCGACCTTAAGGAATCTTGCCCTGCTCTTCAGGCTGAAGGTGTGGGTGAAGCACAGCAGTTATGTGAAGCGATATTTTAAGAATCCTCATCTGCAGATGGCCTTTATGTTTCAGAATATCTATGTCGGGCAAAGTCCGTTTCAGGCTCCGGCATTCTTCTCAATGATACCTGCTGTGGAGCTTGATGAGGGCTCTGAGTTTCCGAAGGGAGGTATGTATTCTGTTGTAGAGAGGCTTCTTGCTGAGGCCCTTGATAGCGGTGTTAATATTCGTTTAGATACGCCAGTGAGGCAGATCTGCGTCACTGGGAGAAAAGCTGATGGCATAGTCTTGAATAGCGGGGAGAAAATAGAGGCAGATATTATTGTTTCCAATGCTGACCTGCCTTATACATACAGGAATCTTCTTCCCCGTGGCTTCATGTCGTGGAAGCTTGACAGGATGAAGTATTCATGTTCTGCTATTGTTTTTCATTGGGGGCTTGACAAACACTATCCGCAGCTTGAGCAGCACAGCGTTTTTCTTTCTGATGGTTTCAGAGGAGGCCTGCAAAAGATCTTCAGGGACAAGAGCGTAGATGCACGACCAAGCTTTTATGTACATGCACCTTCACGTACAGATATTTCAGCAGCACCGGAAGGTGGTGATACAATATCCGTAATTGTGGGAGCTGGCCACCTTGATGCACGCAAGAGACAGAACTGGGACGCCCTGAGAGATATGTCACGTGAGGCCGTATTGACACGCCTGAGTGAAGCAGGCATAACTGACATGGGTGATCACATCAGATTCGAGGTATGCTATCTCCCTACAGCATGGGAGTCATGGCTAAATATTTCCCGCGGGTCAGTCTTTGGCAGCCTCTCACATAGTCTCTTACAGATGGGTTACTTCAGACCTCATAACCGACACAGACGTTACAGGAACCTGTATTTCACCGGTGGCAGTACCCATCCGGGTAATGGAATACCGTTGGTATTGCTTTCGGCAAAACTGGTGACTGAACGGATACTAAATGATGATAAAGCGCAATGACAGCAACAGACAAGACAATGTCAGGAAATAAAGATCTCTTTCTTAGTGTTTTCAATTCTATCGACTTTGAGAAGATAAAAGATCATCCGAATATTTTGATTGCTGCCAATTTCTGGGATGAGGAGCGATATCAGGCCGCAAAGACATGTTATAAGTTTATGCGTGCAATAGATGACATGATAGACGATTACAAGGCAGAACACATAGTTATTTCAGATGATGATGTAACTCTTTTTGAGGAGAGGGTGGCAGATTGGCTCAGAACAATAACTTTATCACAGACTCCTGAAAGTGATCAGAGAGAGCTTGTCTCAGTCTTTACACGCTTCAGATTACCTCTGTGGACGATGCAGGATTTTGCCCGCTCAATGATTTATGATATCCACCATGATGGTTTTCAGACGCTGCAGGCCTTTCTTGATTATGCCGGAGGAGCTTCGGTGGCACCTGCTTCTGTCTTTGTTCATCTGGCGGGCATCAGAAGCGATGGAGACTCTTTTCAGGATCCGCTTTTTGATGTCAGAACAGCTGCATTACCATGTGCTGTATTCAGCTACCTGGTTCATATCGTCAGAGATTTCCAGAAAGATCAGTTCAATAACCTCACCTATTTTGCAGATGACAGAATAATAGCCAATGGTTTATCGCGTGAAATCCTGGCTGATATTGCCCACGGAGGAGGTATCCCTGACGGGTTCAGAGACTTGATATCAGAGTATCTTGAACTGGCTGCCATCTATCGTGACAAGACATATGACAAGATAAAGGAGATATCCCCTCTTGTTGGTCCGCGCTACAGATTGAGCCTTGAGATAATTTTTGAATTATACAAGATGGTATATGAGAGGATCGATGTAAGAAACGGATTATTTACCACAAAAGAATTAAATCCGACCCCATCAGAGACAAGGGAGAGAGTTTATGAAGTCATTATGAGGTTCAACGGATGAGGGTGAGTTGTGTAGTGATAGGGCGTCATCTCCTTATCATCTTAAATTTACTGAATTAATTATCATGGTTTTTCTGTAAATTTTACATTGGCTGGGATCCTGAAGACTTTTGCATCGATGGCAACATTTGTTTTAATTGAGGTTGCTGCCTGGTATGATGGTCTGCCTCCTTCTTTCAGATCAAGCCGCATTATTATACCCTGCCATATAAGTACCTTGCCGTTATTGCCGGTGAAAGACTTGCATTGACGTTTCAGGAAGACTTCATTTCCATACCTCTTCATTCCCATACCAAGGTATAGTGATTCGTTGAATGATTCGATGCCTTCAACCTGTTCCTCATTGGCCCAGATAAGCATTGGATTCTTTGTCTTAATACCTTCGGTAAGCTTTGCCGACTCCCAGGTATACTGATAGCCTCCTGTGGCTATGGTCCATCCTTTGGTTGTCTTATTCCCTGTGGTTACCTCTGTATACATGGCATATTTAAGACCAAAGTCATCATACCATAGAGTCCCTTTTCCTGTTTTTGATCCGTAAAAGCTGTATTCCACAATCCCTGACTTAATAGGGAAGGGATTCTGTTTTGTATCCTGTGCGTTCAGTATAGTACAGAAGATACAGATAATGAAAAAAACTGTTGCTTTCATGACATTCAGTTTTACTTGATAATCTCTTCCGGAAGCGGTTTGTACAGTATACTCATTATTAATAACGCCGTAATGCAAAAAAAATTATATTGTTATCTCCCTCTTCTGAAATACCAGCGATATGTTTTATTGTTGGTTATAGTAATGCCATCCATTGTCTCCTGGCTAGTCGCCTGGCCTTTGCCGTTTGCTGTTATATTATTGCCTGAGGCCCTCCAGTCATTATATCCCGGGTTTGTTATGGTAAAAGTTGTAATGTCAGTGGCTGCCTCAATAAAATCCTGAAAGGGTATATTCGGGTTAAACTGTTGAACAGGGGTAATACCCTTTTGATACTTGCCGGTAGTGTCAGACCTCTGTTCTTTAAGCTCCTCATCAAAATCTTCTTCGCTGATATCAAATTGCAGAGCCAACTGTTCCATCTTCTCCGCCATAGCATCCATCTTGTCGCTATTGTCAACCTCCTCAACAGGGGCAATAGCAATATTGTCAGCATTTCCTGGCTCAGACCTGCATGGTTTGGAGCCAATCCACAGGAACTCAGTTCCGAATTCAGGTATCGTTGCTGAGATTGCCCTGTGTGTTTCAGCATCGTAGTAGAGTGCAAAGAGAGGAGCCATGACTCCAGAGAATGATGGCTCAGCATTGGTGCACATATAGTCAGTGTTTTCGTTTTTGGTATGCTTATGGTATTCATATGCTGCAGCAAAACTCTCAAGCTTTGCATTCACAATTTTATAAGTTGAGTAAAGATATTTGCTGTCAGCCCCCATAGGTATTTCATCCCCTTCAGCTATGAGATCTATGGAGACTCTCGCCTTGATGTTTTCTCTCTCATTGATGCCATTGCCACTTGCAAACGAGTTTTCTTCATAGTCTATTATCAACATTGCTTTGTCACATGTTATGTCAATGTCACTTTCACCTATAACATCCTGATCATCATTCAATACTGCCAGCCGAACGACAGATGGATGCTTTGTCTGGCAGGTATTATAAACAGTAATGTGGTCTGTTTTTATACTACAATTGGCTGGGGCAAGGTACCTGAGATCGATCTCTCCATCTTCGCACATGAAGGCATACCTGTTATTCATGCAGTCAGAAGCGCATTCAACGCCGTTTTCAAGGGTGCCGTATCTGACCTCAACTATTATACGCTGCCACGATTTAGGCTTCTCTCCCTTAGTGTCAAGGAGGTTCAGGGTAATAGTTTTTTTCTCCCCAGCCTCAGCAGAGACGTTTGTCGGTTTTATCTCAGCTTTTACAGGCACCTTTTCATAATCATATATTATCTGCTTAAGATTACTGAAATTCTGATGGAAAAGCTCATCAAAAGGTCCGTCGGGCAGTCCCTTAGCTCTGTTGTCATCCACAACATCAAGATAATAATGGTCGCCAGCCCCATCCCATTCAGGTGTGGTGGCTTCTTTCACAACCTCATCCCATTGAGGGTTATATAACTGTATTGTAAATCGCCATCTGCCTTTGGCATTTCCTGGTTCATAATGCATGACTCCGGGTTTTGTGTTGTCATCTATATAAGCATCCTCCGTATAGCCGGGAGTAATATCTGACACCGACAATAACTCCAGCTTACCTTTCCATATATAATCAAATCTTTTCAAAGCCTCATCGCTATTATCATAGCCGGGCTTTTTGACCCCTGATGAAACTGCCATATTCTCTGTAAGCGAGTCAAGCCATAGTGATCCTTCCCACGACATAACCGTCAATGGATGAGGGCACTCACCAAGATATGCAGGCCCCATCTTCAGGATCAGACTAAGCCATCGTGATGCTATAAAGCCTGAGATATCCCTTTCCTGTCCTTCAGGCATGGCAAAGGAGGGAAATGCTATAGACCGGCCACAACAGTATTCTGAGTCCTGACTAATTGCAGGATGAAACGGAAAGATTAATGAAAGGCAAAGCAAAAATCTGTGAAATAAAGACCTGATTGCCATTTTTGTTTTGATAAAACCAGACTAAAATTTAGCTTCTATCCAACTTCAAAGTTACGATATAAAAATGCCCATGTAAAGA
>QKCK01000361.1 GCA_003245695.1 Bacteroidota bacterium | reverse complement strand
GATTGAAGATATCAGTGATTCAGGTCTCCTGGCTATAAAAAAGAGGAACGGAAGAATTACCGAATATGCTTTTAAAGAGGTTGAGTATCTGCTATAAGATGAACCGGCCTCATATTATTCTTCAATACTGCCTGCGCAGCACACATGAATCTCAACCTCACTAATAATAAGGCATATAAGAGTCAGGTTAATTATACTCATCAAACCCTTCTATTGCAGATGCCAGTTTCTCAAGATATTCCTCAGCCTGAGGAGCTACCATCATCCTGAGGAATGGGCTTAGCTCAAGCCCTATTGTAACGCGAACAGCTGATGAAGAATCATCAATTGCCTCTATATCACCGTCAATTTTTATTGTTCCGGTCAGCATTGTTGTTGCAGCATATTGCACCTTTGATGATGGCTCTGAGGAGGTTATCTCAACCGACACCTTACCGGCAGGTGATATGGAAAAAGAGCACTTGCTGCTCTCTGCCATCCATTCTGCCAGACTTCCTCCGGCAAACCTGTCAAAATTGCGCATGTCAGTTACAAAACGAAAAAATGCCTCATTACTGCAACGGGCAACAGCCCTGCGGCTCTTAAACTCTGTATAACTACCCATAATTATCTTCCCCAGACAGACGGGTCTGACCGCCATTCTTTTAATGTATCGATGTCATTTTCAGTGATGTATCCTGATTTTGCAGCCATATCTACCAATACAGGGTATGAGCTCAGTGTATCAAGATGGCATTTTTCAGCTGAGAAGGCCTCCTCAGCTTTTGCAAATGCATATGTGAAAATAGCTATCATGCCCAACACATCGCATCCTGCTTCGCGAAGGGCTCTTACAGCGCCAAGGCTGCTTCCTCCGGTAGATATCAGATCCTCAATAACCACCACTTTCTGTCCCTGTTCTATTTTCCCTTCAATCTGGTTTCCCAGTCCATGATCCTTGGCTCCTGAGCGCACATAAATAAAGGGCAGCCCCAGTGCTTCTGCAACCAGGACTCCATGGGCAATTGCTCCCGTTGCTACTCCGGCAACCACTTCTGCCTCAGGATACAGCTCCTTAATCTTAATGACAAAAGAGTCACGGATAAATGTCCTCACACCGGGGAAAGAGAGAGTAAGCCTGTTGTCACAATAGATAGGCGATCTCCATCCTGAAGCCCAGGTAAAAGGATTTGCCGGTTGCAATTTTATTGCCTTAATTTGCAGCAGGAATTCAGCCGTTTTTTCAGAAGTGTTTTCCATATGATTAGATATAAAGTATATTTTGATAACAGGGTTATTACAATCAGCCCGGAGCCTGACCGCCTGCAAAATTATGCTCTTTTCCATAATTACAGCGATAAGGAGGAGCTTTATGTTCAAATATCGCAATTTGCAGTCAATAATGATCTGATGTCACTAAATATTTACTCACCTGACATTGACAAGCTGTGGAATGACTTCCTTGACTGGTTCACAGTGGCAGAGGCAGCAGGTGGATTGGTAAAACACACATCAGGGAAATACCTTTTTATTCAGAGATATGGCCGCTGGGATCTGCCAAAAGGACATATGGAGTCTGCTGAGTCACCAGAGGAATGCGCCGTAAGAGAGGTGAATGAGGAATGCGCCATCACAGGCCACTCTATTGTCAGGCCTCTGCCAACAAGCTATCATACATATCTATTCCAGAATAAGCCATACCTGAAAAAGACATACTGGTTTCTGATGGATTACAGCGGTGATATGATATCAGAGCCGCAGCAGGAAGAGGGCATTACAGCGGCTGAATGGTTTTTGCCAGGTGATATTGCGCATATAAAGACAAACACCTGGCAGTCTCTTCTTGACCTCCTCTACATGACACTGAGAGTATGACACTGTCAATGAAGATAATCCTTTATGTTTATTGACTCAGGGACAAACGGCGAAGCATCGCCGCCCATTTTTATTATGTCCCTCACAATGGTGGAGTTGATTGGAGTATGTTCAGTTGAAGTAAGCAGAAAAACCGTTTCAATACCGGGAGCCAGCTTTTTATTCATCTGACCCATAGCCCTCTCATATTCAAAGTCGGCTGAGGTCCTTAATCCCCTGAGCAGATAACCAGCACCCTTCTCTCTGCAAAACTCAACAGTAAGCCCGGTAAAGGTCTCAACCTTTACCTTCTCTTCCGAGGCAAAGACATCTCTTATCATCCTGACACGCTCACCAGCAGAAAAAAGAGTGTTCTTCTGAGTATTAATCCCGACGGCAATTATAATCTCATCAAACAATGGAAGAGCCCTTTTCACTATAGACTCATGACCTATGGTAAACGGATCAAACGAACCAGGAAAAACAGCTCTCTTTTTCATGTTCAACCAAAGTTAGTTAAAGTCAATATTGCGTGCATTAGGCACTCGCTGCTTTAGTAGCGCTATCCCAAGGACATCCATTATGGTGTTCACATAATGAAATTTGATGCCATGTAGATACTTCGCATTTATATCTTCAACATCTTTCCTGTTCTCTTCTGAAAGGATTATCTCTCTTATCCCTGAACGTTTGGCTGCAAGTATCTTTTCTTTTATACCTCCTACCGGTAAAACCTTACCCCGCAGAGTTATCTCTCCTGTCATTGCAAGATATTTCTTTACCTTCCTCTGAGTAAAAGCTGAAGCAAGAGATGTTGCCATAGTTACTCCTGCTGAAGGGCCGTCTTTTGGTATAGCCCCTTCAGGAACATGGATGTGAACGTTCCATTTTTCTGAGAATGTTTCAGGAAGATCCATCAACCCAGCATTTGCCTTCAGATATTCGAGGGCAATTACAGCTGATTCCTTCATGACATCCCCCAGGTTACCTGTGAGAGTAAGATTGCCTTTGCCACGGCTAAGGCTTGTCTCAACAAACAGTATCTCGCCTCCCGTAGCTGTCCATGCCAGTCCTGTCACCACTCCGGCCTGGTCATTACCGCCATAGATGTCTCTCACATATCGTGGGGGACCAAGAATGACGCCCAGATCTGCGGTTTTTATATCCGCCTCGGTAGGCTTCTCAAATGCAATATCTTTGGCTTTTGACCTCACCAGCTTGGCAATTCTCTTGTCAAGTTCCCTGACACCAGATTCACGGGTATATTTCTCAATCACATCACCAATAACATCAGGTTTAAGACTGAACTGCTCTGTTTTCACACCATGAGCCTCCAGCTGCTTTGGTATAAGGTGTTTCTGTGCAATCTCCATCTTCTCCTCAACCAGATAGCCTGATATCTCTATAAGCTCCATCCTGTCTCTGAGAGCGGGACTTATGGTTGCAAGATTATTAGCAGTGGCAATGAACAGGACCTTTGAGAGGTCATATTCAAGCTCAAGGTAATTATCATAAAAATGGGTATTCTGTTCAGGGTCAAGAACCTCCAGCAGAGCCGAAGCGGGGTCACCCCTGAAGTCCTGCCCTACCTTATCTATCTCATCAAGGATGAAGACCGGGTTTGAAGATCCTGCCTTGCGGATATTCTGTACCAGCCTGCCAGGCATGGCTCCTATATATGTTTTGCGATGTCCTCTTATCTCTGCCTCATCATGCAGACCTCCAAGAGACATTCTTGCATATTTCCGTCCCAGGGCTCTGGCAACAGACTTGCCCAATGATGTCTTTCCAACACCCGGAGGGCCATAGAGACATAATATAGGTGATTTAAGGTCTCCTTTCAGCTTCAGAACCGCTAGATGCTCCAGTATTCTCTCTTTTACCTCATCCAACCCTGAGTGATCCTCATCGAGAACCTTACGGGCATTATTAAGATCGAGATTATCTGAAGTATATTCATTCCATGGCAGCTCCAGCAGAGTCTGAATATAATTCACCTGGACAGAGTATTCTGCAGCCGCCGGGTTTAGCCTTGAGAGTTTCTCAAGCTCACGTGTAAAGACCTGCGCCGTATCCTCATTCCAAAGCTTCTTGGCACCACGCTCCCTGAATTCCTCAACCTCCTTCTCAATAGGATTGCCCCCGAGCTCATTCTGTATTGTCTTCATCTGCTGATGAAGAAGAAACTCACGCTGCTGCTGGTCAATCTCAAACTTAACCTTCGACTGCAGCTCATTCTTGAGCTCAAGGAGCTGTATCTCCCTGACAAGGTGCTCAAGCAGGTGCATGCCTCTCTCTTTCATCGAAGAGAGCTCAAGCAGCTTCTGCTTGTCCTGAATATTTATCTCTGTGTTGGCAGAGATATAATTTATAAGATATGAATTGTTCTCTATGTTTCTTACGGCAAACGATGCCTCAGGATTATTATTCGGATTGAGCTTTACAATCTTTATTGAGAGATCCTTCAATGATCCTATTACAGCGTCATAGTCTCCTTCATTCTCTCCCGGTTTAGCCTCAGGTATATGCTTTACTCTTACAGTCAGATATGGGTCTGACTGAACGAGATCTATTATCGCTATGCGGACCCTCCCCTGAATAATGGCAGTCGTAGAACCATCAGGCATCTCAAGCAGCTTAACTATCTGCCCCATAGTGCCGATCATATTAAGATCGCGCAGAAGCGGATCCTCAACCTGAGCATCTATCTGCGCAACAGCAGCTACAAGCTTGTTGCCCTTATAGGCATCACGCACAAGCTGAACCGACTTCTCCCTCCCTATTGATATAGGAATCACCACACCGGGAAATAATACTGTATTACGTAATGGTAACAGGGGTACACTATCCGGGACAGAAACATCCTCCAGCTCCTGATCATCACCATCAGAAAGTATTGGAATTATCCCGCTCCCCTCATCTATAAGATCATGAAATAAATCTTTGCCCCAATTATCCGGAAATTTTTTCTCCATATTATTAATATACCCTCCAAAAATAACTATTTATTAATTCATATAAACAGACCAACGTATCATAATAACACAACAGGTATACCAAATGTTAATTATTTATCGATAAATGAAAAAAAAAGCTGCCTGTAAATGGCAGCTCGTACAGGTCTGTATAAAAACCTTATTTCTTTTTGTCAAGGTGACTCTTGTAACGGTTCATGAACTTATCAACCCTACCGGCTGTATCTACAAGTTTCATTTTACCAGTATAGAAAGGATGTGATGTGTTTGATATCTCCAATTTGATAAGAGGATATTCATTTCCGTCTTCCCACTTAATGTTTTCCTTGGAGCTGGCGGTTGATTTTGTTAAAAACGTGTGTCCGTTTGACATATCCTGAAATACAACCATCCTATAATTTCCCGGATGTATACCTTCTTTCATTGTATGATCTGTTTATTTTTTTGTAATAATTTTCCTTTTCTAAGGGTGTGCAAAGTTAATCAACAATTATAAAAATACAAACAGTGAAGTCAATTTATTTCAGTTTTTAACTTGTGACTGTCTTAACTCTTTGTTTTCTTCCATCTCTTCCTTATATGTGATGAAGGGCAGCTTATCATTTATCATGTATCTGAATGTGTAGTGCACCTTAGCTCTTTTGGCCCCGATGGCTTCATAAATTGAAATCATCTTAGGGTTAAAATCGCCCACCCAGGAGAGCTCCAGCTCTTTATAGTATCTTTTTTTTCTGAAGACCTGGAACAACTTGAGGAAAATAGCAGACTCCACGCCACTGTTCTGATAAGAGGGGTCTACCCCAGCCACAAGGGCACGCATCCTTGTCATCCGGTGTGTCATCTTATACCATACAAACCGCATCATATTGAAAGCAGAAAGAGATCCGTTGAATGACTTAATGATCTGATTAAGGTCAGGGAATATCACAAAGAAGGCAATAGGTCTTTTATCATGATATGCAAACCAGATAAGCTCTTCATCAATAAAGGCCTTGCCCTGATTCATTGTCGACTTCAGCAGGTCGGGATCCAGGGGGGTGAAATCTTCTTTAAAGACTGACCATGTTGCATTATAAATTGCTACCAGATCACTGACAAATTTATCAGCGTTTTTATATTTAAAATGCTCATAGGTATACCCTGGTCTCTTTGATATCCAGTCGGCGATTTTCATAAACCTTTCAGGGAAAACCTCCACAGCACCTATATCTTTATGGTAACTGTATTGCTCAAAGTACTTCTTAAAACCGTATTCTTCGAAGAAACTTCTGTAGTATCCCTTATTATAAGGCATTCCAAAGCCAGGGTGGGTAAATCCTTCCACCAAAAGTCCCCAGTTTGTGTCATTCTCGCCAAAGTTGATAGGACCATCCATAGCCTGCATCCCCCTTTTCTCAAGCCATTCTTTTGCTGTGTCAAAAAGCATGAATGCCGCCTGCCGGTCATCAATAACTTCAAAGAAACCCATTCCACCGGTCGGCTGTCTGTTTGCTGCCGACCTAACCTTATCAATAAATGCTGCTACACGACCAATAATGGTATTCTGTTCATCATACAACAACCATCTTGCAGCCTCACCGTTTTTGAAAGTCCTGTTTTTGGTCTCATTGAAGATGCCATCCACCTCACTATCGAGTGGACAAACCCATACAGGATCATCCTTATAAAGTCGTTTCGGGAAGTCTCTGAATTCCTTTTTATCTTTTAAAGTACTTACCTCCTGAACCCTCATCATAATTAGTTTTCTAGGTTAAACCATGAAATCACCTCATCCTTGTATTGTCCTTTATCAGATGAGTGTCTGAACTCATTGGTATGGCGGTTATAAATATAATCTTTTTCCCATTCATTGATATTTGCTGCGATCTCAGCTATTGCCTTTATGACACAGTCAAGCTCCTTATCTGACATTGTAGGATGAAGTGAGAGACGGACCCATCCCGGTTTGGATGACAGGTCACCCTGATTTATCATTTCTGTAATTTTCCTGCTGTAATCATGAGAGACATTAAGCAGATAGTGACCGTAGGTGCCGGCGCAGGCACACCCACCACGTACCTGAACCCCGTATCTGTCACTAAGTATCTTAACAAAGAGATTGTAATGTATATCATCAACATAGAATGATACTACACCGAGGCGTTCTCTTACATTGTCAGCCAGGATATGGAGCCCTGGAATCTTCTCCAGTCCGGCAAAAGCCTTTTCAAGAAGTTCCTTTTCCCTGAGACGTATCGCCTCCGTTGTCATCAACTCCTTCAGTTCAATAGCCAGGGCAGCACGTATCACCTGTAGAAAACCTGGGGTGCCACCATCCTCACGGGCTTCAATATTATCAACATATTTGTATTCTCCCCATGGGTTGGTCCAGTCAACAGTACCTCCGCCCGGCTGATCAGGAGCGGGGGCATTATAGAGTGACTTATCGAATACGATAACACCTGCTGAGCCAGGGCCACCAAGAAACTTATGGGGAGAGAAGAAAATAGCATCCAGTTTTTCAAGCGGATCATCAGGATGCATGTTTATGTCTACATACGGAGCTGAAGCAGCAAAGTCAACGAAACAGAGACCACCATGCTGGTGCATTATGCTGGCAAGCTGGTGATATGGAGTGAAGACACCTGTGACATTTGAACAGGCAGAAAAGGATCCTATCTTAAACTTACGGTCAGCATACTTTTCGAGCTCTTTTTTAAGATTCTCCGGATCAACAGTGAGGTCTGACGAGGGCTCTATGACAACAACCTCAGCAAAAGTCTCATACCACGATGTCTGATTCGAATGATGTTCAATATGTGTTATGAATACAACAGGTCTGTCAGAGTTACGCATACACTTATCCACCCCTTTGGAGTTACAGCCCTTGAAACCAAGTATACGCTGAAACTTGTTGATTACACCTGTCATCCCGGTACCGGCAGCAATGATAACATCATCAGTACCTGCATTAACATGCCTCTTTATCATCTCCTGGGCATGATGATATGCCCATGTCATTACCGACCCTGTCTGGGATGTCTCTGTATGAGTGTTGGCTACGTATGGCCCGAAGGTCTCAAACATCTTCCTTTCAATAGGCCCATATAATCTTCCGCTGGCAATCCAGTCACAGTAGATAATCTGCTTCCTGCCATATGGTGTTGTATATGATTTATCAATCCCAACAATCTCTTTCCGGTATTTACTGAAGTACTTCTCCATCGATTTCATCTTAACTCACAACAGAAGTATAAAACTGCCCCAAATATAACCTTTTTAAAACGTCAAAAAGATGAAATTTCTAATGGAAGTCTAACCACCTGTGGTCAATGATCACAAATAAGAGCACAGCCATAGCTGACCATACCAATAGTTTTAGCCACGGGATATACTGTGATGGTCTTATATGCATTTTTTTCCAGACATATATAATAAGGTAGACCTTCTCAAGTGAGTATACGAAGAATGTGGCCAGAGCAACTCCAGCCACCCCATAAGGGGTTATCAGGGCAAGACTCAATGGAATATTAATTCCTATTTCAAGGATCGCCACAAGCAATGTGATATGTGTTCTCTGACGCCCTATTATTATTGTCTGTGGAAAGACCAGACGAGGTATGATAAGCAGGAGATAAATAAGAAAAACGTCAGCACTACGGGTAAATTCAGGCGTGAAGACTCTGGGATAAAGCCATCGTGCAAAGAACATCATCACCATAGTAAATGGGAAGAGCAGATCCATCAGCCTGCCTGATTTCTTCTTTAGTGTTGCAAGAGACTCCCTCATCCCTTCCCTCGTGCTGAAGTTGGGCAGAAGTGCATTACTGAGCCCATTGGCAAGCATAAGTGTAAGAGGGAATTCTTTGGCCCCATAACGGAACATCGCAAAGACCCCCGGATCAGAGTATTTAATCGAAATAATTATCCCATCAACATACTGTGCTGACCCGCTGATAAGAAAAGTGATTATCAGAGGAGCCCCTATCCTGAGCTGTTCTTTTATGTAATCCCAGGAAAAGGTAAACATGGCATACCGCCTGAGTAATATGATAAGCCATATCCATCGTGCAATGACTATCAGGAAAAGGCCATAAACAGCCCACAGAACATCTTTTCCCAATATCACCGGTGCCAGCACAAAAAAGAGCTGTGCTGTATATGTATAGATACCATACTGAAGTATCCGGTATGATCTGTTCTTTAAGAGATATATATATTCAATGATGGCAACCGGGTTACTTAACAGTATATACCATAACAGAAGATTCATGTACGGTATCTGATGCTTCAGGTTAAACGACGGAATTACACTCTTTACCGGTATGCAGACAAGAAAAACAATAACACTGAAAAAAAGCAGCAGCAGAAAAGAATTAAAGATCTCAGGAGACTTTCTGGTTGAGATGTCTCCCATATTCCTGAAGGTCTTGTTTCTGTTAAAGAGAGTAAGCAATGATTGTATCACTCCATTAACCCAGAAAAAGCTTAACAGGCTGGCAATAAAGAGAAACATCTCCCATTCACCTATCTCACCACGGGTAAGATGGCTCTTTGTAAAGACAATGCTTATAATGAGAAACACTGTAAAACGAAGCAGCTGAATCGATTGCAGCCCGGAAATATTGTCGATGAACTTTAACTTCTTCAAAAGGATTTTATTTACTAACGATTACGCAAAGCATTAATTGTACCTTTTATTTTCCACAGGCGAATATACTATAAACAAACAGAACAAAGTAAATCCAAAATTTTGTAAAATGGAATTTTTACATTTTCTTTGCACTCCAAAATACGGTGGTTGTAGCTCAGTTGGTTAGAGCGCCAGATTGTGGCTCTGGAGGTCGCCGGTTCGACCCCGGTCTTCCACCCCACCGATTAAGAGACTGTTCTGAAAAAGAACAGTCTTTTTTTTGTCCCTAAATGAGAAAGCATCATATTGAGAATCAGGGATCAGGCCCAAAAGACAGTAGATAATCTGAGTTTGGTTAATGAGATCATTAGTTTGTTGTTGATTCGTTGATTCGATCAACAGAACCCCTCAACGACTAAACGCATCAACGCATCAACAATTATGTGACTGTTGATTTGTATAGTAACTTTAAGACCGGGGAATATTTATGCTCAGCTTCTATCTGCTTTGTCCAATATATTTGAAAGTCTAAGGCCATCTCGTCAGGGAGATGGTGTTATAAGGCAGGGAAGTGCCATGCAAATATTTCACCGGCTGATTATCCCCTTTCCTACGCTTCTATTATATTTTATACCTGAAGAGATAGCAAGCAAGATAAGTAAAGCTAATGCCAGATATATGAATCCGGATATTTCATTTGACTCGCCTGCTGCATATGAATGCATGCCTCCGAGAAAATAGTTAACTCCAAAATATGTCATAAGAACAGATGAAAAGGCAGCTAAAGCCAGCAGGTTAAAAGCATAAATATTGCGTAGTGCAGGGATAAGCCTTGAGTGAGTGACAAGGGTATAAACAATTATTGTGATAAGTGACCATGTCTCTTTCGGATCCCATCCCCAGTACCGGCCCCACGATTCGTTTGCCCATACTGCCCCGAGAAATGTCCCGATAGTAAGCATATACAGTCCAAGTGTCAGGCTTTGATAATTAATAATTGTAAGCTGATCGGTGACTCCGGTGATTCTTTCACTGTTACGGTCAGTAATCATTATCAGCATTATCAGGTTTATCATTCCAAGTAACGCACTCAATCCGAGGAAGGCATAACTGCCCGTGATCACAGAGACATGAAGGGTCAGCCAGTATGACTTCAGAACAGGAACAAGATTGGTGATCTCAGGATCCATGAAACTGAGATGAGCAACCATAAGTGTCATCCCCGCCAGAATTGTGGTAGCTGCCAATGGCATGAGAGATCGTCTGACAAAGTAAAAGCCAGCCACCAACAACACCCATGAGATGAACAACATAGACTCATAACCGTTGCTCATTGGTGAGTGACCTGAGATATACCAGCGCAATGCCAGTCCCATGGTGTGTAAGATAAATGCTACAAGGATCACAGCTCTCAGTGCCCGTGATGACATATATGCCGGTGTCTGTGGCCTCATGATAACTGCTATCAGTACAATAAGCAACAGTATGCCTGAGATAATGTAAAATGGAAAGAGTTTCTCAAATAGCCCGGCCTTATTATAGATTATTTCACATCGTACCTTAAATGGTGACGGCAGATCATAGATACTATGCTCTCTCTGCCATTGTATGAGTCTCCCGGCAAGCTGCTGCGCTTTTGCTCCTGAATAGCCATCAGAGGAAGACAACTCAATCCATTCGGTCAGTACTGAAGTGATATAAGCAGAGTCTTTTGTTGTTGATGCCATTAAAACCGCATCAGCAGGTGTATGCCAATAAGCTGAACTATCAACAGGAAATATTCTGAGAAAATCGCCATGGCCTAACATATAACATATGTTTACTCTCTCATCTGTCTTTATTACCTCCTTGTCAAACCTGTTTCGTGCTGAAGGGGGCTTTGAATACGCCTTCTTAATATACGGAGCCAGCTTGTATGCATTAGTCTCTCCTAAAAAGACAAGATCTGAAAAAGATGCATAATCTGATTTTAGTCCGAGGAGTTCCTGTAGCTGCCTGTCAGATACTTTTATCAGTGGGACATTCTGCCAGTTTTTAAAATCAAGGGAATACCCCATAACAATCTGAGTAGGAGAAAGCCTGTACATGCTCTTCTCGCGGGAGATTTTACGCAGTATATCACTGCTGAGAGTGCCAAGGGGCTCCGTGCGTCCGTTCTGATCCTGCACCAGCACTGTCTCAAAGAGATCGGCAGCCTCCCTCCCCGGGATAAACGACTGGGCCATTATATCAGAGCAGAGTGGAACAACAATAAATAATAATATTGAAATAAAAGTCTTCTTAAGCCCAGTGCTCCAGTAGCCTGCCTTTATGCTTCTGAAGAGAGAGTTTTTCCGGAACAGTGATATAATGATAAAGAGCAACAGTATTCCATATCCTGTATAGGTTATTGCTATGCCAGCCGGGTCATGACTTACAGTGAGAACAGTACCCATTTCATCGTCATCGTATGATGACTGAAAGAACCTGTAACCCCGGTATTTCAGTATATGGTTCATATAAATATCATAGCTGAAACCCTTGTCATCAATCACAGTGACAGTGCTTTTGAAACCAGAGGGGCTGTTTGATCCGGGATAGCGTTCAATAATAAAGTCATCAAGCCTGATTGAGAAAGGCAGTATGCGTGTCATCGAGCCATTAACCTGGTCTGTCTCCTGCCCCTCCCTGATATGCATCGTCCCCTCAAAACCAGTATAGCGTGTCACAGCCCCTCCGGCAATAATAATGATGAAGGCGGCATGAAAAAGCATTATGCTTATCTTCCCAGGGCGATATAACCTGTGGATAACTATCTGCCCTGTCAGATTTACTGCCAATAAAAACCAGAGGAGCTCAACCCACCGTGAATCATATATCATCTTGTGTGCTGCCAGAGTGCCATATCTGCTCTCCAGTAGTGTTGCGATGGCCAGGGCAAGACCAAGCACAACCATAATAATGGCCATAAACACCGGTGAGAATATCGCCTTTGAATATTTCATTTTCACAGGTTTACTCAGGCAAATATAAACTAAAAGATCTACCCTTTTAAGATATTCTTATCCATCATTTCAACAGACGGCATCTTATGTATTTAACCAGCCTCTGATGACATGAAAGTATAGCTGTTATCTAAAAAGAAGCCCCGCGTGTGCGGGGCCTGTTATAACATTATAAAACGTAAATCAGAATTTGTACTCGTTATCTTCGATAAGCTTGTCAGCTATCCTTCTGCGGGCATCTTTCACATTTACTCCTTCAACCGTTGTCAATGTGTCAGCAGCCTTGACAAGCTTGAGAGCCTGATCGCCTTCAGCGAATGAATAAATAGCATCATAAGCCATCTTTCTAACCAGTTCAGCGGTGTCATACATATTAACATCAAGTACATCCTTGTAGATATTAATATCCCTGCCCATCATCTGCATTTTCTCAATTCTCAATGCCAGAGACTCGCTGGAGTATACTTCCATCATCATCTCAGCTATATTATTGAGTACCTCCTGCTCATTCACAAGGTTCTTGGCATAATGTTTAGAAGCGCTATGCATAAGCAGCAGCATGATCTTCTTGAAGTTCCTGGTGTATCTCTTTTTCTGTGCGAAATAGTCTTCGCCGGCAACAGCACCATCAGAAACAGCATCTATCTCTTCATAGAGTTTCTCAGCCAGTGGGAACAGGTCAAAGTCGCCTTTAAGAGCACGTTTCATTGCAGTATCAACTACAAGGATCCTGTTAATTTCATTGGTGCCTTCAAATATGCGGTTGATACGTGAGTCGCGGTATCCTCTCTCAACATCCATCTCAGCTGAGTATCCCATTCCGCCATGTATCTGTACTGCCTCATCAGCGATGAAATCGAGCATCTCAGAACCATAAACCTTAAGCAGAGCAGCTTCCACAGCATAATGACTTATTGCTTCAATAGCTGCTCTTCCATAATCAGGCATCTCATTTTTAACCTTTGCCATGTAAGCGTCAATGTCACTGCTGACACGGTATACTGTTGATTCATGAGCCAGTAACCTGATGACCTGTTGTGCAAGTTTATACTTTATTGCACCGAAGGTAGAGATAAGCAGTCCAAACTGTTTGCGTTCGTTAGCATATTTAACTGAGTCGTTCACTGCTTTTTTAGCAGCACCGATAACGTTAGCACCCAGCTTCAGACGTCCCATATGAAGAATGCTGAGGGCAATACGGAAACCCTCTCCCCTCTTTCCAAGCAGGTTTTCTGCAGGTACCTTTACGTCATTGAAATAGATCTGGCATGTTGAAGAGCCTTTTATACCCATTTTGTGTTCATCAGGGCCTACAACAACACCAGGCCAGTTTGATTCAACAATGAATGCACTGAGCACCCTGTCGTTTTCAATCTTTGCAAATACCACGAAAGTGTCAGCGAAACCTGCGTTGGTAATCCACATCTTCTGCCCGTTAAGGATATAGTGTTTACCATCCTCGGTCGGTTTGGCGTTTGTCTTGCCTGAGTTGGCATCACTGCCTGCGCCGGGCTCTGTAAGAGCATATGCTCCAATGTATTCACCTGTAGCCAGTTTGGTTACATATTGCTGACGCTGATCTTCATTACCATAATACATTATTGGAAGTGTGCCTATGCCGCAGTGTGCCATGTAGGCAACAGAGAAGGAATAGCCTGCCCCTGTTGTCTCTGCAACAAGCATCTGGCTTACAAATGACTGTCCGAAACCACCATACTCCTCCGGGATTGATATCCCCATAAGACCAAGCTCACCTGATTTCTTAAGCAGACTCTTCATTGCTTCGCGGTCACTCTTCTCTGTCTGTGCAAGATTCGGATAAACCTCTGCAGCAAGAAAATCCTTACATGTCTGAGCAATCATGAGTTGCTCTTCATTAAACTCTTCAGGGATAAATACGTCTTTGGCCTCTACCTCTCTCACAAGAAATTCGCCACTCTTAAGTATTTCTTTCTTTTCCATTTCAGTCTTATTATATGGTCGTTTTAAATTACAGGTTTAGTGACCGGGCAATCAGCTCGGCAATATCAAAATTTTTAATCTCCTCTTCCTTATTTTTATATTTCAGGCCGTCAGTAAGCATGGTCATACAGAAGGGACATGCTGTTGCAATTATTGCAGGATCAGTCTTAAGAGCATCTTCTGTGCGCTCAATGAATATCTCCTTCTCACCTTTCTCAGCCTCTTTAAACATCTGTGCGCCACCGGCACCACAACAGAGAGCAAAGCTTTTATGTCTCTCCATCTCTACCATATTGCCTGTGAGTGCATTAAGTATCTGACGTGGTTCTGAATAGATGTCATTGGCACGGCCAAGATAACAGGGGTCATGATATGTTATCCTGACGTTATCAAGAGCACCAGCATCAATCTTCAGTTTCCCATCATCAATATACTGTTTCAGGAAGACCAGATAGTTGATGACCTCATAGTTGCCCCCGAGATCAGGATACTCATTCTTAAAGATATTATAGCAATGAGGGCATATAGTAATGATCTTTCTGACCTCATACATCTTAAATGTCTCTATCACCGTCAGAGCCTGCATCTGATAGAGCATCTCATTACCGGCCCTGCGGGCCGGATCACCTGTACAGGTCTCCTCCTTACCCAGTACCGCATAGCTAACATTAAGGTATGTGAGTATCTTGGTAAAGGCCCTGACAACTTTCTTGTACCTGTCATCAAAGGCACCGGCGCAGCCTACCCAGAAAAGATATTCAGGCTTCTCACCTCTGGCAAACATATCTGCCATAACAGGCACTTCTATCTTACGTGTTTCCATTATTATGACAGGGTATTAGATGACATTTATTTCTAGGTCGTTGGCCCACAGCAATCTGTCTTCGGCAGAGTATTGCCATGGTGCTCCGTTGTTTTCAATATTATTAAAGACAGCCTTCAGTTCACCCGGGGCAGAAGCCTCTTCCATCACCAGATAACGGCGCATAGCCACAATAAGTGTTGGGTGATTTATATTCACCGGGCACTCACGGGCACAGGCGTTACATGTTGTGCATGCCCACAGCTCCTCCTCAGTGATATAGTCTCTGAGAAGTGATTTGCCATCAGAATAATCCCTGCCGTTCTTTATCATAAGAGGCCCTTTCTCCTTCATCCTGGCTCTCAGATCCATCATTACCTTACGTGGCGAGAGTCTCTTGCCGGTAATGTTTGCCGGGCAGACAGATGTGCAGCGGCCGCACTCCGTACAGGTAAGTGAATCAAAATAGTTCTTCCATACCACATCCTCACAGTCCTTTACTCCAAAACGCTCAACAGGGGTATCCTCAGGTGCTGCAGCAAAAGCAGTCTCAGGGTTCATCATCAGCTTAACCTCCCTGGTGATGCTGTCCATATTCGGCAATTTGCCAAGAGGCTCCAGCCTTGAAAGAAAGGTATTAGGCACTGAAAGAAATACATGAAAGTGCTTTGAGTATGGTAAAATATTTGCAAAGATGAATATAAGAAGTATGTGGGTCCACCAGCATGATTCATACATGATATGCATCCCTGCCTCGTTGCCTCCACCGACTAGTCCGTAGATGACTTTACTGACAGGATACATGCCGTCAACCACCTCCCCTGCCAGTGCCTTATAGCCTGTATAGGCCGTGTTCATCCCCAGAAGAGAGAGCATCAGAAGGAGTATCATTGTAAGGGCAATGTTGGCATCGATATGCGATATCTTCTTCATCTCTATGCCCTCGAATCTCTTTATATGAAAGAAGATCCTGCGGCTGAGAAAGACAACTATTGCAATAGCTATCAACAGCGCAAAGATATCACCGGTGGCAGTTATGAAGTTGTAAACCGGCCCCAGTATCTTTAGTACTCTTTCCGTTCCTGCAAGACCATCAATAACCATCTCGATACTTCCAAGAAGTATCACACAGAAACCCCAGAATACTATGGCGTGCAAAAAACCTATGACCGGACGGCGAAAGATCTTTTTCTGGCCAAAAGCCATACTCATCATTACCCCGAATCTCTTTCCGGGCTGATCAACCTTAAAACCCGGCCTGGTGAAGGTAAAAAACCTGTATATGCGATATATAGTGTAGAAAAATACCGCAAAAGTCACCAGCAGGGCAAAGGCAAAGACAATCTGTTTTACCATGTTAGCAGGGTGTTATTTTATACGTATTACTTCCTGAGCTCTTTCACCGCCGCTATGACTCCCGGCAGCACTTTCATGGCATCGCCGACAATACCGTACTGTGCAGCCTCAAAAATAGGAGCATCCTTGTCAGTATTTATTGCAACGATGTATTTTGATGAGCTGATACCTGCAAGGTGCTGGGTTGCACCAGATATACCTACGGCAATATATAGGTTTGGAGCAATAATCTTACCTGTCTGACCCGTATGCTCTTCGTGAGGTCTCCAGCCTTCATCAGATACAGGGCGTGAACATGCTGTTGCTGCACCTAGTGCCTGCGCAAGTTCAACTATTGGAGCCCAGTTATCAGGTGATTTCATGCCTCTGCCGCCTGACACAACAACATCGGCATCAGTAAGGAGTATCTTGCCTGTCTGCTTCTGAACATCCTTTACGGTGGTCTTGAGTATCTCTCCGTCAACAGTCACCTGACGTCTTTCAATAACTGAGCTGTCAGAGGTCTCTGTCAGATCAAATGAGTTCTGTGCCAGAGTAACTATCTTAACAGGTGTCTTAATGACCTGATGAGCAAAAGCATTTCCTGAGTATGTACGTTTATACACTGTAAAAGGCTCAAGTGACAAAGGAAGCCTGCTTACACCTGATCCTATGCCGGCTTTCAGACGGACAGAAAGACGTGGTGCAATAGCCTTACCTGTGTTGTTGTTTGACAACACAACTACCTGTGCCCCCTCCTCCTTTGCAAGGTCTGCAATTAAAGCTGAGTAAGCCTGGTTATCAAGTATATTAAGTTTCTCATTCTCTATTGCTATGATCTTCTTTGCACCATAACTGCCAAGCTTTTTCAGCTCCGCATCATCAACCTTGCCTATTGAAACAGCAGTGGCCGTGGTGTTCAGCATCTCAGCAGTCTTTGCTGCATATGAGACAAGTTCAAAGGTCAGTTTCTTGAACCTGCCATCCCAGTTCTCTGTAAATACCAATACTGACATATATCTTTTCTTTTTTATTTCGGTTAATTAATCTCAGATGACTTTTGCTTCATTCATAAGAAGCTCAACAAGCTGTTTCGGGTTTTCAGCATCAACAAACCTGCATTTAGCCCTTGGTTCAGGCTTCTCAAAAGTGACAATCTCAGTAAGATTCTCGCATTCAACAGGCTCACAGATCTTTATTGGCTTGGTGCGTGCCATCATTATTCCACGCATGGCTGCAATCCTGGGCTCTTTAGCAATACCCTTCTGTACAACAGCAACAAACGGAGAAGGAACAGTCACTACTTCCTTACCACCGTCAATCTCACGGGTCAATACCACCTCGCCATTTGCAATGTTGATGCCTGATACAGCTGATACTGAAGGCATTCCAAGCATCTCAGACAACATGCCGCCTACAAGCGAACCATTATAGTCACTCGATTCAATGCCGCATAATACAATGTCAAACTGCTCCTTCTTCAAAACCTCAGCAAGCTGTGTGGCAACATTATATGCATCAGTGGCATCCATGTTTACCCTTATTGCATCATCAGCCCCTATTGCCAGAGCTTTGCGTATCGTTGGTTCAGAGGCAGCAGACCCCACATGTGCTACAGTGACACTCTTTACTCCCGTTGAGGCATCGTCTTTAAGCTCAAGAGCCCTGGTAAGCGAAAGCTCATCCCATGGATTAATCACCCACTGAATACCTGCAGTATCCAGCTTGTTATTACCCTCCAGAAACTTGATCTTGGTAGTTGTGTCAGGTACATTGCTTATACAAACAAGAATCTTCATCTTTTATCTACGTTTTGTTTTTTGTTTCATTTATCTTCAGGTAAAAACCTCTTTTACCCTATACTAAGGCGGCAAATATAGTAATAAAACTAAACCTGCAAAGCTTTAAACACGCTATTTTAAAAAGCGTTCGAAACATGCCCCACCTCTTAAATACTGTATTTCTTGCATTTACATACTGTTTTTTGAACTTTATTGCAAGACGTTCTAAAAACACATGTAACACCATTCCAGGTAACAAAACGAAAGAAAAGTAAGTCTGAAAAGGGTAAGAATTATTTAAGTCAGGAACTCAGGGTAAGTAAAATTATTACATTAAATTTGCCCGCCGTAAAAAACACATACTCATCAAAATGAAGAATTTATCCAGGCAATATGGTGCTGTTGTACTTTCAATGATATTCTGGTCGTTATCATTTGTCTGGTTCCGGATAGCAAATGAAGCCTATGCTCCTATCACCATAGTGTTTTTAAGACTCTGTCTTGCCGTGGGGTTGCTTTCGCTCTTCCTGTGGATCACCAAAGGGTTTTCAAAGATAAGAGCCGAAGACCGCAGGTATTTTTTCTTTCTGGCATTATTTGAGCCTTTCCTTTATTTCCTTGGTGAGAGTTTCGGTCTTACCCTTGTCTCTGCTACAGTAGGTTCAGTCATTATTTCCACCATCCCTGTCTTTGGTGTGCTGGTTGCATGGATACTATACAAGGAGAGACTTACCCTGATAAATTATATAGGTGTTGTCATCTCCTTTCTGGGAGTGCTTATTTTCATTACTGACGCCAGCGGCTCATTGTCAATGAACATTAAGGGTTTATTGCTGCTATCACTTGCTGTGGCTGCTGCCGTAGGTTATAACATGATATTGCACCGGCTCTCACCAAAGTACCACCCCGTGTTTATTGTTTTCATGCAGAGTGCTATCGGTGTTATACTTTTTCTACCTCTGTTCATTATTTTTGACCTCGGTGATTTTATTGCTACAGGTATTGTTGCCAGGAGCTTTACAATAATAGTACTGCTGTCAGTGTTTGCCTCCAGCGGAGCCTTTGTCCTCTTTGCTTATTCAGTAAGGTCACTTGGAATATCAAGAGCTAACATATTCAGCAACCTTATACCTCTTTTTACTGCGATATTTGCTTTCTTTATCTCAAACGAGATACCCACAATTCAGAACGCTATTGGCATGGTCATCGCAATAACAGGTCTTTTCCTGTCACAACGAGGTGCACGTGACAGAGAGAGTGCTGATGAGATAGACCTTTCAGGAAAGTGCGCATGATAATAAGTAATAAGGAGAGACTGCTGCCGTTATCATAAAGATTATATTTGCTGAATGGTTTTTCCTTTCATGAGACAAAAGGTATTATTAGCTGCATTAACGTTACTGTCAACGGTGCTTCAGGGTCAGACAGGAGGTGATAACACCTTTGAATTTCTTAACCTGAAC
>QKCK01000296.1 GCA_003245695.1 Bacteroidota bacterium | reverse complement strand
CCTCCGATATGTTTGCCTCTTAACGACAAGCCTGCCCCCAGGATATTTGTCAGAGGCGACCCTGATGTATCAGCCTGATTAAAGAAATAATGGTTATATGAAGCTCTTACAGTAAGATTCCTTTTCCTGTTTACCGGCTTCAGAAATCCGACAGTCACCACGGTGGCATTGTATGAAGGGTCCAGCTCACTGTAGGCAGATCCGGCAATACCTGCATAAAAGCCAGCTGAATGCATCAGGTATATGTTGCCATTTATGGCATACATATTATCGCCCAATTCACGTCCGGCATAGAATGTTTTGTTATCACAGGTAAGGCTGCTGTAAAGATATAATGAAGGGGGGTCCAGTAATCTGTTTATTGCCTTGTCATTACCCATAACACTAAGGAGCAAAGAATCCACTCTCTCTGTTTGAGCGAATAAAGGCATCACGCTGAGCATAAACACCATCTGAATAGCTATCCTCTTCATTTTCGGGTACATTTATCTATTGATACATGAAGATAATGATCCGGAATCTCTTAAGGATTCCGGATCAGATCCCTTTTACCTGCCGTTTCTTCTGCCAGAAGAGTTACTTCCGTTGTTAACTCTGTTCTGTACCATCTCCTGACTCTGGCTATCGCATGTACCTGTATTGCGGAATTCGCTTCTCTGCTGCTGTTGCAGGCTCTGATTCTCGCGAAGCATAGCTCTCTGCTGCTCAGTGAGAGACTCTCTGAAAGCTTTGCGTTTCTGATTGCGTGTCATCTCTTTGTTTTCAAGAATTGCAATCTGTTCATCTGAAAGCGAGTTACGGAATGCTTCACGACTCTGCTCTCTTGTCCGGCTCTGCTCCTTAACCTGACTCTGATCCAATTCCTCGCCGTCAGATTTAAGTGACACCTGATCCTTATCTCTCAGCCTGTCCTGATCCTTGTCCCTCAGCTGATCCTTATCCTGATCTTTTAGCTGATCCTGATCCTTCAGTTGATCCTGGTCACTCACGCAATCCTGATCCTTGTCCCTCAGCCTGTCCTGATCCTTCAACTGGTCCTTGTCCTGATCCTTCAACTGGTCCTTGTCCTGATCTTTATCTCTCAACTGGTCTTTATCTTTCAGTTGATCCTGATCCTTCAGCTGATCCTGGTCATTCAGGCAATCCTGATCCTTGTCCTTTATCTGATCCTGATCTTTGATCTGGTCATGGTCCTTGAGTTGATCGCGATCTTTTAACTGATCATCGAGATGGACCTGATCCTTTTTCCTGATCTGATCCTGATCTCCGCTGGTAGTCTCCTGAGCGACTACTGCTCCTCCGAGAATAAAGGAGAGTGTGCTTGCCAAAAGGATTTGATACATAAATTTTTTCATGACGTTGCTTTTAAGTTAGACATTAAGAAGCGCTTTATGATTTTTTCTTTTTATCTGCTTCTTTTGTCATTAATCCGCATGAAAATGGTTTTACCCTACCTTTTCAGAAAAAAATATTGAGAAAAATTGTTGGAGTTAACGGGACTGCCTCTGCATATAGGCTTATAGTGGTAGTTTCATCCGTTGGTATCCGTGTATAATTTGAGTATCTGATATTCTCCTTGTTAAGGACATTCAGCACAGATACGCCACAATCAAGCTTGACCCTTCTCTTTAACAGATTATATATAATTGCGGCATCAAGACGGCTATATGGCTGCAGGTAATCAACAACACCAGGCAGGAGATCGGGATCAGGGAACCCTGATCCAAAAACATAATTAACAGTAAAATGGAAAGATCTGAAACGTGTCAGTGCTGCAATTTTTAACTCATGTCGCTGATCAATCATAGCTGCTACATATTCGTATTCAGTAAAGTAATTAAAACGCTCAAGGGTACGACTGATGGTATATGACAGCCAGAGTGTCTGATCTCTGAAATCCTTCTTGATGAATACATCAATGCCTCTGGTTTTACTATCGCCTCTGTAGAGGCTCAGTCCTGTTTCAGATTCAATATAACGTGTAATATCCCCCGTCTTCTTCAGATAGCCTTCTGCACTAAGCACCAGTCCGTTTTTATCATAGGTCACACCCATGGTTACGCTCTGTGAGTTTAACACTTTTATTGCAGCTCCGTCACATACTGACCACTCCAGTCTGTAGTTTGTTGTAGGCTCAATAATCATATTCTTGGCAACAAACTGATTATAGAATCCGGCTGCAGAAGTAAGCCTGAGATGATCTGTCAGCCTGTATAAAACAGATAAGCGGGGTTGAATATAGACCTTACCTGCGGTAGTATGCAGGTCAAGTCTTACTCCTGGCCGCAGTGTTATTTTTTTCTTAAGGTTAATATTATCCTGGGCAAATAGATATGGAAGAGCCAGATCGTCACTCTGGAAAGCCCCGGAGTCATCAGAAAAAATACGGGTAGTTTCTGAATAATAGTATAACAGACCTATTCCGCTCTCAAGCTGATGCTTGCCTGAAATGCTGAATGTTGTTGCAGATCTGCCATTTATCTCATTAATAGATGATGCTACATTGTCATAGATTGTGGTATTTGGAAGTGACCCGGAGAACCGTTCTATCACCTCATCATGTAACCTCGAAGAATGCAGTGATGATGCACTTAGTGTAACATTGGTGCTGTTTTTTCTGTTATTCCATCTGAATCCATAAAAGAGTGTACCACCAAACTGCTGATTATCCTCATCATGATCGATGGAAATGCTCTTCTGAAAAGTCTCATTAAAGAATGAATATGAGAACTCATCACTTCCGCCATATAGACTCAGATAGTAATTATGGCTATCATCTCCTCCTGAATATTTTAGATTCATATCCCTGAAACGGTAATCAGGTGCCAGATAATAATCAGCCATGGAACTGTTTTTACCCCTCCCATATCCTGAAGAAGAGAAAGAGACAGGGTTATAAAGTTCATAGTATGTCTGTCTGTATGCAATCAGGAGTGCTGATTTCTTTTTAAAGGGAACACTTGCCATTCCGTTTATGGTCATGTTATTTACCGATAGATGTGCCGATGGAGTCATCCTGTTACCGTCAGTACCAGTTATATCAACAATTCCTCCTACCCTCTCACCATATTCAGCGCCAAAGGCTCCCTTCAACACCTTTATGTCTTTAGCCATATATGGGTTTACAGCACTTATATTATCATTGAAATTCTTCATCCCGTAAACGGTAAATCCATCATAAATGACCTGACTCTGTCCCTCATAACTACCCCAGATGATAAGGTCAGATGCCTGTTCCCCTGAGGCAAGTATCCCTGGCTGCAGGCGTAGTAAATTAAAAAGTGAGTTATCCCCGTTTCCGGGAAGAAAATATGCAACTTTATGATTAAGTCTTAGTATCCCCGGTGAGCTTCCGGCATCAACAGTACGGGCTATCACAGAACCCTCCACAACAATCTCCTGCATGGCAACCACAGATGGCATAAGCCGGAAATGAAAATTACTTCCAGGCTTAACAATAGTATCCAGTATATAATAGCCAACATATGAGATTCTTATCCTGAAAAGGCTATCAGTGGTTGATGTAAACGAAAAGTTGCCCTTTGAATCAGAGCTGATGACAGCACTGTTCACCTGAATCCCTGAGAATGGAAGTGTCTCCCCATTGACATTATCTGTTATACGACCGGCAACAATGAATTTCCTTGCCTTTTCCTTTGGTTTGTATCTGTAGATAATATAAACATCATTATTCAACTCATACCTGAGAGGCAGACCTTTAAGGAGAAAATCAAGAGTCTGCCGGCTATCAGAAAAAAGAGTATCGGCTGATATTATGAAATCTGACAGGTAACTGTCATCAAATGAAAACATTATTCCATAATCGGCCCTTAATTCAATAAGCACCTCATTTAATGGCTTTTTTTCACAATTGACTCTAATCTCCTGTGAATATACTATTGTACAAAGAAAAAGAAAGAGTGAGAAGAGCAGAGGCTTTTTCAAATCAAACTGTTTAATCTGTTTGCGAGGTAACAAGATACACATTTTCTGACTTCCGTATTATTTTCATGTCAAAAGGCCGGCACACCAAATTTAAAACATTTTCAACCGAATCATCTTTAATAAATGTACCTGTATATCTGTTTTCTGCTCCCTTTCCTATTTCAATAGTGATATTATATTGTCTGCTGATCTCATCGAGCACTTTCTCAAGTGGTGATGCTGTAAAGCTCAGGGTATTGTTCATCCACGACAAAGCCTGAACGGTATCAGCTTCTGCAACTGTTTCAATGATACCTTTATCAGACAGTAGCGCCTGCTGTCCCGGAGTAAGTATTACATGGTCTCTGCCAGAAGCTTCAGTTACGCCGACCTTTCCGGTGATACAGGTAACCCTGTAATCGCTGTTTCGTGAAAAGACATTAAAGGATGTTCCTAACACCCTGGTTCTCCCATTGCCAGAAACGACTTCGAATCTTCTGCCCTTTGTCACCTCAAAGAAGGCCTCACCCTCCAGCTCTACAGAGCGTGACAAGTACCATAACAAAGGTTTGTATGATATAGTTGACTGTGCGTTAAGCTGTACTCTTGAATTATCAGGCAGCAGTATTTCCGCGTGTTTTCCGGCACCTACCTCCAAAGTCTCAGAATAGAAGTACATCACTGCAGATAATCCGACAAGCAGTGTCATGACGGCAGCAGCAGCAAACCGCATCCACGGCCTGACCATGGTAACCTTGCGGGCTTCACCGGTGACATCAAGTTTTTTATCAAGCTCCAGCCATACCTCCTCCCTGCTCCTGGTCCAACGGATCCGGCTGCCAGAAATCAGAGACTCCATCTCATCAGGAAAACCTCCATTTTTCATATTGTCATCCTTTGTACTCATCACCCTAATGCTTTTTTAAGATAGGCAAGCGCAATGCTCATCCGCTTTTCTACTGCCTTAATGCTTAAATCAAGCCTTTCAGCTATCTCATGATATTTCAACCCCTCCATTCTGGCCATAAGAAAAACAATGCGCTGCTTCTCATTCATTACTGCCAGAGCACGTGTATAACTATCCATCAACTCCCTGTATCTCAGGTTATCTTCAGGAGAGAGGTCGAACGGCTCATCAACCATGCCTGACCTGTAATTCATCTCCAGCTTCTCTCTTCTATACTGACTTATAAACATGTCTCCGGCAATTTTATATAATAATCTTAATGCACTCTTTTTGTCAATATCCAGCTGCTTCTCCCACACCTTTAAAAAGACATCCTGCGCTATATCTGTAGCCTGCTCCCTTTCTGCACCACGGTAGAAAAGATAGCTCCGGACAGAGTCAAAGTAGCTGTCAAACAATATTTTAAATTCTTCCCTTGTCAACTGCAAAAGAGGTGAGTTAATATTAAATCAGTTCCTCACTAAAGTTAACTATTCTTATACCGAAGTGAAAATGATTTACCCTACCAATAAAACCGTTTTTTTCTTCTTTTTTGTGACAACCGTAGCAATACAGCTACATAT
>QKCK01000238.1 GCA_003245695.1 Bacteroidota bacterium | reverse complement strand
CTTGAGATACATCTCTATTCTCTTGCCGGTATCACTGTCTCATTTGGTATTATAATAAATAATACCATAGTGATGGCTGACCATATAAAACATAAGGGTAACAGAAAAGTGGGAGTGTCACTTCTGGCTGCAACACTAACAACAGTAGGTGCCCTGGTAGTCATCTTCTTTCTTGATGAGGCAACCAAACTGACACTCTCTGACTTTGCTGCTGTAGTGATAATAAATCTTTCAGTCTCATTCTTCATTGCTCTCTTCTTTATACCATCGTTAAGCGTGGCCATAAAGCTGAGGGGCAACCGTAAAAGAATGCTTATTAATCGTAAACGGCGCGTGGTGAAGG
Organism: Bacteroidota bacterium; assembly: GCA_003245695.1. Classification (GTDB taxonomy): domain Bacteria; phylum Bacteroidota; class Bacteroidia; order Bacteroidales; family VadinHA17; genus SR-FBR-E99. Next base: position 5,115 of record QKCK01000238.1, on the reverse strand, counting down.
TAACCGGAGCATATTCCAAAGCAATAGATTTTATCATACGATTCCGTGTAGCATTTATCATTCTTGCCATACTGGGTTTTGGAATACCTGTCTTTTATCTGCCTGACTCTCTCCCTGTATTGAAAGATAACTATAGTAAGAAAGCTGAGCCGACAAAGGGTGAGGCTATTTATAATAAGACACTTGGTAACAGGACATTCATTTCAGATGTCAAGCCTGTTTTAAACAAGGTGCTTGGAGGCAGCTTCAGACTCTTTAACGATAAGCTGAAGGGCAGTAACTATTATTATTCGAAGGGATCGGACGATGTACAACGGACCAGACTTAATGTCCGCATTGGGCTCAGTGAGAACGGACTGACCATTGAAGACATAAACGATGTGTGCAAGGGACTTGAGAACATGGTCACATCTTATCACGAGGTCGATAAGTTTGTCACCAGGGTGTCTGATGCCTCATCTGCCTCAATGGATATAACCTTCATCCCTGAAGAGGACTTTACTGCCTTCCCCTTCCTGCTGAAAGCACATATAGAAGATTATATGAACGGCATCGGAAGCTATCATGCTTCTGTCTATGGGGTAGGGCAGGGCTTCAGTAACCAGGTATCTTCCGATTATATCCAGGGAGGCTACAGGATTGTGATGCGGGGTTTTAACTATGACCAGTTGCGTGAGTATGCTGAAGAACTCAAAGAACGGCTTATAGAAGGCGCAAAGGGACGTATTAAGGAGGTCTATTTTCTTGGAGGCGATGACAGGTGGTGGGTGAAGAAGGACTTCAGAAACTATGTCTCAGTTGATAACAGCCAGATAGCCCATGCCGGATCAGACATTGGAGAGGTGTTTAACAGTATAAAATCATATTCGAAGAATACCATAAAGACATCAGACCTGTTTATCAACGGCGTTTCAGCTCCGGTAATTATACGATCAGATCTCTCAGACAGATATGACCTCTGGCAGATAAACCATCAGCCTATTATTTCATCAACAGGTGCGGGGATAAAAATGGGTGATATGGTCACAGTTCATAAGGAGATAACAGATAATGTTATATGTCGTGAAGACCAGCAGTTTGTTATTACTGTAGCCTACGATTTTATTGGTAATGCAGAGCTGGGGAGGATCATCATTGAGCGTAATGTCAGGGAGACAGCCTCACTTTTACCACTGGGTTATACTGCCAGGTCAGACAGGTTCACCTTCTCGTGGGAGAAGAAGCAGAAGAATTATCCATTGATCTTCCTGGTCATTTTGATAATCTTCTTTATCTGTTCGGTGTTGCTGGAGTCATTATCGCAGCCTCTGATTGTCATCGGGCTGATTCCGTTCTCTTTCATAGGGTTGTTCCTTACCTTTCCTCTCTTTGGCATTGTGCCTGACGAAGGAGCCTTTGCCGCCATGGTGTTGTTATGCGGTATTGTGGTAAATGGCACTTTGTATATCCTTGATGACTTTAACAGGCTTCGGCGCGAGAGATCCTATATGGACCGTAAAGAGCTATACCTTAAGGCTTTTAACGGTAAGATAATACCTATAGTTCTCTCTGTGCTGTCAACCATTGTCGGCCTGTTACCTTTCCTGCTCACCGGTCGCGACGGACAGTTCTGGTTCACCCTTGCTGCCGGCACCATTGGTGGCCTGGTATTCAGTATGATAGGCTTGCTGGTCTTCCAGCCGCTGATGTTATGCCGCACATTCCGACGAAAAAATGAAAATAAATCCTCCTGACAGATGGTACGCTTTATAGTAAAACGCCCTGTGGCGGTGATAATGACTTTTCTTGCAGTGGTGCTGCTGGGGCTAGTAGCCTCGGGCCGCCTGCCTGTCTCTCTCATGCCTGACATTGATGTGCCTGAGATAACTGTGGCAGTGTCGCGCCCCGATGTGAGCTCACGCGAGATGGAGAACACCGTGGTAAACATACTGCGGCGTAGTCTCATGCAGGTGACAGGTGTGGAGAAAATGGATACCGAAGCACGTAACGGCAGTGCCCTGCTACGCCTTACCTTCGCCTTTGGTAACGATATCGACCTGGCATTCATGGAGGTGAATGAGAAGATTGACGGTGTGATGGAACAGCTGCCAGATGACATCGACAGACCACGTGTGATAAAAGCCTCAGCGTCTGACATACCCGTATTCTTCCTTAATATCTCTGCTGCCGATACTGCCACCGGTGAGGCCGGTTTTGCAACTGTGAGCGACTTTGCACAGAACATAATACGTAAACGTATTGAACAGCTGCCCGAGGTCGCCCTGGCTGACATCACCGGACAGTCATCACGCGAGATTTTCATCAGACCCGACGAGAGAAAGATGCTCAGCCTCGGCATCACCGCTTCTGATATTGAAGATGCTGTTACATCAAATAATATCAACATCGGGAGCATTCTTGTCAAAGAGGGGAAATATCTCTATAACCTCGAGTTTAACTCCAAGCTGACAACTATAGACGATATCAGAAGCCTGTATATCAGGTCGGGAGAACGACTTTTTAAGCTGAGTGATGTGGGTGAGGTAGGTATACGTGAAGAGAAGCCGTCAGGTATGTACCTCTCAGGTGGCAGACAGGCAGTGGCCCTGGCCATAATAAAAGAGTCGGATGCCCGTATGGAGACGATGGAGAAAAAGATGTCGGAGCTGGTGGGACAGATACGAAACGACTATCCGCAGATGACCTTTGAGGTGTCGCAGGATCAGACACGTCTCCTCGATTACTCTATTGCCAACCTGCGGCAGAGCCTCTGGCTGGGAGGACTGCTGGCTTTCTTTATCATGTTCTTCTTTCTGAAAGATGCCAAATCACCTCTTATAATAGGAGTGAGTATACCGGTGACACTTGTCATCAGCCTTCTGTTCTTCTATATCGTGGGTCTGTCAATGAATGTTGTCTCTCTGGCAGGTCTTATCCTTGGAATTGGTATGATGATAGATAATTCTATTGTTGTAACGGAGAATATCACCCAGTGGACGGAGAAAGGCGAGACGCTCCTCGATGCATGTGTGAAGGGCACCAATGAGGTTATTGCGCCGCTGGTAACCTCGGTCTTTACTACATGCGCAACTTTTATACCTCTTATTTTCCTAAGTGGTATTTCAGGCGCACTCTTTTATGACCAGGCTATTGCAATAATCATTGGACAGGGAGTATCTCTCATTGTGGGTATTGGACTGCTGCCAACCATTCATCACCTTATCTACCGTAGTGAGAAGGAGGGTGCTTTTACACGTCTGGTGAAACGTATCAGCTTCAGACATCTTGAAGACAGCTATGAAGGCATGATGGGATTCTTCTTCAGGCATGGCAGGGCTACCATGATAACCTTTGGAGCGATAATAGGTGTTATGCTTTTGCTCTTTGCCGATCTGAAAAAGGAGAAGTTCCCGGCAGTACGTCAGGATGAACTTGTTGTCTCTGTAGAGTGGAACGAGAATATAGACCTGGGTGAGAACATGCACAGGGTGAAGGATCTTATTGATGTGGCTGGTGAGAAGGTGGTGCAGAGTAACTCTTTCGTGGGTGAACAGAAGTTTGTCTTCCTGCGCGATTACGACCAGGCTTATACCTCGTCAAAGATATATATCAAGACTCACAACTACCATGAGCGTGAAGAGACTGAAAAGCTGCTAGCTGATTATGTTGCTGCAAGCTATCCCGAAGCTACTCTGTCTGTAGGTGTCCAGGAGAACATCTTTGAGAAGATCTTCTCTGCCACGGAGGCGCCACTGGTGGCAGAGGTGAGTCTGAAGAGTGAGAATGAGGTTCCTCCAGTAGACCGCATGCTGGAAGTAGTTAAGACACTCCAGGAACACTATCCTGAGGCAGGCATCATGCCGCCACCGCTCGAAGAGAAGATAACCGTGCGTCTGGTACCGGAGAAGATGCTGCTTTATAATGTCAGTGCCTCGAGGGTATACTCAGCCATAAAGAGCTCCCTGAACAGCGATGAGATAGGTGAGCTGAGATCATCAAACGAGATACTGCCTGTAGTCCTTACCGGCAGGGATGAGATGGTGAGTCACTATCTCTCTTCCGGCTTTGTCGCTAACAACGATAGTGCCATGGTACCTCTGCATGATATCACCGAGGTGCAACGGACCCGTTATTATAAAACCATAAAGGGAGGTATGACTACTGAGTTTGTCCCTGTGCCCATGAACATCTCCACTAACAGGCCGGCTGTGCTGACACGTCAGATAAAGGATATCCTCTCTTCAGATCCGGATATTGATGTCACCTTCAGCGGAGGACTGATAACAGGCCAGCGCCTCTTTAACGAACTGGCAGTGATACTGGTTATTGCTGTGCTGCTTCTTTATTTTATCCTGGCAGCACAGTTCGAGTCGCTGGTGCAGCCATTGATAGTGTTGCTGGAGATTCCTATCGACATAGCAGGGGCACTGTTCCTCATCTGGTTTTGGGGCGGTTCAATAAACGTGATGACAATGATAGGGCTGATAGTGATGTCGGGAGTGATCATTAACGACTCAATCCTTAAGGTCGATACCATCAACAACCTGCGTGATGAAGGGATGGAGCTGAGGCAGGCTATATATACCGGGGGATCGCGCAGGCTGAAGCCTATCATCATGGTAGCCCTGGCATCTATCTTTTCAACACTGCCCATGCTCTTTGGCGGTGGCATAGGAGCAGAGCTGCAGCGACCGATGGCACTGGCACTGTTAGGTGGTATGACACTCGGTACCGTGGTGAGTCTCTTCTTTATTCCGCTGGCGTATTGGTACATATATAAGTCGAAAGCTGAGGAATGAAATGACGAAGTCCCGCAAAGCGGGATATGTAAGTTGAAAGTTTATAAAGTTCATAAAGTTGAAAGTCGGGGCGTATTATATTACGCCTCTGATGTTGATGTCAGCTGGCTATTGAGAATAAAATGAGGGTGGAATGGTAGGTTGAGAATAGTACTCTGACTACCAGGGAGGTCACAGGAGTGATGACCCTAAGTCCCCAGGGGGGACTTGAAACAGATTCTCCGGATTAATTATTGTAAATTAGTAGGGAGTAATTGTCTGCATGATGAAAGAGATAGATAAACAGATGTATTATGGGGCTAAAGGACCAACCTTTGGGAAGGCAAAGAAATTGCGG
>QKCK01000198.1 GCA_003245695.1 Bacteroidota bacterium | reverse complement strand
TTTTGACTTTATATATCCCGCTCCTCAAGACCTGGTAACTTAGTTCCTTTGCTTTAGACTTTAGACTTTCGACTCCCTCTTTTCAACTCCTTCCTTTCGCCCCGTCATTTGTTTTTTCGCCCCACATATTTGTTTTTAGGCCCGTTGCAGATAGCCAAACCCCATTTTTTTGCACCCCTTATACTCTTTTTGTTCGTTTGCATAAAAGTTTGGTCATGGAATACACTGAATTGCAAAAGAGTCTTGCCGGCTTCTTCCAGTATACAGGTGATGGTGGAGTAATACCGGAGACTGACATTGAGGTCAGGAAAGTACAGTTCCACTCTGCCGGCGGATATAATTATGATCGGTCAATAGAGGTTCCTGAAGAGATGAAGGGTTTTTTCAGTCAGGAGGGTATGGGTTATGGCAACGATAATTTTAATTACTATGTTTTTATACCCGGAAAAAGAGAGCCGGGGAAGGGTGCTATCATTCTCCTGCATGGGCTTAATGAGAGAAGCTGGGATAAATATCTCTCATGGGCTTATCGTCTGACCAGGGATACCGGAAGGACAGTAGTGCTTTTTCCAATAGCATATCATATGAACAGGTCGCCATTGACATGGATCGACCGTCATCTGATGATGCCGGCAGTGGCTGCACGTTTATTGCGTGATCCGGGAATTAAAATGTCGTCATTTGTGAATGTTGCCTTGAGTACCAGGATTAGTCTCACTCCTGAGCGCTTTTTCCTTTCCGGGTATCAGGCTGTGAAAGACCTGACAAGCCTTATAAAGGAGATAAAAAGTGGCAGACACCCGTTGATAGAGAGCACTGGCAGTATTGACCTATTTGCATATTCTATCGGGGTGATGGTTTCGCAGGTGATACTGCTTGCGGGTGAAGGAGGACTGCCATCAGACAGCCGTTTGTTTTTTTTCTGTGGAGGCAGCACACTTAACCGCATGAATGGAACTTCAAAACTGATAATGGACAGCAGGGCCTTTGAACGGCTTCTGAGTTTTTATATAGATGAGATAGATCTCCCTGCAGCTAAGGAAGAAAAGGCTTTCTCAGAGCTGATACATAATACTCCTATTGGTCTTGCTTATTATGGAATGAGCTCCCCACAGAGGCTTCAGCATTATTACAGTGACATTTTCAGGAGTGAAGGGGAGAGGATAAGAGCAATTACCTTCAGCCGTGATAGTGTAATACCTTCTTCATGGGTTGCTGATGCCATGCATGGTGCTGATGTTGAGATATGGAGTCCGGAGTATGATTATATTCATGAGAATCCGTTTCCACTGCTCAGGGGAGAGGATGTGTCAAAAGTGGATTCTGTTTTTGATATGGTATTTAGTTCTGCTGCCCGTTTTCTTGCCTGATAATAGTGCTCTTCTCAATTCATCAGACAATACTTTTTGAAAAAACATCAAAATGAGTATTTTTGGCAAAAGCCAAATTTACAATTGTGATGAATCCTTTGATTTTACCTCCATATCTTAAAAAAGGAGATACTGTTGCCATAATCTCACCCTCAGGAATTGTTGAGAGGGATGTTGTTTACAGGGCAGCTGACAAGCTAAGCCAGTACGGCCTTAATGTCATAATAGGAGAAAATGCTTTCAGGCAGCATGATTGTTTTGCAGGCACTGACAGTGAGAGAATTCATGATCTTCAGAAGGCCACCTCAGATGAGGCAGTTAAAGCTGTCTTCTGTTCACGTGGGGGTTATGGTGTATCGCGTATAATTGACAAGGTTGATTTCACCCCACTAAAGACCAATCCGAAATGGTATGTCGGGTTCAGTGATATTACAGTGCTTCATCTATGGTTGATAAGGGTATGCGGTCTGGTGTCACTCCATGCTGAGATGCCACTGAATTATTTCAATCCCAAAAAAAAGCCACAGTGTTTTGACACAATGATTAGTGCCCTCTTTGGTGAGCCACAGTCAATTGAATGGAAGGCAGACAGGGATGAAAATATTGATGTGAGAGGACATTTTACCGGAGGTAACCTATCACTTATATATGCCCTGACAGGTACGCCGGCAGAGCCTGATACCGATGGCTCTGTCTTTTTCATTGAGGAGGTAGGTGAGTATTACTATCATCTTGACAGGATGCTGACATCACTGAGGCTGGCAGGTAAGCTGTCGAATCTGGCTGCTCTTGTTGTTGGCGGCATGGAAAAGATGACCTACGGATCTGTTAAGTACAATCGTACTATTGAAGATATAATACTTGATATTGTTGGCCATTATGGTTATCCTGTGATCTTTAATTTCCCCTCGGGGCATATAGCCGATAACCGGGCTGTGTTCATGGGCAGGCAGGCTGTACTCACGCAGACAGGCAGAGATGCCTCACTTTCGTTTGTATAGATAATTCAGAATGCTGTGAGCAGCAGGTTAATATCTTTTGACATCATTCCGAACTTATTCCCCAGAGTCTCATTGGTAAGCATCCCATTGAAGAGGTAGACACTGCCTCTCAGCTCCCTGTTCATCTTCAGGATAGGAGTCATACCACCTGCGTGGGCATATTCGTCTATCATGGGTCTGAAAACATTGCTAAGGGCAATAGAAGCTGTTCTTGGCACCAGCGATGGCAGGTTCCAGGCCGAATAGTGTATTACGCCGAATTTTTCATATACAGGGTTCTTCAGTGCCCTGCATTCAGCCGTCTCAATGCAACCACCACGGTCTATGCTAAGGTCAACAATCACTGACCCTCTTTTCATTCCCCTGACCATCTCTTCAGTAACGTAATACCATGGTCTCAGATCTTCAAGTTCGATGGCTCCTATAAGCACATCCGCAGAACGAAGTGTCTTTGTTAGTACCTGCGGATGAATGGTTGATGTCCAGAAACGTCTTCCCAGGATATCCTGAAAGTGCCTCAGTCGTAATATAGAGTGGTCAAAAATCTTGACAACGGCACCGAGGCCCATTGCGGCACGGGCTGCATACTCACCGGCAGTATTTGCTCCCAGAATGACTACCTCTGTTGGTGTCACGCCTGTTATACCTCCAAGAAGCTGTCCTTTGCCTCCTTCTATGGCACATAGATAGCGCGAAGCAATTAATACCGAATATATTCCGCAGATTTCACTCATGGTCTCCACGATAGGTAAAATACCGTCGGAGCTCTTTATCCTTTCGCTGGCAATAGCTGTGATACGTTTACGCATCATTATGCTGAGAGCCTCTTCGTCGAGCATGAGAACGTTAATAAAAGAGACAACCACCTGGTTGCCCCTGAGCATCTCTGCCTCTTTCTGACTGAAAGGTGTTATTTTTATTACAAGGTCACAGTTGTAAACCTTGTCAGGAGTGTCACAGATGACTGCTCCGTTGTCACTATATTCTTTATCACTGTAGTTAGCTCCAGCTCCGGCTCCACGCTCAATACATACCTCATTGCCATTGTCAGTAAGTATCTTTACTGCCTCAGGAGTAAGTGATACACGCTTCTCATCATCTCTCGTCTCCTTAGGAAGACCTATTGTCACCCTGATTTTGCCTGATGCTTTTTCCAGCAACTCCTCCTGTGGAAGAAATGCACTCTTTTCTTTCTCAACCATCTTTGACTAGGGTTAATAATACAGAATACCTTTATCTTACCAAAATTACTCTTTTTAACCAAGAGTGGACAGAAAAAACTGGACAGAAATGAACAATGAGACTCTTTTTTACCACTATACCTCTTCTGAAAAGAGGGTCCTGGAGCCATCACTGTTCACAGTGATGCTTATTCTTACAGTCCCTTCCGGCAGTATTGACTCAATTCTTTCAGGCCATTCCATAAAGCAGTATGACTCACCATCAGTATACTCTTCAAACCCAAAGTCAAATACCTCGGTAAGATTCTTTATCCGGTAAAAGTCAAAATGATATATCGGGCACATGCCCGGACGTTTATATTCATTGATAAGGGTAAAAGTGGGGCTGGTAACCACATCTGAGACTCCCAACTCATTACAGATAGCTTTTATGAGTGTTGTTTTGCCGGCTCCCATTTCACCGTAAAAGGCAAAGAGTTTAAATCCCTCCGTTGCAGCCAGAAACTTCTTTGCAGCATCACGTAGCTTTGATCGGTCTGTTACTAATATATTCATAAGAGAGTTGTTCTTACTGAAGCGGTTCGAGGATGACCACAGGGACAATCATCTCCTGCAGTGATATGCCTCCGTGCTGAAGAGTATCACGGTAGTATGATGTCACCTGATTGAAATTATTCGGGTATACCAGAAAATCATTCTCACGTGCAAAGATATAACGTGATGATATGTTAGTCATAGGCAGCCCGGCTGAGGATGGATTTTTTATCTCGAATACTTCGCGGGGATTATAATCGAGGTTACGTCCTGTTTTATAACGCAGATTCATTGATGTCTGTCTGTCGCCTATTACTTTAACCGGTTTCTGTACTTTTATTGCACCATGGTCTGTTGTGATTATCACAGGTATCTTTTTCCCGGAAAGAATTGTTAGCAGTTCCAGCAAAGGCGAATGAACAAACCATGAATGTGTCAGGCTTAGCCATGATGCTTCGTTATCTGTCATCTCCCTTATGAGATTCACATCTGTACGGGCATGACTAAGCGAATCCATAAAGTTGTAAACCAGCACATTAAGTTCATTGGGGAGTAACTGGGAAAGCTTGTCATTCAATGCTCTTCCCTCACTATCAGTACTTATTTTCGTATAGCTCCACCGGCATGTTATTCCTGCTCTCTGTAACTGGCGTGCAAGAAGTTTGTCTTCAAAACTGTTTTTCCCCTCTTCCTGGTAGTCTTTGATCCAGTATTCTGGCGTTGAGTCATTAATGGCTGAGGGCATGAGCCCAGCAAAAATAGCGTTTCTTGAATACTGTGTGGCAGTAGGCAGAATGCTGGCATAGAGCTCTTCGGAGCTGATACGGAAAAGCGACGATATCTCAGCTGACATGTCAAGCCACTGATCGAGTCTCATATTGTCAATGACAATAAAAAAGAGCGACTTACCCTTTTCTATACGAGGTATGACTTTTCTTGCCATAAGTAGTGGAGACATCAGAGGCTTTTCCTTTGCTTCAGGCTTAAGCCATTCGAGGTAGTTTTTCTCAATGAACCTGAAAAAAGCTCTGTTAGCATCGGCTTCCTGCATCTTCAGCACTTCACCCATCCCTTCATTCTTTGATCTGAGAAGCTCACTCTGCCAGTATACCAGTTTACGATATACCTCACACCATTCATTGAAGCTATTGGCAGAGGCAATCATGTTTCCGATTGAAGAGAACTCTGTCTGGAATGTGGTAGTAGTATGCCTGCTGATTATTGTCTGATGTTCCAGATTTTTTTTCAGACAGAGAAGCATCTGGTTTGGTTTCACAGGCTTTATCAGATAATCAGCTATCTGTGAGCCTATTGCTGCCTCCATGATATCCTCCTCCTCACTCTTTGTAATCATAACAACAGGTATCTGAGGCTTTACTTCCTTTATTCTCCTGAGAGTCTCAATGCCACTTATACCTGGCATATGCTCGTCGAGGAAGATTATATCATAATACTCTTCATTAACTTTTTTCAGGGCATCGGTGCCGTTGGTACAGGTATCAGTCTCATATCCCTTTTCATCAAGAAAGAGAATATGAGGTCTGAGAACCTCTATCTCATCATCAACCCAAAGGATTCTCGTTTTTCTCATAACGATTATTGCAGGAAGGGAGATTGTGATACATAATTTTTCTCATAGAAGATGCGATATCTCTCAGGATTCTTGTCTTCAGTGAACCGTGTAAGATTCTCACGGCTTATAACATAATATGATAAGATAGCCTTATCAGCTCCTCTGATTGGGTTTGATGCCTGTAGTTTCCGGAGATATACCATGGCCTCATCAGCATTGGCAAATGAGCTGACAGTGATCATCAGATAGCTGTCCTTCTCCATGGTGCCTTCACTTTTATATCCTTTATTCTGGAAGTTATCCAGGTTATAGTTTATTACATCAAAAACTATCTGATTAATATTGGCAGAGGTGTTTGCTGCCAGTATCAACACCAGATGCGGTTGCTGAGGGTTATATTGATAGATAGTCTCGGCTATCTGTGTGTCCTCAGCTATACGTATCTCTGGTTTCTCATTTTTGAGAAAATCAGAAATCTCCTTTGCCCTTATCCCTTCAGGAGACTCAGGATACCTTGCCACAAGGGTATCAAGAGCGGTTTTATAGGCAAATTCTCCTGACAGGCCTCCGGTAGCCATTGCCTTTAATAAGAGGAATTTAGGAATGAGTTCATTGTCAGGGTACTTTACCAGAGCTTCATCACACGTTTTTATTGCGTCAATGTAAGCTGACTGTTTGAAACTGTAGTATGCGTTGTTGTACAATGCTGAGCACATACCTGATATCTCTGCCTGTTTCTTGAGGTAGTCAGGGTCAGAGAGGACAAGGGCATAATCAGATTCAGGAAACTGAGAAAGAAGTTGGTTATAACGTGTGTTTGCTTCAGCCGGGTTATCTCTTTTCTGAAGTATGTATAAATTATAAAGGGCTTCAGCTTTTGTTGATGACGAGGCCTTTTCATTCAGAGAGTATTCAAAAGCTTTTATTGCCATTGTTGTGTCACGCAAACGGGAGGAAAGCACCTTCCCTTCATTGAGGGATGCGACAGTGCTTTTCTCAATTGAGGCGTTGACAAGTGAATCGTTGAGAGGAAGGTTACGGGTATAGTATTCTTCTGTCTGATCTTCGGGCACTTCTCCTTTCTCGCGCAGTTTTCCTTCCTGACCTCCCCTGGTTGTTGCATCCTCGTCTGATGATACAGATATTTTTGACTTATTCTGTCTCCTCCAGTTGTCCTCCAGTCTGCGACTGCCCCAACGGCGTTTAAACTCTGTTCTACCAAAGGTAAGAGCTGTCTGATTATAAAAATACCAGCTGCCCTCCTCTGATATGTTATTCATGTACCGTTGTTCATTCTCAAATGATCTTCCAAGGTTTGACATATCCCTTGAGCCAGACATCATCTCCTTCTGTTTTTCTGCTTTGATATCGCGGATTATGTTCTGAATGACAGCTTTTCTCTCTGTTTCGGTCATGGAGGCAATGCGTCTCAGACTGTCTTCTCTGACAACTATTTTATGAAAGGTAATGAACTCTTTCAGGTCAGTAGTTCTCTCTTTTATTAACTTGTAGTCAGGGTAATTTTCATCAATGATAACAGAAGCACTGTCATAATAGTACGAAGCTGAGACGTAGTCAGGTATTGAAAAGTAATAGCTGCCAAGTGCCAGGAAAGATTTGCCCTTCTGCCTGGCATTCACACTGCTCAGCCTTGCCGATTTCCTGTAGTTTTCAAGGGCCTCAGCTATATTTCCCTGGCGTCGTGAGAGTTCACCCAGGGCATAATATATCTGGTCAAAGTAATCAGTATTCTTTACATCATTGAGCATCTTCAGGAGTATTTTCTTCAGATCCTCAGCCTCTGCCAGTGATGTAATATCGGCCACGCCGGTAAGATTTACCCCGGCATTGAACTCAAGCTCATAGGGCGGGTTCATGCGTATCACTTCACGGAAATACTTTGTTGACATTGCATCATTTCCTTCCTTCTGGTATACCTGTGCAAGGAGATAGGTAAGCCTGAGCCTGGTGTTCTTCTCCCTGCTTGATTCTATGGCTTTCTCAAGCCTGACAACAGCTTCACTGTATCTTTTTTGTCTGAGGAGCAGATCAGCATATGTGGATGAATACATTGCAAGGAGATCAGAGCTTAATGCTTCCGGATCGGTTATCTCCTTAAGTGAGGCCTCCGCGAGATTATAGTTTTTCTCTTCTATCAGAACCCTTGAATACCATATTGAGGCTTCAGTGAGGATGGTCTGATCAGTCGAAATATCTCTCAGATAAGATATAGTTGTACGGGTATCATTAAAGTTTTTCTGATAGAATTTTGCCTTCGCCATTAACAGATAGCTGTCATCTACCCAAACATTATACTCTTTCTGTTTCATGAAGGCTTCCTGTTTCTCGCCTGACAGCCCCTTCTTTTCCTTTTCAGGCTTAGCTGTAATAGAGTGAAGTGCAATTACCTTCGATGCCTTTTGAATGGCTCTCTCCATATCTCCTGTACACGCTTCTGCTGATCCGGGAGCGGAGTATTCAAACACGGGCAGGAGGTTTGTGTAGTCATCATTCAATGAGGTTCTGACCTTCTCCACACCCTTTTTAAAGGCTTCGTTACCGTTGAAATAGATATTGTATTTTGAGATGAGGGCATGATAAAACCTGCTTGATCCGCTGTTTTTCTCCACCGAACAACCTGCCAGTGACAATACGGCCAGGGCTGATACTGTAAATATATATGTTGTACGTCGCAGGTTCAATAATATGAATTTATACTATTAACTGACACAGCCAGATAATAGTATTCAAAGGTAATAAAAAGCGGTGAAAAAATCATTCGGCAGCAACTACAGCCTTTATCTCCGGAACCTCTTTCATCAATGATTGTTCCACACCAGCCTTGAGGGTCTGAATACTGAAGGGGCATCCATGGCAGGCTCCTATAAGCCTTACCCTGACAATCATATCAGGTGTAATTTCCACAAGGGTGATATCACCTCCGTCAGCCTGAAGGTAAGGTCTTATGTTTGAAAGAGCTTTTTCGACTCTTTTGGTAATCTGTACCAGGTCTGTCATTTTTACTGGTTCTTAATTATGACTTTCTTTGTTGGTTGTTGCCCGGCATTTCTTTTCTCCACTTCAGCAACTACAGATAATGCCAGCTGCATAAAGGCCAGGCCTGTCTCTGTTTCTTTCAGTGCCACTGGTGAACCACTGTCGCTGCTGTCGCAAATTGACTCCACAATAGGGATCTGCCCCAGAAGCGGTACCGAAGCCTCTTCAGCCAGTTTTCTGCCACCCTCTTTCCCAAAGATATAATATCTGCGGCCGGGAAGCTCAGGGGCTACAAACCACGACATATTCTCAATAAGGCCAATGACCGGAACATTTATGGCTTCGCTACGAAACATGGCAATACCTTTCCTGGCATCTGCCAGAGCTACCTCCTGCGGAGTTGTTACAACAACGGCCCCTGTTACAGGTACTTCCTGTACCAGGGTCAGATGGATGTCACTGGTGCCGGGAGGAAGATCAAATAGCAGATAGTCAAGCTCTCCCCAGTCACCCTGAGCAATTAATTGTTTCAGGAAACTGCTGGCCATAGGCCCACGCCATATAACTGCTTCTCTGTTATGTACAAAGAAACCTATTGACAATATCTTCACCCCATATTTTTCAAGAGGTATGATTATGTCATCAGATCCCTCTTTTCTTACAAGAGGATGATGGTTTTCAGCGTTAAACATCTTAGGTACTGACGGGCCAAAGATGTCGGCATCGATAAGACCGGTGGCAAAACCTTGCCTGGCAAGCGCCACTGCCAGATTCACTGCTACCGTTGATTTACCAACACCTCCCTTGCCCGATGATACAGCAATAATGTTTTTCACACCCGGAAGAACATCTCTCTTTGCCTTTTCTGCCTTGCTGACAACTACTCTTGGTCTTATCTCTATAGACTCAATAACAGTATCAGCACCCAATGATTCCTTCAGAACTCTTACGCAAGTGCTCTTTATTGATGTAAGTACCGGGTCATTTGATTTTTCAGGTGTTAAAACAAGTTTTATACCTTTCTCTCCTGTTGCTATTTCACCAACATATCCGAGAGATACTATATCCTTTCCCTTTTCAGGATGTATTACATTCCTGAGGGCCTTTTCAATCTGAGCGTTTGTAATCATTATTTAAAACCGGTCTAAACAAATAACTACAAATATAACAGAAAGCATCATTCAAAGTTCAAGTGAGGGGTCCCAGAATTTTTCACGGAAGTTTATCACAACATCATCTACAACAACAAAGCCTTCATTTTCAAGAAGCTGTTGCATTGTCCGGGAGTTTCCGAAGTGTTGTTTCCCTGTCAGAAGGCCATTTCTGTTAACTACTCTGTGGGCCGGGACAAAATCTGGCTGGTTATGACATGTGTTGAGGGCCCAGCCTACCATACGTGCTGATCCGGCTGTGCCAAGATATCTGGCTATGGCACCATAAGAGGTAATGCGTCCGTATGGTATCAGGCGGGTGACATCATAGACTGACTTAAAAAACCCTTCATTATTCGGATTCTTCAGGTGTGATGATTCTCTTTTCATGGTCGAGGATGAATGAGAGATAGGTGATTGGAACTCCCTGGTCAAGAAACATCTGCTCATAAAATGTCCGTATGCTGAGAAGCGGATCGCCGGGCAGCTCGTTATACAAATCTGTTGTTGCAACAAGTATCTGCAGATTGTTGCGTTTTACAACGGAGAGTGTGTAGTCATAGAGTTCACGACAGTCGGTTTTCAGATGTATGATTCCATTCTGTTTCAGGAAAGTGCCATACAGATTTAAAAAGGTAGCGCCAGGCAGCCGTTTCTTCTCATTTCGTCTCTTTAGTTGCGGGTCAGGGAAGGTGATCCAGATCTCATCGACCTCACCTGCAGCAAAAAAGGATGTGATAAACTCAATCCTTGTACGAAGGAAAGTGACATTACGAAGCCCTTTTTCTTTGGCCTCTCTGGCACCACGCCACATTCTATGACCCTTGATATCTATGCCAATAAAGTTCTTCTCAGGGTAATGCTGCGCCAGGCCTACGGTATACTCCCCTTTTCCGCATCCCAGTTCCAGAACTACAGGTTTGTCATTACCGAACCAGCTCTTGTGCCACACACCCTTAAGTTCATGGTCTTTCCGGAATACATCTTCAAACGGAGGTTCAATAACGTGACTGAAGCTCTTTAGCTCAGTCCATCGTTCCAGTTTCTTTTTTGCCACTGTGGAGTAAAATGATTATTATTTTCTTTTTTTGATTTTCATGCCAAAGTCATACACGCCGTTAAGCGATGTATCTCTCATACCCTGAATGACCCTGAAATGATATTCACCTTTCTCAGGGAAGAAGACATTTGTCTTAAAATGCATTGTCATTTCCCGTATGTCACCTACGCCTTTGCCATACCATTTTCCTTTCTCATCTGCCAGGGCATATTGTATGGTATCAGTTACAGAGGTTCCTGAGGGGAATGAGGTAAGAACAAAGAGAAAGAGGTTTCTGTAGGGGTAATCTGTGGTGGTGCGTATAGAGAATGAAACATCATATGAGCCTAGCGTATCAGTTACATTACAGTTGAATGAGGCCGGAGAGTACATGTTCCATTTCTCGTCAGGCATGGCTTTTGTGTCTGAGAAGAGGGTATTTCTGCCACAGCCGGATAACAGGCATAGTATCAGAAAGGCAATGGTGAGATTACTTTTTTTCATCATCTCTTTTTCTGGGAGGACGTCTTCTTTTTGAGCGCTGGTTTTTTGATGCACTTTTTGATTCGAAGCGTGACAAACCGCTGTTTTGAAGCAACAGATCCTTGCCGGCATCAATACCATTCTGGTTTTCTCCATTGGTGAGATTATCAGGCTTGATGCCTTTTCTGTTTAGTCTTATTACCTCATGAACCCTCTCGACAGGTACAGCTGTCAGGTTTACAGCCATACGCTGATCTGATGAATACCAGTAGAGGCCTTTATGAACTTCCATCTTCTGATAGTAGAAGGTGCCTGATAACACTTCAAGGGGAATATCCTTTGATGGAAAGCCTTTCTGAGCATCCAGGTAGCTGTCGAGTTCAAAGTTAAGACAACACTTGAGCTTTCCGCATTGACCGGCCAGTTTCTGCGGATTTAGCGACAGGTCCTGACAACGGGCATAGGTTGTGGTAACAGATATAAAGTTGGTGACATGAGTAGAACAACATAATTCTCTTCCACAGGTACCAATGCCACCTATTCTTCCCGCCTCTTGTCTGGCGCCTATCTGTCTCATTTCTATGCGTATACGAAACTCATCGGCCAATACCTTTATCAGTTTTCTGAAGTCAACACGCTCATCAGCCAGGTAGTAGAATATTGCTTTGGTCTTGTCGCCCTGATATTCAACATCACCTATCTTCATGCTTAGCTCCAGTTCCTCAGAGATCTGTCTTGATCTGAGCATTGTAGGTTCCTCAAGCATCCTGGCTTCTTCCCATTTCTGAAGATCAACAGGCTTAGCCTTACGGTAGACCTTTTTCATCTCTTCAATATTGGGGATGACCTTAAGCTTTTTCATGAGTTCATGTACCAGGAAGCCTGTCATTGAGACTCTTCCGATATCATGTCCCGGTGATGCTTCCACAGCAACAATATCACCTATCTCAAGAGTGAGGTTGTTGACGTTTCTGTAAAAGCCTTTACGGGTGTTTTTAAAACGCACTTCAATAATTTCATTGAAGCGTTGGTCTTGTGGAATACCGGCCAGCCAGTTAAACTCATCAAGTTTATTCTCTCCACAATTATATTTTGTCTCAGGAACATGGACCTCTTCACCCTGATGTCCCTGTATATCTTCGTTTGCCATCGCGTGTCTGAATGTAATAATCCTTCAGGCAGTTATATCCCTGAAGTTATGATAGGCAAAATTACTAAAAAAAGGCAGAAAATCAATTTAATGGTATATACTTAAACAATAACCCTCATAGTCTTCAGGGCAAGGTCAAGAAAAATCATTCTGGTGTTCCCGTTGCTCTCAACATGTGAGTAGGCAAGATTAAACTCACGGTCCAGAAATGAGATATTTTTTTCGTTAATGTAGGGGTAAAACTTTGTTGAGAAATCTGTTTCATCCCTTGTGAGGAAGACGATTCTGTTCTCACGGCCACCGAAGTTCATGACAAAATTCTCACGTATAAGTCGTAATGCATATGAGAGGAAGCTCTTCTGTCTTTCACGCCCCAGGGCAGCTGTCTCTTCAGACCATGCTATCAGTCCCTGAATGTCTCTTGACCAGGCTGTGCGCATCAACGACTTAAAGCGGTCAAGATATATAGCTGTTCCGTCAGCATCAGATGCCAGTGCAATGGCTCTGACCATGTTGCCGTTAGCTATCCCTGCAATGTCAAGAGCTCTTTCATGGTCAAGACTGTATTTATCTGACAGGAAGGCTGTCATATCTTCGCGGGCAACAGAGGGTATCCTGACAGGCTGGCATCGTGATACAATAGTCGGGAGCAGTTTATCATCTTCTTCGGAGACAAGGAGGAAGAGCGTCTTTTCAGGGGGCTCCTCTATCATCTTAAGAAGTTTGTTGGCTGTCTCAGTATTCATCTTCTCAGGCAGCCAGATGATCATCACCTTATAGTCGGCTTCAAAGGTTTTCAGACTTAGTTTTCTTACTATCTCTGATGCTTCAGCAACAAATATTGAGGCCTGCTCATTTACCACATCCATGGCTTCAGTCCATTGACTCAGGGAGAACCATGGTGATTTAAGGACCATCTCACGCCACTGCTGTATGAAAAGATCACTCACCGGCTCCTGTACATTTTTCTTTTTAACGACAGGAAAGACAAAATGAAGATCAGGGTGGATAAGTTTATCATATTTAAGGCATGAGGGACATTTGCCGCATGCCTCATCAGCAGTCCGGTTTTCACAGGCAACATAACGGGCAAAGGCAAGGGCTACAGCAAATTTTCCGCTGCCTTCAGGGCCATACAACAGGATAGCATGACTAACTCTCTGTTCCCTGACAGTGTTTCTCAGTCTCTCTATTACCGCAGACTGACCCGGTATGTCTGAAAATTTCATCACTCATTTTAGTGTGGTGACAAAAATACAAAATATTATGGTAGGAGATCAGGATAATAATCCGGGAGTCATAGGTCATGCGTTATAATAGATGAGAATGAAAGGCTTTAAATTAAAAATATTGCGACAGATCTGACTTTAACATTATAAATGTATGAGAGAAAACTATTATTTTTGTTAGTTATTATCAATAAAAGCGAAACTAAATCTGAGTTATATGGAAATGATAGAAAACTACAGTTTCAAAGGTAAAAAGGCCATTATGCGTGTTGATTTTAATGTACCTCTTGATAAGGCTACCAGGGAGGTGACAGATGATACCCGTGTACGGGGTGCTATCAAGAGCATCAAGAAGATCCTCGCCGATGGCGGATGTGTTATACTAATGTCGCATCTGGGGCGTCCAAAGGGTGTTGATGAAAAGTACTCTCTGAAACCTGTATTACCTGTCCTTGAGAAGCATCTGGGGATGAAGGTTCTCTTTGCTCCTGATGCACTGGGTGAGGTGGCTCAGACAATGGCAGCAGAGTTGAAACCAGGTGAGGTTCTCCTGCTTGAGAATGTTCGTTTTTATCCTGAAGAAGAGGGTAAACCAATACTTCCTGACACTGCCACTGAAGAAGAGAAGAAGGCAGCCAAGGCAGAACTGAAGGTGAAACAGAAAGAGATGGCAAAAAAGCTATCTGCTTATGCCGATGTTTATGTTAATGATGCCTTTGGCACTGCTCACAGGGCTCACGGTACCACTGCAGTTATTGCTGACTATTTCACGCCGGATAAAAAGATGTTTGGGTATCTTATCCTCAGTGAACTGGCTGCTATGGACAGAGTACTGAAGAATGCCGGGAAACCCTTTACGGCTGTAATGGGTGGCGCTAAAGTCTCTGATAAGATTCTTATAATTGAAAACCTGCTTGATAAGGTTGATAACCTCATCATCGGAGGAGGTATGACATATACTTTCATAAAGGCCATGGGAGGGAAGATAGGCAATTCACTTTGTGAGGAAGATAAACTGGATATTGCAAGGGCAATAATAGAGAAGGCCAAAGACAAGGGAGTAAGACTCCTGCTACCTGTTGACAGTCTGAATGCTGATAAGTTTGACGCTGATGCTGATACATATATTTCTGCCATTGATGATGTTAAGGATGGCTGGATGGGACTTGATATTGCTGAGAAGAGTATGAAACTCTTTGAAGAGGTTATTCTTGAGTCAAAGACAATATTATGGAATGGCCCGATGGGTGTCTTCGAAATGGAGAAGTTTGCTGCCGGAACCACAGCTGTTGCTAAGGCTGTTGCCACTGCTACAACAAAGGGTGCTTTCTCTCTTATAGGTGGTGGTGATTCAGTTGCTGCAATAAATAAAAACGGTCTTGCTGACATGGTAAGCTATGTATCCACCGGTGGAGGTGCAATGCTTGAATATATGGAAGGTAAAAAACTTCCGGGAATAGTAGCGATAAGAGGCGAATAACCTCTTTTTGAACAAAATATGGCTCCATGGTTTCAGGCTTAGCCGCTGGGATAAAGATCCGGAATCCATGGAGCTGTTTAACTCAGAGACTCTGAAGAGAGATATGAAAAAAATCGCTTTTATAGCATTATTCTGTTCGGTTCTTCTGGCATGCAGTCGTAATGATGTTACTCCGCTGTCAGGTGAGGTGACAATCAGCAATGAGGTTTTCCTGTCAGACACTTATTATTCCTATGGATTCAACTTTGCCCTGGCATCAAAGGTAACAACAATGAATGATCCCAGGCCCGACATTACAGTTGAGTACGGGTTGCCAGAGGGCGAGACACAGGAGACAGGGTATTTTGCTGCCAATACTTATCAACCCTCCTTTAACCTCTATGGTGAATATTCAACTCTGCAGGAAGCACTGACAGCCTTTAACTCTCTGAGATCATTTGGCACAAGGGTATGGAGTGACTCTGGTATACCACTGGCCGGGAACCAGGTTTGGTTAATAAGAACCGGAAGCGGTACTTATGCCAAGATAATTATTACCACCCTGACAACGGACACCGGCACCTCGCCGGCATTCATAGAGTGTACCTTCAGGTGGGTCTACCAGCCTGATGGCACTGAAACCTTTAATGAATAGCAATGAGCATCATCCCTTCCAGGGACTTATTCGATATTCACAGTGAGGGTCAGTTTAATTCTGCTGCCCTTGCTGTTTTTCGTTTCCAGGCAAAGTATAACCTGATATATAAAAGATATCTGGAGGCTTTGAGACGAGACCCCGACATGATCATGGATTATCATGATATACCTTTTATGCCTGTCAGTTTTTTCCGGGATCATGACATATACTGTGCTCAGTGCACTCCTGATATAAAATTCCTGAGCAGCGGAACAACCGGGATGTTAAGAAGTCACCATTCAGTGGCCGATCTGAAACTCTACGAGGAGAGTTTTACACGTGGCTTCTCTCTTTTCTATGGTGACCCTTCACAATATGCCTTTATTGCTCTCCTTCCATCTTATGCCGACAGGGAGGGATCGTCACTGGTATATATGGTTAAGGGTCTGATGCGTCTTTCAGGAAATAACCTCGGTGGATTCTTTCTCGACAATACAGATGCACTGTTTGATGCAATAACCAAAGCCCGGGACAATGGACTTAAGGTGATGCTCATAGGTGTCACATTCGCTCTTCTTGACCTGGCCGAGAAACATCCACATGATCTTAATGATGTTATCATCATGGAGACAGGTGGAATGAAGGGACGAAGAAAAGAGATAATCAGGGAGGAGCTTCATGAAATACTCTGCCAGGCATTCAATATTGAGTCAGTTCACTCTGAGTATGGAATGACTGAATTACTCAGTCAGGCATATTCGTCAGGTAAGGGGTTGTTTTATACTCCTCCATGGATGAAAATACTGATACGCGACAGTCATGATCCACTTTACCATACTACCGATGTTAATTGTAATGGGGGAATAAGCATTATCGACCTTGCAAATGTCTGGTCGTGTTCATTTCTCTCCACCTCTGACCTTGGCAGGTTAACAGAATCGGGTGCCTTTGAGATACTTGGCCGGTTTGACAATTCCGACCTGAGAGGCTGCAACCTGCTTTTATCTATTTAAAAAGCAGTGGCGTCAGAATTGTAAGATATATCCTCCAGTTGATCCAGGTGTGTCCGCCATCACTGATAAAAAAGGTATACCTTATATTATTATCTTCAAGTTTGATAATGAGATTTTGTACCGCATCCATTAGAGAATCGTCTTTCCCGCAGCCTATCCAATACAGTCGACACCCACTCTCTGACAACAAGGAGAAGCCTTCTTCCACTGTTTTGTCAGGTGCTATCCCTTCAGACGACCTGTCAATAAGGCCCATGCTCATTACTCCAATATAGCCAAACTCTGAAGGATATATGGTTGTGATGTTTATTGTCTGCAGTCCTCCCATGGAGAGGCCTGCCAGTGCCCTCATGTTTTTATTGACCGAAACCCTGAAATGACTCTCAATGAATGGGATGATATCATCAACAAGACTCTCTTCAAACAATCCTTTACCCATATCAGCAATAGTTGATTCTTTAGCTGAAGGATGTCCCTCTCCCAGGGCGGCTGTCTGCCCCGGGTTTCCGTTTGGCATCACAACTATCATTGGCACAGCCTCTCCATAGGCGATAAGATTATCAAGTATCTGACAGACTCTGCCGAGTGTTATCCACGAATCTTCGTCACCACCACCTCCGTGAAGCAGGTAAAGAACGGGATATCTTATTTCAGTTTCATCATATCCTGGTGGAGTATATACATTTATCCTCCGGGTAAGAGACAGCCTTGGAGAATTGTACCAAAGCGATGAAAGTGTACCGTGCGGAACATCATTAACAGTATAAAGATCTGACCCGTGTCCCGGGACTGATACCAGACTCTGATTCAAAGAACCGTTTCTCCGGATAAGCGGATTGGAAGGGTCAATGACTTTTACACCATCAACATAAAACAGATATCCATATATATCAGGTCTTAACGGGTTAGTCCGGTATGTCCAAAGCCCAGAATCATTCTTTATCATCGGCTCTCTGGGAAGGAAACCGGGCATCCATTCACCGCTGATGGAAACGTTCATGGCATTATCAGCAAAAAGACTGAAGAGGATACTGTTATCAGCCATTAACTCTGGCGCAATGCCCCTGCACGACCATCTCAATAATGATTTGTCGTTATGATGAATTGCAGATGTGTCAACGTTTCTATAACTGTTCTGTGAATATAAAGCGGTAGTAACAGTAAATGTTAGCCCCACTGCTAAACCAGGTATATTTATCTTCCTGTGACTCTTCATGGCTTCATCTCTGTAAAAAAGCTATAATGAAGAAACTACAGAACAAATTAAGAATATTAAGAAGTAAATGTCAATATAATTATTTGGAAATACTATTCACAGAAACGAAAGGGAGAGTATCAGCCTGATACTTTTTACTGTCTCACTCATATAATCCGATAACGAGTTAATCATTTTGTATATGTTATCAGCAGACTACTTAAAGATAACCAGCATCATAGCTGTGGCATCACTGCAGAATCGTATGCGAAAAGGATATATGAGCCACAGGGTTGCGATATTAAATCAGTAAAAAAAGAGAGACCTTTTGTAGTCCCTCTTTTTTATTCTCTATTGCATTGGTCAGAATCCCAGTTTTGCCCTTATCTCTTTTGGAACAGCATCTTTATGTACCATAATAAAAATGGTCTTGGCTCTTACAAAACTCTCAGACATATTCAGATATCCTTTATATGGGCTGCGGTCAGTGCCCCATGAATTCTTGGTTATATAATACATGGTTCCGTTCTGGTCTTTAACTATACCTGTTATATGCATCAGGTGGTCGTCAGTAGTGGTGAATGTCTCATATCCTTTCTGCCGTATCTCCTGAGTGACATTCACCTCCGGGAATGGTTTTTCAAATTTGAATACTTCAGGTATATTGGAGCCATCCTGCGATCTGTCAAATCGTTGTCTGTCAGTTCCTGCCGGGATATTCAGAAGCTCAAGGTCAGGATTTATAGCTACTCCTTTCGAATACGCGAAGCCCTTCTCACTTACGTCACCGTCCCAATCAACAGTATATCCATTTTTCAGAGCGTAATTCATGATCTCAATGAGTTC
Source organism: Bacteroidota bacterium (assembly GCA_003245695.1). Taxonomy (GTDB): domain Bacteria; phylum Bacteroidota; class Bacteroidia; order Bacteroidales; family VadinHA17; genus SR-FBR-E99. Next base: position 1,071 of record QKCK01000198.1, on the reverse strand, counting down.
ATCAAGAGGCACATTATAATATCTGTCCATCTCCCAGTTATCCGGAACCTCAAGAACCCCCTGTGTATAGAATGGGAAGTGGGTGAATGATGTTATCTCTACATAATCATCCATATTCAGTCCGAGATCTTTAGCGAAGCTCTGTGGGGTATATGATTTGCCCTTGTAATTGAATGTTTGGGGCACCTCACCCAGATATATATCGAGTATGGCATTTACTATCTCTTCAGACTCAGGGCTTAACTTTTTGTTTTTCACCGGTATTCCGGCAACACTCTCAAGGAACTGATTCATTTCAGAATGATTGTGATATGGGAGTCCATAGCTGAGGCCTGTATATGCTTCATCAGGGACCATGCCATGATCACGAAAGACATGCATCCAGTTACCTGCGAGGCTTCCCTGTCCCAGGTTTCCCTTTCCCTGACGCAGATAGTTGTCTCTGATACGATTTATATAATTATATCTCACTATGAACATCTCGGAGAGGTCATACTCCCCTTTGCCCATCCGTAATAGTTCTGACTCCATGAACGATGTGGTGGCAAAGCACCAGCAGGTGCCAGTGGCAGCCTGGTTTTTTACCGGTGTTGCCGGAAGTGAGACAATGGTGGTGAATTTATATCCTTCATCCTGTGATGCCGGATCTTTCCCGGCTTTTTGTGCAAAGAGAGATTCTCCTGTTAATGCAAGAACCAGAAGCAGAAATAAAAATTTTTTCATTTTTACTATGTTATTGATTATTCGTCAGAGTAAGTGTCTCAAAGTTAAAATCATTTCCATTCTATTATGCTTAATTAGCATTTATTAACCTTTCTCAGGCAGACTGTTTTTGCCTCTCCTTACAAGATCATATGAATGATCAATCATTTCAAGGATTTCCCGGTCAGGTATTGATCCGTCAGTTAAAACTGTGTTCCAGTATTTCTTGTTCATATGATAACCCGGAGTGATGGCACTGTATTTTTCTCTTAGCGCTATGGCACGCTCAGGATCGCATTTAAGGTTTACTGAGAAGTCCCCGCTGAGACTTACCAGGGCATACATCTTTCCGTTCACCTTGAATACGAG
>QKCK01000006.1 GCA_003245695.1 Bacteroidota bacterium | reverse complement strand
TAAAAGGAACGCCAGCCAGGATTATTGTATAATAGTCGACAGCATAACCCATTGTCTCCTCCCCCGCACCAAATATCCTTAATGCAGACTCACGTGTAAGAAAACCTGCTGCTGTCAGTATAATGGCGAAGACCAGATTCAGGAAAGCTGCGTTACCCAGTATACGTTCGGCTCTTTTAACATCTTTCTCTCCCAGACTCAATGATATCCTCACAGCTGCACCAATGCCCACAAGCATACCAAAAGCCATGAATATTATCATTAACGGAAAGACAACACTGATACCTGCCAGAGCAAATGCATCAACTCCCTGACCGATATATATCCTGTCAATTACATTATAGAGAGAGTTTGCCATCATTCCTGCAAATGCAGGAAGAAAATACTTCCACATCAACTTCCCTATTCCTGCATATTCAAGATCATGTACGTGTTTATGAGGTGTCATCTTTGTCTATTAGTCTGCGAAGGTAATAAAATGTTACCTGCAACAGGGTACTGTAGTATAATATAATAAAATGAAACAGGGACGTTCAATTGAACGTCCCTGTTGTATCTGTATGTCCCGGCAGATTACATCATTCCAGGCATCCCGCCACCCATAGGAGGCATTGGAGCAGGATTCTCTTCCTTCTCCTCTACAACCACAGCTTCAGTTGTAAGGAACATGCCTGCTATTGATGCAGCATTCTCAAGAGCTATTCTTGAAACCTTTGCAGGATCAATTACACCAGCTTTATAGAGATGTTCATACTTGTCGGTCTGAGCATTATAGCCGAAGTCATCTTTCCCTTCACGTACTTTCTGAACAATAACTGCACCTTCTTTACCAGCATTGTAAACAATCTGACGAAGAGGCTCTTCAATAGCACGCTTTATTATCTCAATACCAGTTGTCTGGTCATCATTATCACCCTTCATATCCTCAATGTTTGATATGGCACGGATATAAGCCACACCACCACCAGGGACAATACCTTCTTCAATAGCAGCACGGGTTGCATGAAGAGCATCGTCAACACGGTCTTTTTTCTCCTTCATCTCTACTTCCGAGGCTGCTCCTATATAAAGAACCGCTACGCCACCTGCAAGTTTTGCAAGTCTCTCCTGAAGTTTTTCCTTATCATAATCTGATGTTGTTGTTGATATCTGCTGCTTGATCTGGCTTATACGGGCCTGTATCATATCGTGTTCGCCTGATCCGTTGACAATGGTAGTATTCTCCTTGTTGACAGTAATCTTCTCAGCACGGCCAAGATCATTAATTGTGGCATTCTCAAGTTTCATACCACGCTCTTCTGATATCACTGTACCGCCTGTCAGTATGGCTATATCCTCAAGCATCTCCTTCCTCCTGTCTCCAAATCCGGGTGCCTTAACTGCACAAACCTTAAGAGCGCCACGCAGACGGTTCACTACAAGTGTTGCAAGGGCCTCGCCTTCTATATCTTCTGCTATGATCATAAGAGGACGACCTGACCTTGCTGATTCTTCAAGAATAGGAAGAATGTCCTTCATAGTCGAGATCTTCTTATCATAGATAAGAATATACGGGCTTTCTAGTTCTGCCTCCATCTTATCAGGATTGGTCACAAAATAAGCAGAGATGTATCCACGATCAAACTGCATACCTTCAACAACCTCAACGGTTGTCTCTGTTCCTTTTGCCTCTTCAACAGTAATGACACCTTCCTTCTTCACCTTCTCCATCGCTGTTGCTATAAGCTTGCCTATCTCCTCATCATTATTGGCAGAGATACGTGCAACCTGTTCAATCTTATTGAGATCGTCTCCTACTACCTGTGCCTGATTCTTAAGGCTTTCAACAACCTTTACCACTGCTTTGTCAATACCACGTTTGATGTCCATTGGGTTTGCACCGGCAGTTACATTTTTAAGGCCAACATTTATTATAGCCTGTGCCAGAACAGTTGCAGTTGTGGTTCCATCTCCGGCATCATCACCTGTCTTTGAGGCTACCTCTTTTACCATCTGTGCTCCCATATTCTTATATGGATCTGAAAGCTCAATGTCTTTTGCCACTGTAACACCATCCTTGGTTATGTTAGGAGCTCCGAACTTTTTATCAAGAACAACATTGCGTCCCTTAGGTCCAAGCGTTACTTTTACTGTATCAGCCAGCTGATCAACACCTTCTTTAAGCAGATTGCGGGCTTCAATATTAAATTTAATCTCTTTTGCCATTGTAATTCTGTTTTGTCAGTTATGAAATATAAAGAACATCACTCTGAGAGAGAAGAAGATAGTCTTCGCCATCTATATTCAGTTCCTGACCTGAATACTTACCGTAAAGAACTACATCACCCTTCTTAAGTTCCATCTCCTCATCCTTCTTGGGAGCACCAACGAGAACAACAGTTCCAACCCTTGGTTTCTCTTTTGCTGAGTCAGGGATGATTATCCCGCTGGCTGTCTTCTCCTCTGCAGCATGAGGCTGTACCAGAACCTTGCCTGCCAGAATTTTTCCTTTTAAATCTGCCATTTTTATCTATTTTATAAGTTAAACATTATATTTTCCACTCATGCATTGTCACATTTTGTGCCAAAGCTGTTTTCTATACCTCTTTGTCAGTATACCCAGACAATTTAGCACCTCTGGTATATGAATAAACTCCCCGTTTCTACTGCCAATTTAGCAATTAATTGTCTACCAGGAAGTTTTAATGTATAAAAAAAGGCATCAGTTCATGACAAACTGACACCTCATATCTCTGTTTATGATCTCTGTTTAGTATTATTCACCCGGTTTTTCTTCCTGTGGTGCAGGAGAAGGTATTGCAGGAACTGTATAATCCTGAGTATTCTCAATTGCGTTTCTGATTACAGAGTCTTTCTGTGTCTCCCCACGTGGGATAGAGGCAGTTGCAACTATGCTGAGTATCAGAATCGCGCCCGCAAGAGTCCATGTAGCTTTCTCTAAAAAGTCAGCTGTCTTTCTTACTCCCATTGACTGACCAGCCGAGGTAAAGTTAGAAGCCAGACCACCCCCTTTGGAGTTTTGCACCAGGACGATCATTATCTGAAATATACATGCTACAATGATCACGACGGAAACAAAAAAATAGATTCCCATTTTGCGTTATTTAATTAAGTCTTTTATCTTTTCAATACGGCTGGCAAAGTAAGCACTTTTTTCCGGATATTGCAAAGTCAATTTTTCGTAAATATTTATTGCCTTTGAATAAAACCCCTGATTCACATATATCTTTGCCAGTGTCTCAGTAATAAATGATTCCTTCTCTTCTGCACTTGGCTCAGACAGATCAAGAACAGGAGCATTATCCCCTGGAGTGAGTCTCTCCATCCGGGGGTTTGACTGAATGAAGCGGTCAATAAGATCTGTCTGAGAGAGTTTCTGATCAGCTTCATCTTCACTATGCCCTATCTCTTCAATGTTTATTACATAATCATCAGAGATGGCATTAAAATCAGATCCCGACATATTCTGATCTCCGGCAAGAACTTCAGTACCGGCAACATCAGAAAAAGTCTCATCTGATTCAAGTTCCAGAAGATCATCATTAACATCCCCGGGGTCATCTCTTAATACTTCATCAGACATCATCACCCCTGTTGATGAATTATCTATCTCCAGTATTGCCAGATCATTCTCCCCTGAGCCAGCCTCTGGTTCAACATATGATTCCTCATCCTGCCCAGTTGATGTCAGTGTCTCTGCTGCTGCAGACAAGTCGCGAAGACGTGCCTCAATCTCAGCCATCAGTTCTTCCCTTGACCTGGTGACTACTTCATCAGATATAAGTGTTTCCCTGACCTGTGAGACAACTTCTGATGCCGGGGGTGCAGGAGTGTTTGTGTTTTCTTCCTTCTCCTGCTTAGCTGCCGGCACAAGATACAGGTAGTTGTAAAGAGCAGCACGGTCTGCAACAAAAAGGGCCGATTTATGAAGCTGAGAATCAAACCTGACGTCAGAGTTCTCAAGCAGTGACTTGAGTATTACCAAATGAGCAGAGTGAAACCACGGGAACATAGCGGTCATTTCAATCACATCTGTGATCTCTGATGATGCAGGTATCCTGCCCCCTGTAACAAAACCGGTGAAATCATTTCTGTTCATCTCAACAAATCTACCAGTTTACAAATGCCTTATTGAAGATGTCTTCAACCAGGAGATCTATTATCTTCTCTGATAACTCTGACTCCACGGAGCTAAAATCGAGCCCTGAGCTGTAATCTTCATAGCGTGTGAAAACCTGTTCAAAGTTATTATCAGGATTCGCATTGTTTACATACTTGACCCTGACTGAAATAGTAAAACGGTTAGTTGCATTCTGATCTACTGACGTGGCTGTGAATGGCTGTGACTTATAATCAGTAATATACCCTTCAAAACTGGCATCACCACCTGATGATACCATTTTTAACTTTGTCTGTGCCTTGATCTTATCAATAAGTGCATCAGTAATATCCTGGCTCAGTGTAGGCTGAACAAGGGCTGCCCTGTTCTGAAAATAAAGAACACTGGCAGTCAATAATTTATCTGTGTTCGCCCCGGAAAAAGAGTACTTGACACTCACCATTTTGCATCCTGTAAACAGAAATGACAAAATGAGAAAGCCAATCGCAAATCTGATTTTAAATCTAGTCAAGTCCATATTCTTTTATCTTCCTGTATAATGTCCTTTCTGAGATACCCAATTCAGCTGCTGCCAGTTTCCTTTTACCACCATTTTTCTCAAGGGCTTTTAATATCAGCTCTTTCTCCCTCTGGGTTAAAGACAATGACTCTTCAACCACCTCTTCCGTATCCTGTATCAGATCTTTATCCTTTACCTCCCTGACAGCAAAATGAACAGGATGATCGGGTTTAACCACATCACGGTGAAGCGAGACATCACTGAAAAGATTTCTGGCAGCCTTGCTGCCCGATTCAGTAAGGTTTGACATATTTCCTTCACTACCCATCATCTCATAAACAAGGTTCTTGAGATCATTCATATCGCTCTTCATGTCAAAGAGGATTTTATACAGTATCTCTCTCTCAGAGCTGAATGACTTCTCCTCGCCAGCGTTTTTAAAAAGCACCGGGAGACGTGGGTTATTGAAGTCAGGCAAATAATGGGCCAGGATTGAGGCTGAAATATCTCTTGCCTGCTCAATTACAGAAATTTGTTCGGCTATGTTTTTCAGCTGACGAACGTTGCCGGGCCAGAAGTAATTCAGCAGCATATCTTTTGCCTGGGCATCAGGCTTTATGGCTGGCATACGATATTTCTCAGCAAAATCCACTGCAAACTTTCTGAAAAGCAGAATTATATCCTCCCCTCTTTCGCGCAGGGCAGGAATCCGTATCGGGACTGTGTTAAGGCGATAATATAGGTCTTCTCTGAAACGTCCGGTTTCAACAGCATGAACAATATCCACATTTGTTGCTGCAATAACTCTGACGTCAGTCTTTTGTACCTTTGATGATCCAACCCTGATAAACTCTCCGGTCTCCAGTACCCGCAAAAGTCTGACCTGTGT
>QKCK01000233.1 GCA_003245695.1 Bacteroidota bacterium | reverse complement strand
TACCCCCTCTCTTCCTCTCTTTAGCCGATGCAATATAAAGTTTAAAATTTAATTTTTCCAATTCATTAAACATTTGAGAATTTTTTTTATAATAAAATATCATTGTAATTCAAGGTATGAGAGAGGAGAATAATGCCGGGCAGGGGGAAAATATATACCGGATAAATCCATGGGAATCACAATCTGATCAGCAACAGATTTAGTAACCTGGTCACTGGTCATGTTAACAGCATTAATCTCTCAGAGCTTTATAGGTTTCTGTTATCAGCAGAAAGGAGTAAGATGTACGATTTTTCATAATGATGCAGCTAATGTAATGAGAGTCCGTCTTTTATCAAAAACCAGCTTAAAACCAAAACACACCAGAGATGATAAAGAACTTCTTCATCAATGCTATCCGTAGCATGAAAAAGCAAAGCGGGCATGTTGTGCTGAATATTGCAGGTCTAACAATAGGACTCACAAGCTTTCTTTTCATTATGTTATATGTTGTGCACGAGCTTAGCTATGACAGGTTTCATAATGATTATGAGAACATATACAGGCTGAAAATAACAGGCCGCATGGCTGGTGGTGAACTAGACCAGGCTGTAACAGCCTCCCCGATGGCAGGAGCTATGCTTAATGATTATCCTGAAGTCATTAAGGCCACGAGGGTTATAGAGATGGGGGCATGGCTTATCGGCTATGGCGATAAGAAGTTCAATGAAGACGGTATGTTGTTTGCCGACTCCACATTTTTTGATGTGCTTGATTTCAAAATGCTGCGTGGTGACCCTGAAACAGCCCTTGCACGACCTCGTTCGATGGTTATGACAGAAGAGTATGCAAAAAAGTATTTTGGCAACGCCGATCCTCTGGGGCAAAAAGTGACAGTAGAATCTGACACGGTACTTTATACCATAACAGGTGTTATGGAGGATGTGCCGGACAACTCTCACATCAGGTTTGATATGCTGGCCTCGATGAGCACTTATCCCAGGCAGGCAAACAGTCAGTTCTGGATAAGCCATAACTTTTATACATATGTGGTTTTAAAAGATGGCGTAAACAGGGATCTCCTTCAGGAGAAGCTTCAGGAAATGATCATCAAATATGTTGGGCCGCAACTGCAGGAATTTCTGGGCACATCAATAGATGATTTCAGGGAAGCGGGCAATGATTTCAGCTATATCCTTGAACCACTGAAAGATATTCATCTCAAGGGGGCAACACAGTATTCACTTGAACCATCCGGTTCGCTCTCAACAGTCTATATTTTTGCTGCAATAGCATTTTTAATACTGCTGATAGCCATTATCAATTATGTAAATCTTGCAACAGCAAAATCAGCCGGAAGGGCAAAAGAGGTAGGCATAAAGAAGGTGTCAGGCGTAGGCAAGGCGGGATTGGTAACTCAATTCATGGGGGAATCGCTGATAATCGTTATAATAGCCATGATTTTTGCCGTTATACTGGTATATGCATTCACACCTGCGTTTAATCATCTTGTAGGCAAAACGCTGGCTGTCAATCTAAGCAACCTTCCAAGCCTTCTTCTACTCATTGGCCTGGTACTCTTTGTGGGGCTGACAGCAGGTTTTTATCCTGCTTTTGTACTGGCCTCCTTTGATCCGGTAAAAGTTCTTAAAGGAACAATGAGCCCGGGTTCGATGTCAAAAAAATTAAGAGGGATACTCGTTATCTTTCAGTTCTCTGTTTCAATAATAATTATAATAGGCTCTATTACTGTCTACAAACAGCTCAGCTACATGACACGCAAGGATCTCGGTTTTGAGAAGGAGAATCTCATTGTTATCCGCAGGCCCGATGCATTCTTCAGGCAGCTTGTCCCATTCCGCGATCAATTACTCAAGACAGAGGGTGTGGAGAGAGTAGCTTTCTCACGGACAGTACCGGGAAGAAACTTCAGTAACAATGCCTTCTTCAGGGATGATGACCCGGAAAAGAACACTTACCTTCTTCATGAGGCAAGGGTGAGCCTTGATTATCCCGAAGCCCTTGGTGTTAAACTTGTCGAAGGAAGGTTCTTCTCAAGAGAATATGGGACAGACTCTGCATCAATAATGATAAACGAGACTGCCGTAAAAGCACTGGGTCTGAAGTATCCTGTTGCCGGTCAGTATCTTCAGGAGCCACAGGGACCTCAGCAATTCAGGCGGCTGCTTATTGTAGGTGTAATGAAAGACTTCAATATCTATTCACTTCACTCTGAGATACCTCCGGTGTGTTTCACTGTGATGGGGCCTGGCGGAGGAGACCAGTTTGCAACGGTGAGACTGACAGGAGAGAATATTCCGGGTACCATCAGGGAGATAGAACAGATATGGAGGAGATTCACCCCTGACCAGCCTTTCCAGTATGAATTCTTCACCGATAGCTGGAATAACCTTTACAGTGCTGAGATGAAGACAGGAAAGATATTTATTCTCTTCTCGCTTCTTGCAATCATGATTGCAATTCTGGGTCTGATAGGGCTGATGACATTCATAACAAATAAAAGGACCAAAGAAATAGGTATCCGCAAGACATACGGAGCATCAGTGCCGACGGTATTAAACCTTCTGCTGAAAGAGGTTGCCCTCCTGATAATAGTATCCTCTCTTATAGCATATCCTGTTGCCTTTTACGGTTCAAGATACTGGATGCAGGGTTTTGCAGGAAAGGCAGATATCTCACTGTTCCTTTATCTCTTTGCCACACTGTTGGTTTTGGCAACAGGTTTTATAGCAATAAGCTTCACCATCATTAAGGCTGCCAGCTACAGTCCGGCTGAAGCACTCAGAGTCGAATAACAGGACAATCTCACAGCCCTCTCTACAAAATTAAGGATACAAAAATGAGTGTCATGCTGGGGAAAAAATAAAATGACACTCCGTTTGAGAGGCTGTTGGCAATGAGCTTGTGCAATGCTGAAAGGTAATTGCTTACTGATTTTTAGTTTCGTGAACAGGATTTAAATATCTGGTTTAAAATCAAAACAAAACGGAAAGGATTTACTATGTAATCATCTCCCTTTTATTGCAACTTAGAGGCATCTAGTTTATCTCATTTTTTAATTAAACTAATGTCTACAACCATGAGAACAATTATCGTTTTACTAATTTTCATCGTGGGTGTATGCCTGCTGATGAGTTGTGAAAAGGAGACTATCCCAGGGGCTAAAAACGACGATTCAGGAACTGTTACGATTCCTTTCATCTCGCACTTCACCACCACTTTCAATAAAAGTATTCTAAGTGAAAGTGACAAAAGATGTGAACCTGACCAGGTTTGCCAGCTTATCCAGACTGGCAGTGGCATAGATGAATCAATCGGTAACTTTGACCTTTATCTGAACTGTTGCTGGCGTTTGGTCAATGGAGAACACCTCAGCACAGAATGCTATATCACTGATATTGACGGTGACATCCTCAACCTGAAATGTAAAGAGACAGATGATGCAATAATTTTCTCACCTGACTTTCCCTATGACATGGTCTCTATGTGCTCTGAATATCAATTTACAGGAGGTACAGGTAAATTTGCAAATGCAACCGGAAGTGTGAACGTAGAATGTTGCCTGATGAGTGCATCTGACTCTCAGTTGTCTCATAATTGGGAAGGATCTCTTACAATGGTTAACAAGTAGTGACATTGTTGAAATTATCATGCATGATTTAAATAGCACCCATGGAAACAGGGTTGCTATTTTTTTGTATATCTTTTTACATCCCGGAGATTGTATCACACCTGATTATCTTGATGTTTGACACGCCCTTTTAAATTTCGTAACTTTGAACTGTGAGATATAACTGGGATGAAAGAATCACTTTCAATGGATCAGGCTTTTATCAGAAAGCTCACAGATATTATTGTGGCCAACCTTGAGAATGAACAGTTTGGAATTGAGGGTCTGGTTCATCAGATGGGTATGGGTCGCACGACAATTCATCGTAAACTCAGAGCATACACGCAGTTATCACTAAGCCAGTTTATCCGTGAAGTTCGTCTGCAGAAGGCTCATGAGATGTTACAGCAGAATATTGGGACAATCTCAGAAATATCATATCGGGTCGGGTTTGGCAGCCCTACATATTTTGACAAGTGCTTTCATGAATACTATGGTTACCCTCCGGGTGATGTAAAGAGAAATGAAACCGGCATAAAGAGTCAGGTGTTTGACAAGCCAGACCTGCTTCACCTCCAGCAAAATGAAGCAGAAGAGCGAAAAACCAAATTCCCGGCCAGTTTCTACCTGAAACACGGACATGCTTTATTTATAGCAACAGCAGTCATAGCAGTGTTGCTTCTGACATGGTTTGTGTATTCAATTTATTCTAAGAATACTGATGTGCCGCTGGGATCTGATATTAACCAGATTGAGAAATCAATTGCTGTACTTCCATTCATTAACCTGAGCGACAATACTGATAATCATTTTTTCGCTGACGGCATTGCAGTAGACATCCGTGACCATCTCTCACATATACAAGGGTTGAAGGTAATATCAGGCACAACATCGGAGCATTATCGTGGCAGCCCAATGACAATGCCAGAGATTGCTGAAAAGATGGGGGTCTGCTATGTACTTGAAGGTAGCTCAAGGATTAACAATAACATGACCAGGGTATCTGTCAAGCTGGTTGATGCACGAAATGACCGTATGTTATTATCTGAGACATTCGATAGAGAGATTAGTGATATATTCTCTGTGCAAAGCGAGATAGCTCAAAGAGTGAGCGATAAACTTGAAGTAGTGCTCTCTGAGGCTGAGATTAAACAGATAGAGAAGATACCCACGAAGAATGTTGCGGCACATATACTATATCTTAAAGGTCGCCACTTCTGTAATCAAAGGAACAGGGAGAGCCTCACCACAAGCCTCGGATACTTTGAAAAGAGTATTGAGGCTGACCCTGAATACGCTATGGCGTATGCCGGCCTGGCAGAGGCATATTATATCATGACACTAAACTTCCATATACCTCCACCTGAGGGTTTTAAAAAAGCTAAAAAATATGCCCGGAAGGCATTGGAGATCGATCCAGACCTTGCCGAGGCTCATATTGTTATAGGAGGAGTATATGCCTGGAGCGAATGGCAATGGGAGAAAGCCCGCATGGAATATCTACTGACTATTAAACTAAATCCAAATTATTCTACAGCATACTCCAGCTATGCTGAACTGCTTAACCTACTGGGTCAGAATGAAGAAGCCAGGAAGCAAATAAACATTGCCATCGAACTTGATCCGCTTTCCAGAGTCATTAACTATCTCAATATGCGACTATATTATGATCAGGGTAAATTTCAGGAGGCACTCAAAGCATGGAATGAGTATACTGAAATGGGCCTTACATATTTTAATCCTTATCCATACTACATGTATATTTATATGTATCTGGGTGAAGAATCACTTGCCTACCACTCGTTCTATAACTATTTACTGACAGACACGGAAAGTCTGGTATACAAAGATGAAATTCAGAAAATATACGAAAAATTTGGCACCCATGGTCTTCTTGAGT
>QKCK01000165.1 GCA_003245695.1 Bacteroidota bacterium | reverse complement strand
CTGTGAGGATATCATTGAGTCTGGGAGAGAAGGATGTTAAAAGAGCCGAACGTATACTGGGTAACGCAGCTTTCCTGAATCTGGTCTTCGCCATTGTACTGACAGCAGCCGGATTTCTTACGCGTGAGTCTGCATTAAGGATATTTGGCGCAGGGGAGGAGACAATGGGTTATGCTGTCGACTATTATACAATAATCCTGGCTGGCGTTCCTTTTAGTCTTATGGGATTCTCTCTCAACAACGTCATAAGGTCAGAAGGCAATGCACGTATTGCAATGTTTTCAATGTTTATCAGTGCCGGCCTCAATATTATCCTTGATCCTATATTTATTTTTGGATTAGGGATGGGGGTGAAGGGTGCAGCATATGCTACAGTGATATCACAGGTTGTGCTTTGTATCTGGGTGCTGAGCCATTTCAGAGGCCGTAACAGTGTTATTAAGTTCAGAAAAGTGAATTTTCAGCCTGACAAAGCAATAATAGTATATATCCTCTCTATCGGTTTTGCTCCATTCTCGATGCAGCTGGCTGCAAGTCTGGTGAATGGGATCATGAACGCCCAGCTCATCAGATATGGTGGAGACATGGCAGTTGGGGCTATGGGTATTGTAAACAGTATTACTGTCATGTTGGTAATGTCAATAATATCCATTAATATGGCCACTCAGCCAATTGTCGGATATAATTATGGCGCAGGAAACCATTGCAGGGTTAAAGAGGCTGTTTTACTTGCCGTTAAGTATGCGAGCATTGTGGCTGTTGTCGGTTGGGCTTTATGTATGTTTACACCGGGGACGCTCGTCAGTATTTTTAATTCAGAGAGTGAGACATTAAGACAGGCTGGAGTACAGGGGTTGCGAATCTACTGCGCAATGCTCCCTGTTGTTGGTTATCAGATTATTGCCTCCAGTTACTTTCAGGCTATCGGACAGGCAAAACTAGCTACCTTTATTTCAATGTTACGTCAGGTCATTGTGCTTTTACCGCTACTGGTAATATTGCCTCTGATGATGGGGGTCGAAGGGGTTTGGATTGCTAATCCTGTTTCTGATTTCATAGCTGCCGTAATATCATTTCTGTTCTTCAGACGTGAACTGAAGAAGCTTCGGTGCGATATTCCGGCTAAAGAAGAGGACCCTCTCTCAGTTCCGGCAACAACATACTAGATTCTACCTGCACTTTTCTTTTTCCCTGATGAATATATAAACAGAAATACTGCTGCCACAGCACCTGTCATGCCTGTTATAAGCCCATAAATGTATGGCAGGGCAAGGCCACCGGAGCTATGGGGTGCTGTCATGAAATAGGTAATACATACAGCGGTAAGAAACATGGCCGGTATTGAGAGAAACCAGTGTTTCTTCCCGTTAAGGGCAAGGTACATTGCTGCTGTCCAGCAGGTGATTGTTGCGAGAACCTGATTGGAGATACCTACGAACTTCCAGATCCGTGCGAACTCGTCCTTCAGGAGAAAGGTGAGTATGAAAGCAAGAGCAAAGATGGGGAGGGTAATGAGAAGGCGGGGGAGTGTCTTTTTCTGAGATATATTGAACATGTCAGCAATAGTGAGCCTTGCACTTCTGAATGCAGTGTCGCCTGAGGTAATTGGACATGCTACCACACCAATAATAGCGAAGAGGGCACCCGCTTTGCCAAGCCACGAACGGCATATCTCATTTACTATCCAGGCAGGATCTGCAACAACAGCCGGATTACCTGCCAGCGGGTTGGTGAGTGTGTAATTCAGCCCGTGAACATCAGAGAAGTAGTTCATTGCTGCTGTGGCCCATATCAAAGCCACAATACCTTCAGCGATCATAGCGCCAAAGAACACCGTACGACCTTTTTTCTCTGATTTGATACAACGGGCCATCAGTGGAGACTGTGTTGCATGAAAGCCCGATACAGCGCCGCATGAGACAACAATAAACAGTGTGGGAAAAATATGGTTTACTGAGGCTGCGGGATGAAAATTCTTTAGTGTGGAAGGCGTGAGTTCCATCAGAGAAACAGACCCCGTAATGTAGTGTATGATAATGGCACCAAAGATTCCAATAGCCATAAAAAAGAGAGCAGCACCGAAAAAAGGATACAGACTGCCTATTATCTTATCTATAGGGAGAAGTGTTGCAAGTATATAATATAGAAATATCACTCCAAGCCATACCGGAAGAGAGATGCCTGACATAGTGAACAATAGTTTGGCAGGACCGCTGACAAAAGCAACCCCCACAAAAACAAGGAGGAATAGAGTGAAGATACGGAGGAAAATCTTTGCATTGCCACCCAGGTATGTGCCAACCAGCTCAGGCAGACTGGCCCCGTTATGTCTTACAGATAACATGCCTGAGAAATAATCATGCATGCTGCCAATGAAAATACAGCCCAAAACAATCCATATATATGCTACAGGCCCGTACATGGCACCCAGAATAGCTCCGAAAATGGGTCCAAGACCTGCAATATTCAGAAACTGAATCATAAAAACCTTCCATGTGGGCATTGGAATGAAGTCAACATTATCTCTTTTTTCGAATGCAGGTGTATGACGTTGAGGGTCCATGCCAAAAAATCTGTCTGCAAATCTGCCATAGATGAAAAAGCCTGTTACAAGGGCAGCTATAGAAATGATGAAGGTTACCATAGGTGAAAAGGAATCTGATTTTGATGGTTAAAAGTATAAAAATTGAGGTTAGATTGTAATGATTTGCAGCGGTAATATAAGTAGTCGTAAAAATTTTATCTTTGCACCTTGTACGAACCAGGCAAGAGAGATGGATAAAATACGCAACTTCTGCATTATAGCACATATTGACCACGGCAAGAGCACTCTGGCAGACCGTCTGCTGGAGAGAACAAAGACTGTTGATGCCCGCGAGTTTCAGGATCAGGTGCTGGATGACATGGACCTGGAGAGAGAACGCGGTATTACAATAAAAAGCCATGCCATACAAATGAGCTATGAGTATAATGGTCAGCGTTATGCTTTAAACCTTATTGATACCCCGGGTCATGTCGATTTTTCTTATGAGGTCTCAAGGTCAATTGCTGCATGTGAGGGTGCTCTGCTGGTTGTAGATGCTACACAGGGAATACAGGCACAGACAATATCAAATCTTTATATGGCTTTTGATCACGGGCTTGAAATTATACCTGTCCTTAATAAAATGGACATGGCAAGCGCCATGCCCGAAGAGGTGAAGGATCAGATAGTTGATCTTATCGGGTGTGAAAGAGAGGAGATAATCGAAGCCAGCGGCAAGACAGGGATGGGAATAGACAGAATACTTGAAGATATTATTACCAGAATACCTCCTCCAAAAGGAGATCCTGAGGCACCCCTTGAAGCACTCATCTTCGACTCAGTGTTTAACTCTTTCAGAGGCATCATAGCATATTTTAAAATATATAACGGAACCATAAGGAATCATGAGCTGGTCAAGTTTGTAAATACCGGCCGTCAGTATGATGCTGATGAGATTGGCGTTCTACGGTTAAAACGTGAGCCGCGAGACGTTTTAAGGGCAGGCGATGTGGGATATATTATTTCCGGCATAAAGAACTCGGCAGAGGTAAAGGTAGGTGATACCATTACCCATGTGGATAGGCCCTGTGGTGCTGCAATATCTGGTTTCTCAGAGGTAAAACCTATGGTATTTGCAGGTATATATCCTGTAGATGCCGATGACTATGAAGATCTGCGTGCCTCAATAGAGAAACTTCAGCTCAATGACGCATCACTCACTTTTGTTCCTGAGTCTTCAGCTGCACTCGGTTTTGGTTTCCGCTGCGGATTCCTTGGTCTTCTTCATATGGAGATAATACAGGAACGTCTTGACAGGGAGTTTGATATGGATGTAATTACAACCGTGCCAAATGTCTCGTTCAGAGTTCTTACAACAAAGGGAGAGATAGTGGATGTCCATAATCCCTCGGGCCTGCCTGCCGTTACAACAATTGATACAATTGAGGAACCATATATCCATGCCCAGATAATATCAAAGTCAGAATTCCTTGGACCAATTATGACCTTATGTATTGAGAAAAGGGGAATAATGAAGAACCAGATATATCTGACAAGCGACAGGGTAGAGGTTACCTTTGATATGCCTCTCTCAGAGATAGTCTTTGACTTCTACGACAAACTGAAGAGTATATCCAAGGGTTATGCCTCCTTTGATTATCATATTACCGGCTATAAGGATGCAGACCTGGTAAGGCTTGATATCCTTCTCAACGGCGAGATGGTGGATGCTCTTTCTACACTTATATATCGTGGTCATGCCTATGACTTTGGCAGGAGAATGTGTGAAAAGCTGAAAGAGCTTATTCCGCGTCAGCAATTTGATATAGCTATCCAGGCAGCCATAGGTGCCAAGATCATTGCCAGGGAGACTGTGAAGGCAGTCCGCAAGGATGTGACAGCTAAATGCTACGGTGGAGACATAACAAGAAAGAGAAAACTTCTTGAGAAGCAGAAGAAAGGGAAAAAGCGTATGCGACAGATAGGTAATGTAGAGGTGCCGCAACAGGCATTTCTGGCAGTACTTAAGCTGGATTAGGGAAAATTTAAGAAAAATTTAATTTTTTTTAATGATCCTTTTGGAAATACCAATAAAATATTACCTTAGCGAACGATTGGGATTTGAAGCAAAGATATTACGATATTGTGTCAAAAACCCTGAAACTAACCTAAACTCAAACCCCGCAGTCCTAACCAACTGACGGGGTATTTTTTTTAACATAGAAGTTTATATCCCTTACCATGTATATTTAGTATCTCGATAGTTGGATCTTTCTTGAGATATTTACGGAGTTTAGTTATATACACATCCATACTCCTTGCATTAAAATAGTTATCGTCAATC
Source organism: Bacteroidota bacterium (assembly GCA_003245695.1). Classification (GTDB taxonomy): domain Bacteria; phylum Bacteroidota; class Bacteroidia; order Bacteroidales; family VadinHA17; genus SR-FBR-E99. The sequence continues at coordinate 652 of QKCK01000165.1, read as the reverse complement.
CAGATTGACTTTAGAGCGAAGTTGCGTTCGAGTATTTCATTTTTATGGCGGCAAAGCAGTTCAAGCAACTCACTCTCTTTTGTGGTAAGTTTTACTATTTGATCTCCACATGTAAGAAGCTGTTTAAGGGTGTCGAACGAGAACTCGCCTATCTGATAATTGTTTTCCCGTGGGCCATTGTCCTTTGTGACTCTTCTTAACACCGCTTCGATACGGTATACCAGTTCTTCCATGGTAAAGGGCTTGGTCATATAATCGTCGGCTCCTGATTTGAACCCCTCATAAATATCTTCCTTGAGGTTCTTCGCAGTAAGGAAAATGATAGGTATCTCAGAATCAATCGTTCTTATTTCCTTTGCCAGGGTAAATCCATCCATCTCCGGCATCATCACATCGAGTATGCAGAGTGTGAATTTGCCTTTTTTGAAAGCCTTCAGTCCCTGAACCCCATCAGTAACGAGTAATGGATCATACTCTTTTAGTGCCAGATAATTCTTTAATAATGATCCAAGGTTATGATCATCCTCGGCGAGAAGAATAGATGCCTTTTTCATTTCTTTGATTTTTTGGAAGGAAAATTATTATTCTTGTTCCTCTGTTGGTTTGACTCTCTACCAGTATTGTCCCCTGATGCTCCTCAATTATTTTTTTC
>QKCK01000058.1 GCA_003245695.1 Bacteroidota bacterium | reverse complement strand
CGGTGGTGCATGGTCAGGGGAAATAAAAGAGTCATGGTTGCTATGAAGATTTAGTATATAACTGATAGGTTGGTGAGAAGATTGCCCTGCCACTCACTCCGTTCTGTCAGGGCGGACTTCCAGTATACGCCTTCAAAGCCAAAGCCTGACGCTCGCTGTGCTCGCTTCCGGGCTTTTTTATTTTTCCTTCGCTTTTTCCAGCAAGCTGTCAATGCTTAGGAAAAATAAAAAAGCCCGCCCCGCTAAAAAGCGGGGACAGGCTTTGGCTTTGGTCGGGGTGAGAAGACTCGAACTTCCGACCTCCACGTCCCGAACGTGGCGCGCTAGCCAACTGTGCTACACCCCGGAATACCCTTACTGCTGAAGGGTGTGCAAAAGTAGTAATTTTTTTATTAATTCTTCAGATATTTATTTATCACAGCAAGGAGATCATCCTTCTTGACAGGCTTGGGAAGAAACTCATTGCAGCCTGCCTCCAAAGCCCTGGCTTTATCCTCAGGGAAAGCATAGGCTGAGACAGCTATCACAGGAACAGCCTTATACTCAGGCATAGACCTCAGCTTGCGGGTGAGAGCCAAACCATTCTCCTCACCTATAATCATGATATCCATTATGACAAGATCAAAGACAAACTCTTCAAGCAGGGCCGAGGCACTTACACTCGTAGAGGAGGTATAGATATCATACGTTGATGAAAGAAGATGCTCATAATACCTCTGACTGTTCCAGTCGTCTTCTACAACAAGTATCTGTTTCTTTGCAGGAGCACTGTGTTGTGGTTGCAACTGATCTCCCGGATCTGAACCTATTGAATCTCCCATGTTACTGTTATTAATATTCAACTCTGACAATTTCAAAGTTAACGAAAGTATTGACTTGAGACAATATGAATGTCAAACTTTAATTAACTCATAATTCACCGACCCGAGACCTATCTTCTCACCGTGACTCAGTGCTGTCATCCAGTTGGCACGAGGGTGGGCCAGGGCAAATTTGTCAACCCCGGTCATGGTGTCATCTCTCTCTGCTGTTATCCTGCTTCCGGGATATGCCGGTGCTGCCATAACCATATCGGCACAGGCCTTATCGAGTGCCACAGGATCTGTTGATGCAGCGATGCCTATGTCAGCAACAAGGGGTATGTCATTATGCCCCCAGCAGTCGCAGTCGGGAGAGACGTTCATGATAAAGTTTATGTGCAGTGACGGTTTGCCGTTGATAGCGGCAAGGGTATATTCTGTTATCTTTCTGGAGAGGATATCGGCATTATCGCCCCATACCACTCTTGCCGCATCGAACTGGCATACTGCCACGCACTGTCCGCATCCCACACAGAGATCTTCATCTATCACTGCTATGCCTTCATCATTGAGATGGACAGCGTTATGAGCACAGTTGTCTTCGCAGGCACCGCAGCCTGTACAGTTCCTGGCATGGATGGCAGGCGCATTGCCTGAGTGCAGGAAGAGCTTGCCACCCACAGAGGCACAACCCATGCCTAGATTCTTCAATGCCCCTCCAAAACCTGTCTGCTCATGACCCTTAAAGTGATTCAGAGAGATGATGACATCAGCATCAGCAACAGCAGCACCTATTTTGGCACTCTTTGTATACTCCTGGTTGATGACTATCTCCCTGTATTCCGATCCTTTGATACCGTCGGCAATGACAACAGGACACCCGGCACTCAGCGGGTTATACCCATTCTCAAAGGCAGCCTCAAGATGATCAGGGCCATTGGATCTCCTGCCATGATATAAGGTGTTGGCGTCAGTAAGAAAAGGCTTGCCTCCCTTTGACCTCACCATCGATGATATAAGAAATGCATAGTTAGGTCTCAGGTAAGCAAGGTTGCCCGGTTCTCCAAAATGTACCTTGAGAGCAACCATTTTATGATCCATATCTATCTCATCAAAGCCGGTAACACGAAGCAGCTTCTCCAGCTTCTTAAGCAGATTGTTTGAAGGAGAACTGTTCAGATCTGTAAAATATACTCTTGACTGTGCCATCTTTTATTCTTTTACACAAAAGTAAAAAAGTTGCCGGAGTGACGGAAATAAAAAAGGCTGTCGTGAGACAGCCCCGGCAATATTTGTGTATAATCAATTATACATTCAAAATATCAATGATGTCGACCAGTTGCCTGTTAACATCTTTATGCAGCTTCACAGCTTTGCGGAAAGGAACAAGAACGATCTCATTGTTTTGTAATCCTACCATAACACTCTTCTGGTCGTCGAGCAGTGCTTCAACGGCTGCCACACCCAGACGGCTGGCGTTAACCCTGTCGGTGGCACTGGGAGACCCGCCACGCTGCAGGTGTCCTAAGATGGAGACCCTGATGTCATAGTCCTGGAATGAAGGCTTCAGCTTCTCCGCCAGGGCCATTGCACCCCCAGTCTCATCGCCTTCAGCAACAATAATGATGTTACTCGATTTCTTCCTCCTGTTGTTGCCTTCAAGTTTCTCCTTCAGGTTATCAGCCTCACCCTTTATCTCAGGTATCACTATGGCTTCAGCGCCTCCTGCAATACCGCTGTAAAGAGCAATATGACCGGCCTCTGCACCCATCACCTCAACAAAGAACATCCTGTTGTGTGCACTGGCAGTATCGCGTATCTTGTCAACACACTCTACCACAGTGTTGAGTGCTGTGTCATAGCCTATTGTGTAGTCGGTGCCATAGATGTCATTATCTATAGTACCGGGGATACCTACAAAAGGAATATCAAACTCCTCATTGAAGAGTCTGGCTCCTGTAAAGGTACCATCACCACCTATCACCACAACACCATTTATCTCTGCGGCTTTCAGATTCTCAAAGGCAACCTTTCTTCCTTCGGTTGTCTTGAACTCCATGCAACGTGCAGTCTTAAGTATCGTACCGCCACGCTGAATAATGTCGCTGACACTTGATGCTTTCAGTGGCTTGAAATTTGCGTTTATCAGACCTTGGTAACCATGTCGTATCCCAACTACTTCAAGCCCATTATATATTGCTGTACGGGTCACCGCACGGATTGCAGCATTCATTCCGGGGGCATCTCCTCCTGAGGTAAGAACTCCTATTCTTTTAATTTTACCCATTTTACGTTTTTAATAAAATTTTACCAAGTTGCAAATGTAATACATTTTTTTGGGCACAATACTCAAAATCATAACAATATTATAACACTTCAATGGCGTCAGCTACCTGACGTATAAGCCATTTAGGTGTTGACGTGGCCCCACATATCCCGGCAGTAGCTGCTCCGGCAAACCATCCCTTTTCAATCTCAGATGGTGATGAGATAAAGTGGCTGTTACTGTTTTCACTGCTGCAGACTTCAAACAGCATCTTACCGTTTGAGCTTCCCTTTCCACTCACAAAGACAATGACGTCATGTTTTCTGGCAAACTCCCTTATTCGTGGTTCTCTCCTTGATACCTGACCACAGATGGTGTTAAATACTTTCAGAGTGACGTTACTGCCCCTGTTTTTCTCTGTCTCAATATTGTCTCTTATAGTTCGCGCCAGCTTTTCAAATTCTGATTTACTCATTGTGGTCTGTGAGAAGAGATAGATGCTCCTGTTGTAATCAAGCTTCTCAAGGTCACTTACATTGCTGACGAGGATAGCGTCGCCATCAATCTGACCGAGGAGACCTATTACCTCGGCATGACCCTTCTTACCATATATAACTATCTGGCTACCTTCCTTTACAGCCTGTATCCAGGCTCTTCTTATCCGCTCCTGCAGCGTATGCACTATCGGGCAGGTGGCATCAATAAGAGTGATGTTGTTTCTCCTTGCCGTGTCGTATGTTGCCGGAGGCTCTCCATGGGCCCGTATAAGTACCTTACAGTCATGAAGCTTTGTAAAGCTGTCATAGTCAATGGTAATAAGGCCAAGGCTGCGGAGGCGCTCCACCTCATTATCATTATGTACTATCTCACCCAGACAATAGACCTTTTCACCGCTGGCAAGAGCCTGCCCGGCTATTGTGACGGCGTTTTCCACGCCAAAGCAGAATCCTGAGGTGCTCTCAATCTCTACCTTCATCTTTTGATTTTTGGTTATATATATCCATAAACCAGATCATCTGTTCTTCAGGGGTCATATAACTGTTATCAAGTACTATTGCGTCACTGGCTTTGCGAAGTGGGCTAACTGCCCTTGACTCATCTATCCTGTCGCGTTCTGTTATATTTCTCAGCACAGAGGCCAGGTCAGCCTCCATCTTTTTCTCAATAAGCTCGAGGTATCTTCTCTTGGCCCTTATCTCAGGTGATGCAGTCATAAAGATCTTTATCTCAGCATCAGGGAAGACCACGGTGCCGATGTCACGGCCATCCATAACTATGCCGCCGTTCTCACCCATCTTACGCTGCAGCGTTACCATCTTCTCCCTCACCTCCGGTATCTTGCTCACTGCACTCACATTTGATGACACAATACTCTCACGTATCTCCCTCTCAACATTCTCGCCATTGAGGCAGGTGTCATTATGCCGTGTCAGCTCATTCCATCTGAACTCCACATTCACCTCCTGCAGCCGGTTGACGATAGCATCCCTGTCAGCTGCCCCCTCTTTTGCATGGCTCTCCCTGGTGAAAAAGAGTGTGGCTGCCCTGTACATTGCCCCGGAGTCAATGAAAAGATAACCCAGCCTCTGGGCAATGGCTTTGGCAAAACTGCTTTTCCCACATGATGAATAACCATCAACGGCGATGATAAATTTCTTTCTTTCCATAGAAATACAAAGGTAACTGTAAAAGACAATGAAATTATTGCCTGTGGATATTTTTGAATATCATTTCAGGATATAGTACCAGTGAGAAGTGGTTTGCAGAGCCTGCCAGATGATATGTGTCCCTGCCATAAGCCAGTGAAAAAGTCTTTGCATTAAAGCCCATGCCAAATGATAGTCCTGTGGTCCCTGTTCTGGTGCTGGTACGCATCTCTGCCCTGCGCTGATAATTAAAGCCTGCTGCCGCCCAGAAGTTCTTCCCGGGGACGAGCTCCACTCCCAGTATTACATGACGCAATATATCCTCAGCAAACCCATCACTATCATCTTCAGTGTCGTAGTCATATGTGAGGTCATACTTCTCAAGATGCCGTAATGTAAGAGTGAACCTGAAGGGGGCATGATTCAGCCCCTTTGTTATGCCTGCCTGGACCTCAAAAGGCAGAGGTTCTCTTTTTTCTCCTGTATACGTTTTTATCTGCACGCCGGCATTTTTTACAACCAGACCGGCAGAGAGAAGCAGATCAGGATTATTATATGTTACTCCTATATCAACGCATATACCTGTTGAGGTATATCGCTCAAGGGTAGAGAAGATGGGTTTGAGGTTAACACCTACTGTGAATGATGAGTCAAGCTCTCTTGAATAGATGATGTTCATAGCATACTCTGACGCCCTGAACTCACCTGTTATATTACCTGATTCATCAGCAGCAGTGAAATCACCATAGTTGACATAACAGATGCCGGCAGCCCAGTTTTCCTTCCTGTTGAAACCCAAAGACCATGATGCATATCCATAATTGAC
>QKCK01000307.1 GCA_003245695.1 Bacteroidota bacterium | reverse complement strand
CCCATTACCCCAATGGGCTGAAGATTCAGATTCTGATCAAATATATATGCAGTAGAATTGCTTATTGGCTTTCCAATTGGAATATTATTCTGGTACTCCCTATCTATATGAAAAGTTGTGGAAAATGTTGTGTTTTCGGTAGGTCCGTATCCATTAATGATCTTCAGTTCCGGATTTTCTAACCTGGCTTTATTAATATGAGAAGGTGACAGAACATCCCCTCCAACCAGCAGATACCTGAGTCCTGAGAATATGTCAGTACGTTGTTCTGCTATTTGGGTAAACAGAGGTGATGTCAGCCAGAGAATTGTAATTTTATTTTCTTCAAGTGCCCTGCCAAGCTCTTTGACATCAAGAATTGTCTCTTTCTGTGCAATAAAGAGGGTTCCACCATTCAACAGTGTCCCCCATATCTCAAAGGTAGAGGCATCGAAAACAATTGCACCTGTAAGAAGTATCCTGTCATCATTCTTTATGTCAATGTAATTTGTGTTTCTCACAAGTCTTACAATGCTTTTGTTCATTATCATACTTCCTTTGGGCGTACCTGTAGTACCTGAGGTATACATTATGTATGCCAGATCGGAAGAGTGGCCAGTAATCTGAGGATTAACGGTTTCTCCCCGGAAAGCAAGGCCGGAGTTAAGATCAAATACCTTTATATCTGAAGGCGCTAGTGCTATGAACTTATTCTGCGTAAGCAGGATGCGGCATTTTGAATCTTCGATTATAAATCTTAGTCTCTGTTCAGGATACTCCGGATCGATAGGAACATAACACCCACCGGCCTTAAGAATGCCTAACAGTGCTATTACCATTTCCAGCGACTTCTCACAAAGAACAGCCACGGGAGTGTCGGTTGTTACACCTAGTTCTCTAAGAGCACCTGCCAGCTGATTTGACTTCTTATTTAATTCACTGTATGTTAAAGAATCTGATTTAAAAGAGATAGCTGTCTTTTCAGGGAAGAGTTCTGCCTGTTCTTCAAAAAGTGAAGCTACGGTTCTCTCTGCCGGATAATCAGTGGCTGTATTGTTAAAGCTGTTTATAAGCGCCACCTCTTCTTCAGATATCATCTTAACAGAGCTTACCGGAAGATCAATATTGTCAGCCAGGTTCTTCACAAGAGTGATAAAGTTCTCTTTCAGCGCTTCAGCTGTCTCCATCCTTATGAGAGAGCTGTTAAACTCGATCTCACCTTCAATAATATCACCGTTCTCCCACATATAGAAAGTAAGGTCAAAAGGAGCTATCCCTTCACTTACCGTTACTCTCTCTCCCTTCAGATTCTTCAGGTCTATTGGAATGCTCAGATTGCTCTGCCATGCAAAGCATGCCTGGAAGAGTGGATTCATATTAAAGGTACGTGCGGGATTTACAGCCTCCACCACCTTCTCAAATGACAGCTCCTTATTTGAGATGGCATCTATAGCTGAGTCCTTGATACTTTTCATTAACGTGCCAAAGGTATCGGAAGAATCAATCTTCATCCTTATCACTGTAGTGTTGATGAACATCCCAAAGACATTCTCAAGAGTAGATGTAGGTCTGTTAGAAACGGGTGTGCCTATACAAATATCACTATCACCTGAATATTTATGAAGTAAGACACCAAAGGCTGACAGCAGGGTTGAAAAGAGGGTTGCATTCTCATGCTTTGTCAGAGTCTTAAGACGAACAGATACTTCTTCTGGTATCTTTATATGTACTTTCTCTCCAAGGCCGGTATATGTGCTGTCACGAACATAATCATATGGGAAACTAAGAACAGGAGATACGCCATCGAGATAATCAATCCAGAATTTTGTCAGCTTTGCCTCATTCTGTTGGTTCTCAGATGCCGTTTCCCATAAAGCATAGTCATAATACTGCACCGGAAGCGGTTCAAGTGGAACGGCTTTATTGTCAATAAGACTATTATAGATTACATTCAGATCATTTACAAATACTCCCCATGACCATCCGTCAAATATGAGGTGACTGATATTGGCATGAAAATAATGCTCAGTATCTGAGTGCTTTAACAGGAAAAGCCTGTACAGAGGACCTTTTTCGATATCAAAATAACGGCGAGAGTCTTCACCAATAAACTCATATGTCCTTCTTTCCCTCTCCTCCTTCGATTCCGTTGAGATATCAATCATCTCAATATCAACGTTATGAGTTTCAATCCTGCAGTATGGTTCATCATTATCCTGATGAAATGTTGCAAACATGATATCATGTCTGTTGAAGAGTATATTCAATGTCTGCTTAAAGACTTCAAGGTTAAGGTCACCATTGAGTCTGTAAGTAAAAGGAATATTATATGCAGGGTTTGTCTTTTCAAGCTGTGATATTATCCACAATCGTTTCTGCTTATCAGTAAGAGGGAGATGAGACAGATCGGTAGCATGAGTAAAGTTATATCCAACTGCCTCTTCAGCATCGGCACATACCAATGAGCATAATCCATTTACTGTAGGGTTTTCAAGGAAGGCTTTTAATGGGACATTCTGTCTTAAATCTTCTTTAATACGGGTGAGTATCTGCAAAGCCAACAATGAGTGTCCCCCGATATCAAAAAAGTTATCATCGGGTTTTATGTCACTCATGCCAAATAATGCATTCCAGATATCAAGTATCTTCTGCTTCTTCTTTTCCATGGTAGTAAGTTCCACCACTTCAGATTGCTGATCTGAGTATTCTGTATCATCAGAGGCCACAGCATTTGTTGAGGTTTCGTCTGCTACTATTTCTCCGAGCTGAAAATCGACCCAGCAACGTGTTCTCTCAAAAGGATATTCAGGTATCCAGACTTTGGAAGGGTTGGCACCAGCCATCAGGGATTTAAAATCGAGGCTTATCCCAATATTATAAAGGTTCCCTAAAGAGGCATAAACCTTTGTTCTTTCATGTTCCTGTCCGGCTTTGCCAAGTGATGGAATAACAGCTCTCTTATTTGATATACCCTCATGTTGTTTAACCAGAGAGCTGAGATGTGTGTTTGGTCCCACTTCCAGAAATGCCACATCCTCATTATCAGTTATTGTTGTTATACCCTTTTTGAACATCACTGTGTTTCTAAGCTGCTGGGCCCAGTATCTGGCAGAGACAGCCTGATCATCAGTGATAAAATCACCGGTGAGACATGAAATAAATGGTATCTGTGGCTTATTTAAACTGAAACTGCTGACATAAGAGGTGAACTCATCAAGTATCGGATCAAAATCAGAAGAATGGAATGCATGAGATGTGTTCAGCAGAATGGGTTGTATGCTGTTGGCTTCCAGTTTTTCACGTACTGAAGTTTCATTTGCACTCTTAAATGATATAGTACAGAAGTCATCGGCATTTTCTGCGGCAATTTCAAAGAGGTTATCTGCAAGCGAAAGGAGCTTCTGACGGTCAGTCTTAACAGCCATCATCATACCACGAGGCATCTTCTGCATAAGAGCACCTCTCCTCAAAACAATCTTTAAAGCAGTATGAAGATCAAACACCCCGGCAATACAGGCAGCAGTATATTCGCCTATGCTATGGCCTATCAGATATGAGGGCTTTAAGCCTAGATGCATATATAGTCTGGCGAGAGAATATTCAATGATAAACAGCGAGGGTTGAGTAATCTCGGTATCAGCAAGTCTGGCCTCAGCATTTTTATCATCCTGGTTGCTGAAGATAATATTTTTCAGATCCTCACCTGTCTCACTCCTGACAATTGCAAAGCACTGATCCATAATCTCGCGGAAGTACGTGCTTGAATTATAGAGAGTCTGCCCCATTGAGAGGTATTGAGCTCCCTGTCCGGGGAACAAAAAAGCAATATTTGCTATAAATTTATCAGTCTGACCATCAGAGAACTTCACATCAGGTTTAACCAGGTCTCCGGGCTCAGAGACGATAGTAAAGCTTCTGTATTTCATATGGCTCCGGCAGGTAGCCAATGAGTAGGCAACATCTGTCAGACCTATACCGGGATTTTCAGTGATAAAGCTGACAAGGTCTCTTTTCCTTCTCTCAAGTGCTTTCTCAGATCTGGCAGAGAGGAGCAACATCTCTGGCCACTCAGAAGAAGCGGTTGTTTTCTTATGCTGTACAGGAGGTTCTTCCAGTACCACATGGACATTTGTTCCACCAATGCCGAAGGCGCTCACACCTCCTATCATCTTTCTGTCATCATCCCAACGCTTAATCTTATCAATGACATAGAAGGGAGAATCCTCAAAGTCAAAGAAAGGGTTTGGTTCTGTAAAATGGATACTGGGAGGTATTGTCCTGTTATAAACTGAAAGGGATGCTTTTATTAGGCCAGCTATTCCGGCAGCCACATCTGTATGTCCGATGTTACTCTTTACAGATCCTATGCCACAGAATTGCTTTTTTTCAGTCGAAAGGCGAAAGGCGTTTGTCAAAGCTGTCAGCTCTACCGGGTCACCCAGTAGTGTTGCAGTTCCATGAGCCTCAATAAAACCAATATCTTCAGCCGAGACCCCGGCAACAGCATGTGCCATTTTTATCACATCACACTGTCCGTCAATACTGGGGGCGGCATAGCTTACCTTGTTACTGCCATCGTTATTAAGAGCCCATCCTGTAAGCACAGAATAGATAATATCACCGTCACGCAGGGCGTCATCAAGGCGCTTCAGGACTACAACACCCACGCCATTACTGAATACAGTACCCTTTGCATCCTTGTCAAATGACCTGCAGACAGCATCAGGAGAAGAAATAGCTCCCTCCTGGTACATATATCCGGTCTCCTGGGGTATGAGGATAGAGGTACCTCCGGCAACACACATATCTGCCTCACCGTTTACCAGCGAGGAGCATGACATTGCCACTGCAACAAGAGATGTTGAACATGCTGTCTGTACGTTGACAGCCGGTCCCCTCAGATTTAATTTATAGGCTGTTTTTGTTGGCAGGAATGAAACTTCATTGCCAAGCATACGCTGAAATGATTCTCCCCTGACACGTACATAATGTTCAATAGCCTTCTGACTACGAAGAATATTGTTGTGCAGATATGTATTTAGTGACCCTCCGGCAAAAACACCGATCTTGCCCATATATGTAAAGGGATCACATCCGGCATTCTCAAGAGCATGCCATACTGTTTCTAACCATACTCTGTATTGGGGATCCATTGTCTCTGCCTCTTTTGGCGTATACCCAAAAAAGGCTGCATCAAACATATCTATATCATTAAGCACCCCCTTTGCGCCTACGTAATCAGGGTTCTTCCTCAGATTCTCATAATCATACTCGCTCTTCTCCAGTACCTCCGGAGTGAAATGGGTAATAGTATCCTGACCTTCAACAAGTATCTTCCAGAAGTTGTCAATATTGTCTGCCCCAGGGAAACGGCAGGCCATGCCAACAACGGCTATTTTATTCTTGGAGTTCATATATAATGTAAATAACTACGTTTGTAAATATTCAGGTTTAGGTTTTCTCCCTTCTTTTGTATCTGCTTACTAAAGAAGGATTAGTGCAAACTATTTTTCTAAAAATTTATTCTCAATCTCCTTAATCCTTGATTCAGTATATGCATCCCCGGGATATAACCTGAGAGAGCTTTTAAAACAC
>QKCK01000047.1 GCA_003245695.1 Bacteroidota bacterium | reverse complement strand
GATGCCAGAGTGGTCGAATGGGGCGGTCTCGAAAACCGTTGTCCTGCTCCGCGGGACCAAGGGTTCGAATCCCTTTCTCTCCGCAAAGCTTAAATTAACCCCGCCATCAGCGGGGTTTTTGTTTTACGGAGGTATTATCAGTAAGCTCGCTTACTGATAATGCCGGAGTAAAACAAAAATACCCGAAGGGTTATTTTAAGCTTTGCTGTTCCATCCACGGGATCACGAGCGCAGCGAGTAATCCCTCCTATATATGTGGAAGCAGTTATCTAACATAGCTCGCTTACTGATAATACCGGAGTAAAACAAAAGTACCCGAAGGGTTAATTTAAGCTTTGCTACGGGGCTCATGGCGATCACGAGCGCAGCGAGTAATCCCAATGAGAGGTAGTGATTCCTCAGATTAATGGTGACAATCATACCACCCCCCGGGCCAAAGGGGGAATGTTCTCATCAGAATGTCTTGTGGTGAGTAACCTATCGCCGCGACATCGGTTCGCACCAACTGTGAACAGCCATTGCGTGTTGCCTTCTTTGTTGTTTAATCTCATATATGAAAACATTAGCCGCAGAGCGGTGATATCTCTGTAGAAGATTCAATCAATCAGAGTTTTGAGCCGCGTAGCGGTGACATCTCTTTACCCTGATTGCAAAAGCCAGGATACAAGATGTCGCCACGCCGTGGCTTCATAGTCCATTATATCCGTTCCTACAGAGATTTCGCAGCTATGCTGCTTATGATTCTTCTGACAATTTATCCGCAATGAGTAAATCAACCAGCGCAGGCTTCGCCGGGCTCGCCCCCTGCTATTGCCGAGACCTCGGTTAGTGCCTGTGTGGGCAGGAATGGAATATGAAAATATGCTTAGTATAATTGACAGATCCAATAAAAAAAACACTCCATTCCCTCTATTTCATGATGCCTCTTTTAAATTCTCACCACAAAGCCCGCATACTGATAATGCCGTAGTAAAACAAAAGTACCCTGACTACAACTGCAGTTTTAAATATATTTTAGCCTTCTATTTTCAGGGATACGATATTTTTGTATAGAAAGTATCAGTATAATGAAAAACGTATTCCGATTCCTCAGGGAGCTTGAGGAAAACAATAACAGAGAATGGTTTAATGATAACAAACCAAAATACCTGGAGGCAAAAGCCACTTATGAAGAGTTCATTGGCAGGATCATAAGCGGATTAGGTATAATAGATCCTGAGATTGCAGGTGTTCAGGTAAAGGATTGTGTCTTCAGGATTTATCGTGACACCCGTTTCACTCACGACAAAAAACCCTATAAGACACACATGGGAGCTTTCATTGCCAGAGGAGGCAAGATGAACCCCCGTGGTGGCTATTATGTACATGCTGAACCTGGCAATTCGTTGTTTTCAGGCGGCATCTGGTGCCCTGACACTGCGTTACTGAAAGCTCTGCATCAGGATATCTTTGACAATATTGATGAGTTCAGGGCTATTATTGAAGAGCCGGCATTTGCCCGATACTATACCCTTGATGGTGAAAAATCAGCCAGGGTGCCTAAACCATTCCCTGCTGACTTTCAGTATGCAGAATGGATAAAACTGAAGAGGTACACTCCGGCAAGCTATGTTCCTGAAGAGTTCTTTTACAGCAATGATGCCATCACTAACAGCATTGAGAGGTTGAGACTCTTAATACCACTGAACCGCTTTTTAAACTATACTGTAGATGAATCACTAAATAAATGAAAAAAATTATTTTCCTGCTGCTCCTTATCCCTGTGCCATCTCTTGCACAGACACTGACAGGCTGGCTCCATCTTGATCCGTCAGATGACAAGAAACTGGGGATAAGCACAACAAAAGCATACAATTATCTCAGAGATATGCCATCAGACACAGTTATTGTAGCTGTAATAGATAATGGTGCTGAGGTAACCCATGAAGACCTCCGCGATGTGATATGGGTCAACAGGGACGAGATAGCGGGTGATAACAAAGACAACGACAACAATGGTTTTATTGATGACATATACGGATGGAATTTTCTGGGTAACGCTAAAGGAGAGAATATCAAGCGTGAGACTACCGAGCTGACTCGCTGTTATGGCATAATGAAAAAGCTCTGGGAAGAGGTGATGCCTGACACGCTTGATCCTGAGCAGAGAGCTGCATACAAACTCTATACAGGGATAAGAGAAGAGTACCTTGCTGAGGTAGAGAAGAACAAAGAGGATATTCGTATATACTCAAGGGTTGCCTCAAATCTGAGTGCCTTTAACACCATAATAACAAAATTTCTGGGACGCGCTGACTATACCACTGAGGAGCTGAAGAAAATAGAGACAGATGACAAGGATGTCACAAACGCAAAGAACTATATGTTAAATGCGTATAAGTATAACCTCACCCCTGAGACATGTGCATCACGTGTCAAAACGCTGAATGAGGATCTTGATACCAGGCTTAATCCTGATTTTGACGTTAGAGCAAGAATAATAGGTGACAACACTGCTGACCTTCTCGACTCTGATTATGGCAATGGCAATGTAGGGGCCAGCGGACCCTTTCACGGCACTGGTGTAGCCAGCGTCATAGGAGCTGTTAACAATGACTTTGGTGTGTCAGGAATAGCCAGAAAGGTAAAGCTTATGATAATACGTATCGTTCCCAACGGCGATGAGAGAGACAAGGATTTTTATCTGGCAGTGAAGTATGCTATTGATAACGGTGCCTCTGTTATAAACTGCAGTTTTGCAAAGAGATACTCAATGAATCCGGAATTTGCCCGCAAGGCTGTCTCACTGGCTGAGAAGGCCGGTGTTCTGATCATCAACGGAGCAGGCAACGATGCTGCCGATACTGACATAATACCTTTCTACCCTGAAGGGATAGATGAAGATGGAATGAGGTCGGAGATATGGATGAACGTAGGTGCATCTATGCCAGATGATGATGAGAAGCTGGCAGCACCGTTTTCCAACTACGGCCATAATAGTGTTGATCTCTTTGCCCCAGGCTATGAGATCGATAACTGTGTACTGAGAAACGGGTACGGAAAGGGTAGCGGCACTAGCATATCGGCTCCGGTTGTGGCAGGGATAGCTGCTGTGCTGAAGTCATATTACCCTGAACTCAGTGGGAGTGAGATAAAAAAGATAATAATGAAATCAGTATATATACCTTCAACAATGACGGTTATAGTACCGGGGACAAAGGACACCAGAGCACCATTCAGCACTCTTTCATCATCAGGAGGTATCGCCAACCTTTATAACGCTGTGCTTCTGGCTACTGAATACCATGACAGAAAAAGATCAGGCTCAGACTAATCTGACCATCACCTATCATGCACATAAAAGAAGATTTGACAAGAAGAATATGTGCCCTGATTAATATAAATCTAATTCATCAGTCATATAAAAACAGATCAGCTATGGCAAAAGAATCAGTGAAAAAGAGAAAGGTGTCAGGTTACATCCTGATGACTCTGCTGTTGGTTTTGATGACTGCTACTTCCGGTGACGACACCCGGATAAACCGTGATGAAGCCAGAAAAGCATTTGTCTATCTGAACCAGGTAAGAGAGAATCCGCAGAAGTATTACAAGGAACTGGGATATAGTAAAAACATCAGGGTATCAGATAAAAGTCTGCGATGGAACGACACTCTTGCAGTTGTTGCTGAGGCAAAGGCGTATGATATGGCAAAGCGTGACTATTTCAGCCATGTCGATCCGGAAGGGTTCGGGATAAATCATTATATCTCACTGAGAGGTTACAAGCTCAACAATGACTGGCTTAAGAATAAGAGTGACAACTACTTTGAATCGCTTGCAGCAGGTAGTCGCGATGGTGAAGATGCAATCAGGCAGCTTATAATAGATGAAGATGATGCAAAGGGCGGTTACCGTCATCGTATTCATCTCCTGGGGCTTGACGAATGGTCATCATCACTCACTGATATCGGCATCGGTTTTGCTGTCAGGCCAGACTCTGAATATCAGACATATATTTGCGTTATTATAGCAAAACATGATTGGTAAAGTTCAAATGAGAACAAAAAAATATTGTTATTATTATAGAAAATTTTTTTGATGCGATTATCTGTTATTATCCCTCTGTTTAATGAATCGGGGCTGATTATCTCAACCCTCGATAAGATAAAAGGCATATTATATCCCGACTTTGTCAGTGATGTTGAGATAATTGTTGTAGATGACGGCAGTACAGACAGATCGTATGAGACTGTTTCAGAATATATAAAATCATCGGACGGGATAAAAGTCATCAGGCATGATGTTAATATGGGCAAAGGGGCAGCTGTTATCAGCGGAGCCGGGATAGCTGCCGGCGATGTACTTCTTGTACAGGATGCTGATGATGAGTTAAATCCCGAAGACATTCCTCTGCTACTTACCGTCATGAATAACCATAACCTGACAATGGCAGGAGGATCACGTTTTATGACCGGTGGTTCTTCAAATCAGGCTCCCCGTATCACAACCGCTGCAAACAAGGGTTTTTCATTCCTTGCAACATTGATGACTGGAATGAGGATAACAGATCTCACCTGTGGATATAAAGCTATCAGAAAAGAGACCTTTGACAAACTGACTTTAAGGGAGAAACGATTCGGATTTGAGACAGAGCTTATGATGAAAGCATTAACCTTGCCTGGAGCTTTGTTTGCAGAGGTTCCCGTAAGATACAATGCCAGGAAGAGACACGAAGGGAAAAAAATCAGGCCAGGCGATGGCTTTGGAATTCTATATAAGATCCCTTATTATGGGAGGCATGCCATAAAATGGTTCTCATCAATGGTAATAATTGCAGCATTATTATCGGTGATGATTACTATCTTCTCATTCAAACCATATAAATATGAGGGCAGGGTAATCCAGTTTGATGCCGTGTCTTACTATTCATATCTCCCAGCCACATTTATATATCATGATCTTGGTCTGAAGTTCAAGGATGACTATAATGGTCCGCATAAGTTCATCTTCTGGCCTGAGACTGCGCCAAATGGCAAGTATATAATCAAAACAACTATGGGGATGTCAGTAATGTATCTCCCCTTCTTTTTTATTGGTCATGTTGCAGCAATAATTACAGGCGCTGATACAGGAGGCTTCTCTGAACCATATAAAATCGCCCTGCTGATGGGTACGATATTCTATCTTGCCATTGGGTTGATCTTTCTCAGAAAGACACTTCTTAGCTTCTGCAGCGACCTTGTGGCGGGGCTTGTTATAGGAGCTATTTTCTTTGGTACCAACATCTTCTGGTATTCCACTTATGAGGGATTGATGTCACACACATACAGCTTCTGTCTGTTTTCCTTATTTATCTGGCTTACAATAAAATGGCACACAAAGCCAGGTATCAGACTATCGGTATTAACAGGTCTGCTATCAGGCCTTATTACCCTGGTAAGACCTACCAATATTATTATAATTGTAGTCTTCTTTCTTTATGGGGTGCAAAGCATTGGCGATCTGAAAGAGAAGACAGTAATGCTGGTAAAGAAGAAATTTCTTCTGCTAATAATAATTATCTCGGCATTTATTGTCTGGATACCTCAGATGTTATACTGGAAATCAGTGACAG
>QKCK01000350.1 GCA_003245695.1 Bacteroidota bacterium | reverse complement strand
TGCTTCAAACAAAATCATAATGATGTATTGCTAATAACTAATTTCCGAATTTAAAGATATAAAAAAAGGCTGAAACGGATACTATTTTCACTTCAGCCTTGTATTTTGATAATTAGATGTTTACGAGAAGTAGTTTTTAACCCTGTCAAAGAAGCCTTTATCATCGGCATCAGGCTTTGGAGTGAAGGTGGCTGAATTCCTATATTGTTCAAAGGCTTTTTGTTCTTCCTTGCTAAGGTTTTTGGGTATCCACACGTTTACATTCACAAGCAGATCGCCACGGCCATAGCCATTTACATCCGGCAGTCCCTTGCCGCGCAGCCTGAGTATCTTACCTCCCTGTGTCCCTGCGTCTATCTTTATTCTTGCCTTGCCTTCTATTGTCGGCACCTCAACGTGTGAGCCCAGGATGGCATCAGGTATACTGATGAAAAGATTATATATAAGGTCATTACCCTCTCTGATAAGTTCAGGGTGTGGTTCCTCATCGATAAGCAATATCAGGTCGCCGTTTATGCCACCTCTTCTGGCAGCGTTACCTTTGCCGGAGACAGAGAGCTGCATCCCTGGTGAGAGTCCTGCAGGTATTGAGAGAGGTATAACCTCTTCAGCCTGAACTATACCCTCTCCATAGCATTTATGGCACTTTTTGTTAATCACCTTGCCTTCACCACCACAAACATTACAAGGTGCTGAGGTCTGCATCTGTCCGAGAATGGTATTCATGACCCTTACAGTATGGCCAGTGCCACCACATGCTGTGCATGTTACAACATCAGATGGTGATGCTGCTCCTGTACCTCCACAGGTATTGCAGGTGACATATTTTGATACCTTGATCTTCTTCTCTGCTCCACGGGCAAACTCTTCAAGAGTGAGTTTCACCTTTAATCTCAGGTTACTGCCCTTGTTTACACGTGACCTGCTGCTACGTCCTCTGCCACCAAAGGCTCCTCCAAAAGCATCTCCAAAAATATCACCGAAAGAGGCAAAGATGTCTTCCATGGTCATTCCTCCACCAAAGCCACCCATGTTATTGCCCATGCCTGCATGACCGTATTGGTCATATCTGGCACGTTTCTCATCATTGCTGAGTATTTCATATGCCTCAGCAGCCTCCTTGAATTTTTCTTCTGCCTCTTTGTCTCCAGGGTTCTTGTCAGGATGATATTTCAATGCCTGTTTACGGTATGCCTTTTTTATCTCATCCTTGGCGGCGTTCTTTGAAACCCCCAGAACCTCATAGTAATCTCTCTTGGACATATATTGATCCCTACTTTTTATTATTCACCGACAACTACCTTAGGGTGACGTATGATCTTTTCATTAAGAGTGTATCCTTTTTGAATCACATCAACCACTTTTCCCTTCATTGATTCTTCTGCTGCAGCAATTTTTGTTACTGCATCATGAATATCACTGTCAAAGTCTGCATTGAACGACTCTATCTCTTTCACGCCGTTCTGTTTCAGAAAGTCAGCCATTTTATTGTATATCAGGCTTATGCCTGCCTTGACAGAGTCAATGTCGCTGGTAGACTCTATTGATTGTATGGCTCTTTCAAAATCATCAATTACCGGCAGAATACTTATAATCACTGATTCACCGGCTGTTTTGGTGATATCCATTTTCTCCTTCAGCGTTCTCTTACGGTAGTTGTCAAACTCAGCGGATAGGCGCAGGTACTTGTCCTGCATCTCTGCCAGTTTGGCTGTCAGCTCTTGCTCTGCATTTTCTTTTTTTGCCTCTTCATCCTGACTGTTGTTACCTTCTGATGCTTCTGTCATGGTGCCTTCAGCCTCATTCTCTACCGGTATAGTCTTTTTATGAGCACTTTTATGCGGCTCTTCTTCAGTATGCTTCTTCTTAACCATTTTACATAAATTAATATATCAGGCCTTATAACAAAATGCCGGCCATAAAGTAAAAAACTGACAAAGTGTCAATCTAATACATGAATGCTACTGCCTCAACCTCGATTTTGCTATTATAAAGCAGATTGGCAACCTGTACAATACTTCTTGCCGGATGGTATGAGCCAAAGAAATCAGCGTAAACCCTGTTTATCTCCTCCCAGTTGCCAATGTCAGTAATATAAATCGTTGTCTTAACAATAGTACTCAGATCTCCTCCGGCTGCTTTGACAATATTCAACATATTGTTTAATACCTGGAGAGTCTGTTCACTTATGCCTCCTGTTATTTTGTCTCCGGTAAGTGGAGCAACAGGTATCTGGCCTGATACGAAGATCATATTGCCAGCAACCACTGCCTGTGAATAGTGACCAGCTGGCAATGGCGAATCATATGTAATAACTGAATTTATATCCATAGCAGTATTTAATCTATTCTTATTATTTCTGCACCCAAATCATTCAGGCGTGTGTCTATCTGTTCATACCCTCTGTCTATCTGCTCAATGTTATGTATATAGCTTACTCCTTCAGCTGACATTGCTGCAATAAGCAGAGCCACTCCCGCACGTATATCGGGTGATGACATTGTGGTTGACCGCAGTCTGAATTTTCTGTCGTGCCCGATAACTGTTGCCCTGTGAGGATCACAAAGTATTATCTGGGCACCCATATCTATCAGTTTATCAACGAAGAACAATCTGCTTTCAAACATCTTCTGATGTATCAGTACTGATCCTTTAGCCTGAGTGGCTGTAACCAGAAAGACGCTCAGCAGATCGGGAGTAAGGCCTGGCCAGATGGCATCGGCAATTGTCATGATTGAACCATCGATGAATGTCTCAATCTGAAAATGTTTTTGTGCCGGAACAAATATATCATCATCCCGGTGTTGAAGCTTAATTCCAAGGCGTCTGAATGAGTCAGGTATTATTCCCAGATTCTCCCATGACACATTCTTTATTGTTATCTCTGACTCTGTCATTGCAGCCATGCCAATGAATGAGCCTATCTCAATCATATCGGGCAGAATTGTGTGATTACAGCCTGCCAGCTCTTTTACCCCGTCAATATGCAGCAGATTTGAGCCAATACCTGTTACAGAGGCACCCATTGAAACAAGCATACGGCATAGCTGTTGCACATATGGTTCGCATGCGGCATTATATATTGTTGTTCTGCCCTCTGCAAGTACAGCCGCCATAATAATGTTTGCCGTGCCTGTAACAGATGCTTCGTCAAGATGAATATAACTCCCTTTCAGTCTCCTGGCTTTCACTCTGAAGAATGACTCTTCATGGAGATATTCAAAGTCAGCACCCAGCTTCTGAAAGCCCTCAAAATGAGTATCAACTCTGCGGCGGCCTATCTTGTCGCCACCTGGTTGTGGTATCATCGCTCTGCCATACCTGGCAAGCAGTGGTCCAACAACCATTATTGATCCTCTCAGGCTGACACTTTGATCCCTGAATGAGGCAGTTGAAAGATAATCAAGGTTGATGTCGGCGGCACAAAAAGACCATTCACCACGGCCTCTTTTATCTACCTTTACACCAAGATTTTTCATCAGGGTAATGAGCATATTCACATCCCTGATATCAGGGACATTCCCAATAATGACCTGTTGATTTGTGAGTAAGGTAGCACATATCACCTGCAAGGCTTCATTCTTGGCTCCCTGAGGCGTAATATCACCATGCAGTCTTCTGCCTCCGGTTACTGCAAAGGTTCCCATTAATGAGAGTTTTTATACTTCTTCTTACCCATCTGTTTGCCCGACCTGTTCTGATGCTTATCCTGTTGTCTCCCCTGGAACCTGCCCTGTTGTTTTGGCCGTTGTTGCGATACGAGGTCTCTCGCTTCAAGTATTTTTATGTTTTCACCAACTTTAAGTCTGCCTTTTGATATTAGCTCCATGTCCCTTATAAGAACCTCGTCTGATACAAGGCCCTTGTTCCATGTGAGATAATCCTTCTTCATCTGGTTAAGAATCAGAGTAATGAGATATTCCTTCTCTTCACCCTCTTCCATGCCTATGGCACTCTCTATCATCAGCTCAACTATTCTTCCGTAGTGCATATACCTGATCTCTCCTGTATTGTATGGAACTCTGTTTGGCTTTTCAACCAGCTTAAGTATATCAGGAGCAGGATATGGTGAGTCAATATCAAGATCAAAGTTTGCAATTATCATAAGATGATCCCATAGCTTATGTTTGAAGTCTGCAACATCTCTCAGGTTGGGATTAAGATTACCCATTATCTGAATTATTGTTCTGGCGGCTCTGTTCCTTTCTTCCGGATCCTCAATTGATTTAATATGCTCAATCATCTTCTGAACATTCCTGCCATATTCAGGTAACGCCATCCTTTTTCTCTGTGTGTTGTAATCAAAACTCATTATAAAATATTTTATGCAAATCTACGAATATTATTTGTCATTAACCTCCTGAAAGATAACTTTATGACTGTATGGCGATGGGTTATAACCCAAGGAATTGTATTGCAAGACCTGAGAGAAAGATTGTAAGGCCTGCAATTACGTTGGCATATTTCTCCACCGGTTTCATGTTAATGCGGTTGAACCCCAGTCTGAATGCCAGAACAATGGTCATCATTGTTCCTATTGTTGCTGCTGCAAAGAGAAGTGAGACAACAACCACTCCACTTATGTTGTTCTCTGCTGCCGGATACATCACAAGTGGGATGAGGGGCTCACAGGGTCCGAAAACGAAAATGAGAAACAAAACCCAGGGGGTTACATTAGCCTTGTCAGTATCGTGGATGTGTGAATGATCATGCCGGTGGTTGTGTATATGGTCATGTCTGGTGCCATCAGGATGCGTATGGCTGTGGGTGTGACTCTTCTTCCTGTAGAGATTGCGGATGCTTATAATTGCATAAACAAGCCCGAAAGCTATCAGCAGCCAGGCAGCGATGTTACCTCTGAAAGATTCAAAAAACTCAAGTCTGGAGAGAGAAATGCCAGCAGCAATCCCAATGAACCCAAGGATGATTGAACTCAGAACATGACCAATGCCACATAAAAAGGTTATCAGCAGTGTCTTCCTGAGATTCCATTTCCTGGCCTCGCTGATGACGATGAAAGGC
This sequence comes from Bacteroidota bacterium, assembly GCA_003245695.1. Lineage (GTDB taxonomy): Bacteria > Bacteroidota > Bacteroidia > Bacteroidales > VadinHA17 > SR-FBR-E99. The sequence continues at coordinate 15,392 of QKCK01000350.1, read as the reverse complement.
AGGTAATGATCAGGCCCGATAAGCGTATGGACAAATCCAAGAGTAACAGCTGTGGTGGCCAGTATAATTATTGAGCTCTCCATTATTTGAGTTATTATTGGGTAAAGATATAAAAAGATGGTAAGATTATCTCTCAACTTCAATCCATTGCTGATCAGTCTTAATATATTCGTTGAATCCCCGGTTCATTCTTCCCATCAGTCTCCTGGAGTCGTTGATAAACACCATCATTGACTGATAGTTATATGAGTTCTGAAAGAAAGATGGATTATCTTCATATTCTGAACATGGCAATACATAGAATTGTCGTTTACCGTTTTCATTGGGTACATAGACCCATGTGAGTATATAACCTGCATCATCTATTGTTATTGTGTTGTTCTTTTTAGTAATACTAAGCATTACCACAGCGCCTCCGTCACTTCTCCTCTTCCTCTGATTTGACACAAAATTACCTATTGACCACACAAGTGGTTTCTTCAATCCGTCAGTGGTAGTTACAGCTTCCATGGGTTGTAAGACATGTGGATGTGAGCCTATTATGATATCGGCTCCGTTTCTGAAGAGCGATTCAGCAGTACGCTTTTGTACTGCTGATGGAATAGAGTCATATTCTATACCCCAGTGGATGAAGACAACAATAAGGTCACTGTTTTTGCTGCCGGCTTTTCGTATGTCTTTTACAATAAGCGATGTGTCAATATATGCGACCTTAGAAGGAGGAGGGACAATTATGCCATTTGTTCCGTAAGTATAATTCAGGAAAGCGAGTCGTAGTCCGTTTTTCTCAACTATCAGTGGTGAGAGGCTGTCCATCTCAGCGCTGTTCTTCCATGTTCCGGTATGGGGCATCCCTATACTGTCGAGCACATCTATAGTCCTTCTTATTCCCCTGGGTCCTTTGTCAGCACTATGGTTGTTGGCTGTCATCAACACATCAAAGCCAGCTTTCTGGCATGCTGCTGCCAGTTCATCAGGGGAGCTGAAGGCAGGGTACCCCTTATATGGAGGGCCTGCCAGTGTAACCTCAAGGTTACCTATTGCGATGTCAGCGCTGCTTATCAGAGGAGTTATATATCTGAAGACCCTGTCATAGTCATAGCTGTTTGATGACTCATCCCAGGCTGATGCAATCTGACCATCATGCCCCATAATGTCACCTGCAAAGAGCATTGTGACAGTGGTATCCTGTTCCTGACCAGAGAGGGAATGAAATGAAAGCACGAGGATGACTAAAAGGAATAATCGCTTCATTGTCACTTTGTTTGATGTGATGATAGGCTAATGTACCTATTTTTATCATAAATTCAGTAAAAATGAATGAAGATGTAATTATCTTGATAAATAATTATGAAAAAGTAAATTTAGAACCAAATCTTGCCGAAATTTGTGAGCCTAACAATAACATTATTTTATGAATGATTTTTTGAACTCAGAGACATTTACTTATTTCCTTCTGCCGTTATTTATTTTCCTGGCGCGCATAGCCGATGTTACATTGGGTACTATCCGTATAATATTTGTTTCAAAGGGGATGAAAAGTATTGCACCCTTCTTTGGTTTCTTTGAAGTACTGATATGGTTACTGGCTATAAGCAGGATAATGCAGAACCTGGACAACTGGATATGTTATGTAGCTTATGCAGCTGGTTTTGCAACAGGAAATTATGTAGGTATGTTTATAGAGGAGAAGCTGGCCATAGGTCATGAGATGATAAGGGTCATCACAAGGGCTGATGCTACTGATCTGTTGAATGAGTTAAGGAGCGCCGGCTTTGGAGTTACATCTGTGAAAGCACAGGGCGCTGACGGCGATGTCGGGGTCATATATATTATTGCCCGTCGCAGTATGATAGATGGTATTCTTAAGATTATAAATCAGTATAATCCCAGAGCATTCTATACTATTGAGTCGATAAAGTTTGTCAACAAGGATGTATTTCACAAAGCAATGCCTGACAAGAAATTCTACCAGATATTATCAGGAAGATAAACTTATTTGGCACTCACAACAATAGTATCATTCTCACTTTCATATGGGGTAACCCATGTTGTAATAACGTAATCACCTGCCACTTCCGGGGTAATTGTAAATGTAGAGTCAGCATAAACATCCTGCTCAACACAATCAATACTACTGTCAAAGTTACCTGTTCCAACCAGGGTATAATGAAGCTCTGAGCCTTCAACGAGGTTAACCTTTACAGAAAACCAGCATGTGTTATAAGCCTTTGCCCTGGCAATTATGTTAAAGGGTTGCCCCACTGTTCCGGTCTCAGGTATGATTTTATCCGATATAAACAGGGTAGCGTTTGAATATGTGACTTTGCCAGGCTCCAGATTACATGATGTAAGTGACAGGATTGTGATAAGCAATAAGAGTTTTGTTGTTTTCATGGTTGATCCAAATAGTGTGGTTTGTTAATTTGCGTAATAAGAGCTGGTTCTGGTACTAATATGTTTCACTTCCTTTATAAATGTGGGAACCTGTAATAGGTACAACATCACCACTGAAAATAAGAGTGCTCCCCCAGTTTGACTGAACTCTGGCATCGGCAATATCACCTGTAATGTTGGAGCGCAGATATATGGTGAGAAAGCCAAATGTTCCTGATGTAGTGAGTTTCAGAGAGTATCCGCTGTTCTTTTTGTCACGGGTGAGCTCATAATCGACTACGTTGCCTTTTACGGTTATGCCACCAATGCCATTGTATCCCATTCCTGATTCAGTCCCGAACTGAACATAGACATCCCTGCCTTTGACTGCAACAAAATTAAGGGTTGAATTAACCATTAACATGTTACCATATTTGTTTCGGATCTGGTCTGCCTTCAGAACAAAATTCCCAGACATAATTGCCTTCTCTGTCTGGACAATCATATCTTTCTCAATCTTCTCTTTTTCAAGTTTCCGTTGAGCTTTTCGTTCCGCTTTACTTGTTACTTTAACATCCTGACCTGCCAGGACAACTGTGATGAGCATTGTAAAAACCAAAAAGACTATCTTTTTCATGACATAGGTTTTTCATATTCAATAAATAATACACAATAATTGTACCATTTATATAAAAACCAATATAGTGAATGAGTTTTAATGTCTCACAGACGGCGGCATGGTTACAACACCTATTTCAGCTATTGAAACCCACTTCTCATTGTTGATGGATGTGCGGGCAATGAACCTGAAGTATCTGCATGTATGCGGCTTCGAAAACATGACGGTCTGCTTTACAGGATTGTTCTTAATGTTATCAAAAATGCCCGGAGAGAGTGTGTTGGTCCATTTTATGCCGTCTTCACTGACATAAAATGAATATCTCTCTACTGTTCCACTTTTATTCTCATCATATCGTGGGGTATATGTAAATCCATAAAGAGTAACAACTTCACCCATGTCAATGGTAACTTCGTGAGGCATGCCCTTTATTTCACCATCCCATGGAGTATGGTACATGGTTCTTATATCACCGTCAATCATATTCTCTGCCTCATAACCTATGGCGGGAGCATCTGCCTTCACTATTTTCCATTTTGCAGGGGCAATATCAAATATTTCAGTGCAGGTGGAGCCTGAGTCTGACATATTGTTAATATATGATCTGCATTTGACTATACCACCATCCGGAAGCGCGACAGGATTCAGCCATGAAGGTGAATTACGTGTAGGCTCAGAGCCGTCAAGCGTATATTTTATCACTGCATATGGTGATTCAGACAAGAGGGTGATGTTTCCCTCTTTATCCCTGTTTATTATGGGATCTGCTATTATTTCCGGCGAGCGGAAGAGAGAGAAGGTGCTTATATGTGCTCTCCCTCTTGAAGATATTATATTAAGTCTTACCTCATCAGCCGTTACAGAAGGAAACCGGAGTAGTCTCTTGTAACCTATTGTTGTTCCTGAAATAAGATGTTCCCATTCATAACCTTTCCTGATGTCAAGGGTAAAACTGTCAACATGTTGTCCTTTTGTTATGTCTTCCTGGAGCATTGCCACATTGAATGTTATTGAAACAGGAGCTGCAAACTCAGCTGATACTTTACCTTCGGGGCTCCATGAGGTGGTATTGTCGTTGTCAATGGCATATGATGTTCCCTGCCCGTAGGGTCTTGATCCTTTCAGCATATCAACGCTATATAGTGAGTCAAGATAACTCCTGAAGCCCTTGAGACTTGCCATGTCATTTTCATTTATCAGTCCTCTCCGGTCAGGTGGAACATTCAGTAACAGCAGGGAGTTCTTTCCTACAGAGCTGAAATAAATATCCACAAGTTTATGTACTGATTTTACCCTGTTGTCTTCTTCAGGGTGGTAGAACCAGCCTGGTCTTATTGAGACGTCAACCTCAGAGGGGTACCAGAAGACCCTGTCTGCCCTGTCAAGTATTCTGCTGCTTCCAAGGTCAGGGGATGAAGGTGACAGTCCCAGCTTCCCGTTTATCTCCTTCATGTCGTTTTTCCCTCCCGGTGCGAGGGCAGTGACACTCCACTCGGTGTCGCGTCCATAGCCTGACTCGGTACCTACCCATCTCACATCTTCACCCATAACAGCAATAACTGCATCAGGCTGGAGTGTGTGAACAAGCCCGTAATAGGCTTCCCAGTCATACTCCTGTTTTTTCCCGTTTGGTCCCTCTGCACAGGCACCATCAAACCATACCTCATCGACCCTGCCATACCAGGTAAGAAGCTCGTTGAGCTGAGCCAAGAAAAACCTATTGTATTCAGGTGAATCACCATAAGACTTCGCATTACGGTCCCAGGGAGAGAGATATATGCCAAACTTCATCCCATATCTGTCGCACGCACTACGCAGATCCTTGAGTACATCTCCCTTGCCATCTCTCCAGGGACTGTTTTTTACTGAGTGTTCTGTGGTCTCCGTGGGCCAGAGACAAAAACCATCGTGATGCTTTGCTGTGATGATAACCATCTTCATGCCTGCCTCCTGTAGTGTCCTTACCCACTGTCCGGCATCAAACTCAGTAGGGTTAAAGACTGACTCAGGCTCAGTGCCGTCACCCCATTCCTTGTTTGTGAAGGTATTTACTGTGAAGTGAATGAATGCAGTCATCTCTAGCTTCTGCCACTCATATTGCCTTTCAAAGGGGACTACCTGTGATGCCATCATTTCCTTTGTAGCCAGTGAGGCTGTGTCAGGAAAGATAACACCTCCGCTGAAGAGTGTCTTTGTTTTCTCATTTCTGCCACAACCTGCAGCAAAAAGAGCCAACAGGACTGCTATGATAATTTTTGATAAAGAACTAATTGTCTTCATACGGTATTTTTTATCGTCTTTGAGCAGATTTCTCATAGAAATGTGACAGCAGAAAGAGCAGGCCTGCTATCATCACCGGAAAAGAGAGCGAAAGAAATGACAGCTCCCTTCTCATACTATCAAAAAGAAAGGTCATTGCTATTCCCATAGCAATGAATATAATACCACCAGCCAGTTTATAAAACCATCCCAGCACCAGGGCCATAAGGAGTAGTACAGGAGGCAGAAATGATATTATAATGAGTGTTGAGTTATCAATACCTGCAGAAGAGGGAATGAAACTGTCAAAAGCAAAGAGAGTGGCAAAACCTATAAGTATTATTGTGATTACTCTTGGGAGCCAGATAATTAACTTTCCCATGATGTTTTATGCTTCTATATTAGCTGATTTGACATATTTGCTGTTTCTGAAACGCAGGGCTGACCACTCATCATCAATATTTACCTGACTCACCCTGAGGTATCCTGCTTTATGCAGCATATCCCATCCTGTATCACGAGTGATCTCACTCTTATTTCTGCCTTTCTTATTTCTTGGGAATGCAATCCACAGTTTTCCATCAGGGCTTATGTTATGGATAGCCTGTGGGCTGATCCTGTTAACATCACTCTTGTTTAAGGCAAAAGCCAGTATGAAATCATACAGGTACCTGGGATCTATTAACGTGTCGGTCTGAATCCCCGGAAGGGTCTCTGATATCATGGAATATAATGATACTGGTGCTTCAATGATAGCAATTCGCTGTTGCCCCCTATAGCAAAGCTTTTTCAACAGTCTATCCATTTCTTTGGTTCGTTGATGTGGCAAATATACAAAAATGGTTTCTGTGTGATGTATGTGCTTTTATTTGGATTTTTATTATTAAAGATTATAACTTTGTACCATCAAAAATTTGGGGTGCCTTAATACTACGGGCTGAGATCATACCCTTAACCTGATCCGGGTAATGCCGGCGGAGGGAAAAAAGAGTATTCATCAGATAGTTATCGTTCACACCCTCATTTTTTGACAAAAGAGTTGTTTAACTGTATAATGATCAAAAGATGAAGAAGAACTGTTTTTTTTCAATGATGTTCCTGGTTTTCACATCAATCACTCTCTATGGGCAGCATGACAGGTATGTTGTCAGCGGACGGGTGATCTCTTCCGACGGTGCTCCGTTGGCTGGAGCATCAGTTATTATTGAGAAGCTTGTTACAGGTGTTGCAGCAGGCAATGACGGGCATTATGAGTTACGGGGTCTGAAGAGAGGTGATTATAGTCTCCGTTTCAGCTTTACAGGCTACCAGACAGAGGTAAGGGATATATCTCTTGCCGGTGACACTGAGATAGATGTGGTGCTGAGTGAGGCCGCAGTCATGGCAGGTGAAGTGGTTGTCAGAAGCACACGTGCCGGCAACGGTACACCTCTGGCTTATAGCAATATCGACGCAGGGAAGATAGGAAAGAGCGACATGTCACGTGACATGCCTTACCTTCTTTCACTGACCCCTTCTGTTGTTGAGACATCAGATGCTGGTACCGGGATAGGCTATACCGGGTTACGTATCCGCGGTTCTGGCGGTAACCGTATCAATGTCACTCTCGACGGTATACCCCTGAATGATGCCGAGTCGCAGGAGATGTTCTGGGTTGACCTGCCTGACCTGGCAGCATCAACATCCAGCATACAGGTGCAGCGAGGTGTAGGTACATCAACAAATGGCTCCGGAGCATTTGGTGCATCAGTAAACATAAACAGCATCACTCCGCCAGAGGAGGCTGGGGCAGAGGCTGAATTCGCTGCAGGGTCATTCAATACCTTTCGCACTACGGCAAAAGCCTTTACAGGGCTTATCGGTGATCACTTCTCAATGAGCTTCAGAGGCTCACTTATCAAAAGCGACGGTTTTATTAAGTACAGCGCCTCTGACATTAAATCAGCCTCGGTAAGTGCAGCATGGAGGTCGGCAAAGACAATGATAAAATTCAATACCCTGATGGGGTCAGAACGCACCGGGCTTGCCTGGTGGGGTGTGCCAACAGAGATGCTTGAGACAGACCGGCGTTATAACCCGGCCGGTGAATATACCGACGCTACAGGCACTCTGAGATATTATGAGGATGAGACTGACAATTACCTTCAGAATCATTATTTCCTCTCATTCAATCAGATGCTGACATCAAAACTGACACTCAATACCTCTCTCCATCTTACAGGTGGCAAGGGCTTTTATGAGGAACAGAAAAGTGACAGGGAGCTTGCTGAATATGGTATCAGTGACATAACAATAGGCGATAGTGTAATCACAGCTACCGACCTGGTACAGAGAAAATGGATGAGGAACTGGTTCTATGGTGCTGTGTGGTCTCTGGTATACGATGGCGACAAGAACGATCTTACTTTTGGAGGAGGTGCAAATAAATATGACGGTGACCATTATGGCCGTATTATCTGGATGGAGAATACAGGTTCTATGCCTCCTGATTATGAGTGGTATACAAACAATGGGGTGAAATATGACGCAAATCTGTATTCTAAATTGAATAGCAGGTTATCTCCAACACTTAATAGTTTTATAGACCTGCAATACAGGTACATAAAATATACTATTACAGGTCTTGATGATGACCTTCGTGATCTTACACAGGAACATAAATTCAGCTTCTTTAATCCCAAGGCTGGTCTTCTGTGGAGAAACGGAAAGGGTACCGAGGCTTATTTATCAGTTGCAGTGGCACACAGAGAGCCCTCCAGATCAAACTTCACCGATGCCACAGGCGATCAGTCAGTAACGCCCAGGGCAGAGAGAATGGTGGATATGGAGGCAGGATACTCTCTTAACTCGGCCTCCATGTCAGCAAACGTTAATGTTTATCTCATGAGATATCATGATCAGCTGGTACCTACAGGAGAGCTCAGCAATGTTGGATATGCTGTTATGACAAATGTAGATAACAGCTATCGCATGGGAATAGAACTATCGGGTAGTTACAGACCTGTAAGCAGCCTTTCTCTGAATGCAAACATGACTCTCAGCCGTAATAAGATAACTGACTTTGTAAACCACTTTACTGAATATAATACCTCTGACTGGAGCGAATCGTATATACTGAAGGATCTTGGCAGCGTTGATATTGCTTATTCACCGTCAGTAATAGCTTCAGGCAGCATTGAGTATATGCCGGTTGATTTTGTTACCGTCACTTTGACCGGAAAATATGTCGGGAAGCAATATTTTGACAATACCATGAGTAATGACAGGATGATAGATCCTTATTATCTTGCTAACATGAGTGTCGGCTATGAACAGAATACCAGATACCTGGGTAATATTAATCTTAAGATTATGATTAACAATATTCTTAACCATCAGTATGAGAGTAATGCTTATGGGGGCATGTGGGCTGAGGATGGCGTAGAAAAGACATGGGCATACTATTTCCCACAGGCCGGTAGAAACTATATGGTCTCACTGGCTATAAAATTCTAGTCTTATGGAAGAGTGGATCACCTCTCATCTGGTCGAGATATTCGGAGCTGTTACAGGTATTATATATGTCTTTCTTGAGATAAGGCAAAACATCTGGCTCTGGCCGGTGGGAGTAGCTACCTCAGCAACATATATTTTTGTCTTCAGGGATAATGGTTTCTATGCCGACATGCTTCTGCAGTGCTACTATCTGATAATAAGCATATACGGGTGGTGGGCATGGAAGAGAGGTGGTCCGTTGAAGGAGAAACACAGAGAAGAACTAAAAGTCAGGAGGCTGAATATGAAGACCTCATTATGGGTTCTTCTCTTTTTTACTCTCTCATTTTCAGCTATGTGGTATTCGCTCGACAGGTGGACTGACTCCCCTGTGCCATTCTGGGATGCTCTGATAACCTCCCTCTCGGTGGTGGCTACATGGATGCTTACCCGAAAGATACTTGAGCAGTGGCATATATGGATACTGGCTAATGCCATTGCTGTAATTGTATATATTTGTAAAGAGATGTATCCTACCTCTGTTCTGTTTATTGTATATTTCATTATGGCTATTGCCGGATTGCGTGAATGGAAAAGGTCATATGCAGAGAATATGACAGTGGAGGGAAGTAGTGATATTGTTTAAATGAGTTCTGATAAAAAAAATACTGTAATACTGGCTAACGGTGCTTTCCCATCGCATGATATCCCTCTTGGGATATTGACCGAAGCCGGTTTCATAGTCTGCTGTGATGGGGCAGTGGAGAAACTGTTGGCTCATCAGCTTACTCCTGATGCAATAGTAGGAGACCTCGACTCGGTATCAGCGGAGGTGAGACAACGATACAGCGACAGGATCATTCATGATCCCGATCAGGAGACCAATGATCTCACAAAGGCAGTACACTGGTGTCATCAGCATGGCTATGACGATCTTGTGATTCTGGGTGCCACGGGCCTGCGCGAAGATCATACACTCGGAAACATATCCCTGCTGGCTGAGTATTCAAAGATTGTAAATGCAAGGATTGTAACAGACAATGGCGTCTTTGAGACCTTGTCATCATCAGCCACTATCAGCTCTTTCTCCGGACAACAGATATCCATATTCAGCATAAACTCATTACTGGCAGTGACATCTGAGGGACTGAAGTATCCACTTAACAGTCTTGTTCTTGATAACTGGTGGAAAGGAACACTTAATGAGGCACTTGGCGAAAGCTTCAGGCTGAGCTTTACTGGTGGCCCCCTGATTATTTTTAAAAGCTTCAGTTAATGTTTATTGATAAAGCCGAAGAGTGATAAGGCAGACGCGGTTTATGCTTCTGGCCTCTTGTTAATTGTCAGGAAACTATTCTTCATGTCTGACTTTAGTCATAAGCTGCATACGGTTACGCACATTGGTCTTGATGTATATACGATGCGTATGGTCTTTGACAGTCTGCAGTGAGATGAACAGCTTGTCAGCTATCTCCTGGTTGCTCAGCCCGCAGCATATCTCCCTGATTATCTCTGCCTCGCGTGGTGAGATGTCATACTCATTCATGAATGATTCAAGTGTCAGCAGTGGTTGTCTGTCCTCCTCCTTTATGTTTCTGAGTACAGCAAAGTAATTTATGTAAACAGGTATGGCAGCAGTAAAACCGAAGAGAAGGAAGGCAACCACAATCGCCATCCAGATGTCTGATTTTATCAGCAGCAGTGCAAGTGCCTGTGATATGGCACCTGAGCCGATAATAAGAGCGAGACGTATTCTGTCGTTAATATTAAAAGGAGGGATGCGGTTGGCTCCTGACAGGATGCTCATGACAGCAATAGCAGCACAGATAACACCCACACCAGCATAGTATATTTTTATATATGGCAGGGCATTCTGGTATGATGCCTCACCTGCTATTATGCCCAGAGTGATAATGATGCCGAAGTTTATAACAAGAAACAGACCTGTCAGTATCCTTGGAGAGCTATGCCCTGATGCCCCGGCTGAAAACCTGATAAGCATAAGCCAGGCAAAGACAAGAAAAGGCAGTCCAAACAGTAAAGAGACAAGCGAGATTGAAGAAACAGCCTCAGGTGATAACTCAGGAGTCGTAATGAATGATATTATAAACTGTCCCCATATACTATAAATGCCAAAGGTGATGCTGAAGACGGCATAATACATCAGTGTTCGTATGAAGGGTTGGTTGTATTCCTTCATTATCTTCATCAGCAGCAGAATGCCACCTGCAGCAAATGCAGAACAGAAAATGAGTACGACAAGTATTACTGCCTCCATCAATCAACGGTTTTATGCGGGTGTGAAGATATATACAACTTTAGTTGTAACGGGCATACTAAAGTAGGATTTTTATAAATCAATACTAAGGTATGAATTCTATAAAAGAATGAAGGCGTAGATTTGACTCATCATTCAAAAATAATTTTTGGACAATAAAAAGATAAAAAATGGAAACAAAAAAGAATTACAGATTTGCACCCACCTTCGGGGCAGCCTATGGAACAGGATGGAAAGTCATGGCAGATAATTTCCTGCGTTTTTTGCTGGTGGTACTTGTATTAGGTATTATCACCTCACCGATGACGATGTTCAACTGGCATGAACCGCACGGATGGGATCATATGTGGCACTCTCCCGACGAGCTGTTCAGGTTTGCCACAATGGGTATTGCAGCCGCGTTTCTCGGGTTCATCGGTTTTCTGTTCACCTTCCTTGTATTACCTGTATTTCAGTTCGGAGGTAAGATGATGTTTCTGCAGGGTGTAAGAGGTGAGACGCCTGACTTTGATTATCTCATCGCGGGCTTTAGAAAGAACTATCTCAACATTGTATTGACCAACCTGCTGATGTTTGCTCTTATAGGTATAGGCTTTGTCTGCCTTTTAATTCCGGGCATAATCATTGCATGTCGTCTGGCTTTCGCACCCTATCTGGTTATGGACCGTGGTCTTGATCCTATACAGGCCGTTGAGGAGAGCTGGCGCATGACACGTGGTCACGGCTGGACAATCTTCCTGATGGGATTCATAACAATCTTCCTTTTCATAGGAGGTCTGATATGCCTGTTTTTTGGTGTGCTGATAGCATTCATGTGGATAAAGAGCGCCTTTGCCACCATGTATCAGTCAGTGCTTATTGAGCGTGGTATGACAGGAGCCGTGGAGGAGCCGGCAGCTGAATAAATAAAGCAGAAGAAAATAATGACAGAGGCTGTCCCGGATATGGGGCAGCCTTTTTTGTGTGAACGTAATACCACCCCGCCCTCCATTCAGTCGGGCACCCCTTCCCGATCCATCGGGAAGGGGTCCGGGCCGCTGAAAGCTTATGGTTGAGGATAAAACGATTGCGGACCGGGGGGGGGTATTAGTATTACCAGAACCATGTCCGCAAACGCAGCCACGGCAGTGGCGTTATATGATTAACGCCGGGTGCAAACCCGGTGCAGTCTCACCACATTATCATATAAGCGCCGGAGGTGCGTAATAAAGGTCAGAAGATGTAGCAGAAAAATCATTACATTTATTCCCGGAAGTCAAATGCAATGCAGTCATTACAGAAAAAACGACTTTGACATCACAACTAACAGAATACAGTCCCTTTGGTATGTTATGTGTGCAATGGACATCGGACACCTCGGGAAACGACTATCTCTATAATTATAAGTCGCGTCCAAGTGTATATTCTCAAGGGCTTGCTCCAATTGCTGGTCAAATGAGTGTAGTTAACGAAAATGGGCAAAAATCTATGAATGCTGGAGCTACAGCTTGAGGATCAGGAGGTATGTTCCTCATTTTTTCTGATAGTATTGATATAGGGATGCAGGTAAGAATAAGGACCAAGGACCAAGAATGAAAAAGATAAGTGGCGGATATGCAAAAGCGGGGCAATTAGCTTTTCTGTTGTTTTTTACATTAATAGTGCTTCTGTTGTCCTATGTTGTAATAACTAAAAATTTTACATTAAGCGGATTGGTTTTTCTTCTATTTGTTCTTTTTATCACGGGGTTGATTTTATACATCAGCTTTTCTTATGCAGATATATATGTGTCAGATGATTTTATAATAATCAAAAAATTGTTTAGCGTAAAGAAGAAGTCAATAACGGAAATTCAAGAGATTGATAAAGGGATAATACCTTTGGCATATTTCATTAAATTTAATGGTAATCTTACAGTATTATTTACTTTAAAGTCCTCTGAAGTTTTTGAACAGCTCTTAAGCTCTGATTTGAATGAAGGGTTGAATATTTTGAAATCAAAGTTATTAGATGATAGTGAAAACACTAACATTAATCATTCTGAGTAAGACTTATATCTATATGTAATTTATGATATCAGAACCCCGGGCAACCGGGGTTCTGCGTTAATTGGCCGGCTGTTGAACTTTCTTTTTGTGATGGAAGCCTCAATAAGAGCTTACCTTCGACCACCTTCGGGGTCGCTGGGCAGTGTGGGTATGCACTGTGTTACAGGGCTGCGATGCCTGCGGCATAGATGTGTGTGGAGTTTAGATGATTCTGTTATCTCATGCTCCCAGCGCCTTCAGCGCCTCAAGCACCAGGAACAGCGGCCATACTATGGCTTTCAGAAATCCCAGTACTCCCATCCAGAAGCATGTGGCGGTGGAGATGTAATATATTGCTGCACCGATGAGGCCCAGACCATAAACAGCATTGGAAGCAGGTGTACATGAATTGACTTTGTCTTTCATAGCGCAAGGGTAATTAGAGATTTGTCAATAAAGTTAAACTATTTGTTTAATACAGGTTAACAATTACATTAATTCAGTAATGTATTAAGCTGAAAAGCCATTACTTTATTCCCATTTTGAGAGTGCATAAAAACAAATTCTTTTTATCTTATTGTTCTTTCTTTGGATGCACAAAGAAAGAACGAAAGAAAGTGCACCACGGAGCATAACTTTGTCCTCAGCCTCCTCCTGCTACACAAACCCAGCCCTGAAGGATCTCCCGCTACGGCCTCAGTCAAAGTTCGCGCGCTCCGTGGACAGCCCTCGCGCAGGTCCGATACAAGTCTATAAGTATCACTCATTTGTTAAGTCCACAGAAATTCCTCTTGATCCTCTTTTACATGTCAGCAACCAATAAAAACTTCTCTTGTCAGATCTTCTCCAGTTTGGCAAACCTGAGAAGCAGTTTCTTCATTCCCCCGGCGCCGAAGTCAATCATGGCGGTGGTGTTGGGTGCCTCACCCTCAATGGCGGTTACTGTGCCTTTACCAAAGCGTTCATGTTTCACCCTGTCGCCTGCACTCAGTCCGGTCAGCGGTGCTGCTGATGACGGTGCTGATGATGTTGTTGCCGCAGCAGGTGCGCTGGTGTCAACACGCCTCAGCCTCCTCTCTACCGGTGCCGGCTGTGGCACAGGTGTCCTGCTGACAAACCCGGCATCCTCAACACCGGTAGCCTCCCCGGCAGCCCTCGATGACTCCTGTGGCCATGAGACAAACTCCTTGTCAATGTCGGTGATGAAACGACTGGGGCTTGTCCTCTCAAGGTTACCCCATTTGTACCTGTTAAGGGCATAACTCAGTGTGACCCTGTGGCAGGCCCTGGTTACAGCCACATAAAACAGACGTCGTTCCTCCTCAAGCTCCCTGGGGTTGAAGACATTCATGTTTGAGGGAAAGAGATTCTCCTCAAGTCCTACAATATATACATGTTTGAACTCAAGTCCCTTGGCCGAGTGGATGGTCATAAGGGTGACCTTGTCTCTCTCTTCGGGCTTCTCCCGGTCCTGGTCGGTAAGAAGTGACACGGTTGCCAGGTATGTTCCTATATCAGCAGGATCGCCGTTGGTAAGTGAGTAGTCAGTAAACTCTTTTATACCGTTGAGTAGCTCCTGCAGGTTTTCGAGACGGTCTTTGTCTTCAGGCAGGGTACTCATACGCAGCTCGTTTATTATGCCACACGCCAGGGCTATTGCATTGGCCAGCTCATATGCTGTGTCGGTGGCAGCTCTCTCAACAAAAGGTCTCATGAGTGAGGTGAAGACATTGAGCTTCGTCTGCAGGGCAGGGGAGAGGTGACTGAAATAGGCGTCAGAGGATATCAGTGTCCATACAGAGATGTTCAGGTTCAGTGCCAGGTCAGAGAGCTTCTGAACCGTGGTGTCACCTATGCCTCTCTTGGGGTAGTTGATGATACGTTTCAGCGCCTCCTCATCGTCGGGGTTGACAGCCAGACGCAGGTATGCAATGATATCGCGTATCTCACGCCGTTCGTAAAATGACTGTCCGCCATATACCTTATATGGTATGTTACGTTTGCGGAGCATCTCTTCAAATATACGCGACTGAGCATTTGTGCGGTATAGTATGGCAAAGTCTTTCCACTGTGCCCTCTCACGCATACGGGTGTCAACGATATCGGAGGCAGTGAGGGCCCCTTCCTCCCCGTCAGTGAGATTCTGTATTACCCTTATCTTATCGCCGACAGCATTTTCTGAGAACACTCTCTTCTTTATCTGACCCTCATTTCTGTCGATGATGCTGTTAGCGGCATTGACGATTGTCTGTGTTGACCTGTAGTTCTGTTCGAGCTTAAAGAGGTGATAGTCGGGGTAGTCTTTCTGGAAGTTAAGTATATTCTCTATCCTTGCCCCACGGAATGAATATATGCTCTGGGCGTCATCGCCTACCACACA
>QKCK01000362.1 GCA_003245695.1 Bacteroidota bacterium | reverse complement strand
ACATATTCTGAATCAACAAACTGTTTTACTCTCTTTTTTTCATCTCTGCAATAACCTTATGGATGTCGTTAGTCTCCTGCCTGACTTGTATAATAAAGCTATTGTCATCAATAGAACCAATTGCTGCCTTCATCTCATCATCATTACGGAATGTAGCCTGCCTGAACGGGTTATCATAATCCTTCTTTCTTGAGAGGTAGACATGGTCACAGATATACTGTTGTATTATATGGGCTCGGTCCAGAGCTCTCTTCCAGTGTTCGACTGACAGTGTGTCCGTTTCGCAGAGTTCACATAGAATTGAGTAGGCATGCTTCTGTTTATCAAGGTTATATCTTTTCCAGAGCCTGTCATATCTGTTGTGTATCTCATCCCACGTGTTGATTTTGCCCTTTCCGATATCTGTCCTCAGCTTATCGAGATCATTTTTCTGCATTATCTGACCGCCAAGATTCACCCACTCTGTTTGTCTCCTGTTTTTCAGCTTCTCACCCATTGTGGCTACGCTCTCTTCAGGGTGAGAGTTCATATATTCAATAAGATTTTTTGCGGAATAATGCCATAAAATATCATTATATGCCTGGTATGCCTGATATGGTTTCAGTATCACTACCTTTCTCTTTGAGTTTTCAAGATTCTCCCCCTCTACTTCAAGATTTTCTGTCATATTGCGATCACTGTTCAGTATCTCACGGCCTTTATTTATAAGGGCCTTCTCATTGATTGTTGTGGTTTTGGCTTCACCATGGCTTAATACGGCTTTTGCGGTCCATAACTCCAGCAGACGCTTCCCGGTAATCACCTCCTCTATTGTGTCAGGGGCAAAGGTGTCGAATTCAACGTTCTGTATCTTATGAACCCTTTTGTCCCTGTTCTGAAACTTCCATGAATTGCGTGCCAGGGCATACATATTATATAACCACCAATATGCAGGCATGATCTCCAGTCTGTCTTTCGAAACGTTGTTGTTTAGGAGTGAGAAGGGAAGGGGGATATTCAGTTCGGCCGGATAATCAGCTTTTGACAGCAGAGTGAATGACGCGAAGCGGCAGGAGTGTTTCACACTTGTACACAGTCCAGGCCAGAAACCTCTTCCTGCCTGAATCTCATTGTCATTTGCCCTGCTGTTATGGTTTGATCCTATGGTGGCACCTGCTGCCATATTACTTTGTCCCATCACAACGGCTGCAACAAGGAATGAGTTGTTGTGGTGTTGCTCGTGCGAGGGGAAAATGAGATTGTTTAGTACCTCACAGCATGAGATGGTGGAATTATCACCAAGGAGTGAGTTAATCAGCCTGGCACCGTACTTGAGACTTGAGTTATTGCCCAGCACAAACTTGACAGCTTTGCAGCCATAGAAGATATGGCAGCCATAGCCTATTATGCCATTAACCAGTTCAACACCTTCACCAATCTGCGTGGGTTCATGTTCAGATGATTTGATAGTCAGGTTTTTAAGCTTATTTGCTCCCTTGATATAACAATGGTCACCTATTTTTACATCCTTTAGTATATGAGAGTTTTTTATGACACAATGTCGTCCTGTGGTGCCGTAATAGCCTCTCTTACTGTCTATACTATCCTGTGTGATACGTTTCAGATTCGACTGCAGCGCGATGTCATCCTTATACTTAGCCCAGAGATATGCATCTGCAGGTATCATATCATCAAACGGCAGTACCTTACGGCATCCGGTTTCATTCATGAGGTCAAGCCAGGTACGGACACTCTCTGATTCGCCATCTTTAATAATACCATTGCCGAATTTGGCATGGTTTGTTGTATGCATCTCGTTGATGTTAAGGAGCATGCACATGTCTCCTATTATGAAATGAGAGAGATAGTGAACGTCATGAATGGCAACGTCATCTCCTATATCGCATGAGATTATAAGACTGTTTGTTATTCCTGCCGGAACACGAAGATCGTGATGTTGAAGTATAACATTCCTCAGGCAGCCAATTCTCACCAGACCAAAGAAACGGGTGTTCTTTATCTGTCGGGGGTCAAACTGATCTGTCACAAGAATCTTATCCCAGTTATCAGATGTGTTATTGTTTTTAACAAGTCTCTCAACCTCGTCGGAATGAAGATGTCTCCATCCCCCTTCAGGAGGCTTTACCTGTTTATTCCGGAGATAGTATTCATCCTTTTCTTCAGGGAGATATGCGGATGGGATAAAATTCCTGCCCATCTCATCAGGTTGTAAGATCAAAACTTTGTCCATGTTTCTCTTTTTTGATATGTGCGGTTAATACACCAAAGCCACCCCTGATGCTGGTCGTTATCTACATGTCATAATTGGTAAATGATATCAGCAGGGGCGTTGTCCATTTCAAAATTACAAATAAGAAGGTCATAAAGTAAAAAATCCGGGCAGAGATTTTACTGTCCGGATTTGAAAAAACGATGTAAGCTGTTAATTATCTGTTCCGTAATCAAATGATTTGTCAGGGAATGTCGGTATAGGAGGAATAGTGACCGGTTTCTCTTCAATAAGTTTCATGAGGTATTCAATTGCTGCTTCCAGCTGGGCATCATTCCCATTAAAGCTTGCATTCGGGAGATTATCAACATTGATGTCAGGTACAACACCCCATCCCTCAATGAGCCATTCGCCCTCAGGTGAATAGACTCCCATCTCAGCTGCTGTGGCTATCCCGCCATCAACCAGTCTGTTGCCAGATGACAGCCATATTTCACCTCCCCAGGTACGTGTCCCGATCACTTTGCCAAGGCCCAGTCGACGGAATCCCTCTGCAAATGCCTCCCCATCGGAAGCTGTTCGCTCATCAGCAAGAACAACAATATAACCTGTGAAGGCATATTGCATGTTGTAAATAGGTTTGCCATATCTGTTAGTCCAGTAGAACCATGCTTTACGCATCAGCTTTTCAAGCACCCAGCTGTCAATATTACCGCCGTTATTGTGTCTGACGTCAATTATCAGCCCCTGCCTGCCTATTGCCGGATAGAAGCCTTTGACAAAATCGTTGTAGTCGTTTCCTCCCATCGCTTTCAGATGCAGGTATGCAATCTGGTTTTCCGATGATTTTTCAACATTGATTCTTCGGGTGTACTCCCATTCATTATAACGAAGCTTAGAGAATGCTCCTGCACTCAATGGTTTAACTATCTCCTCGTAGATCTCTCCGGTGCTGTTTCTGAGTTTAAGTCTTACCTGTACATCGGCTTTATTTACCAGGATCTCATTGATATCGGCATGGTCTATGGTATTTACTCCATCTATTGTAATAATGACATCGCCTTCTTTAATTCTGCTACCACCCAGGGCAAGCGGAGAGAGCTCCAAAGGATAATCGGGATCTGTGCGGTATATATGATCAATGATAAAGCCTCCTGATTCTTTACTACGTGTGGTAGTTGCTCCCAGGTATCCGTTCGATATCTTATCTTTAGGTGTGCGTTTGTCTCCCCCATAAACAAACATATGTAATGCGGAGAGTTCAGAGATCATCTGGGCAAGCACATCGTCAAGCTCATATCTGTCTGTCACTCGCTCCACCAGGGGATAATACCTGTTGTATATCTCCTGCCAGTTTACCCCGTGCATTGCAGGATCATAGAAGTAGTCACGCTCCATTCGCCAGGCGTCATTGAACATCTGTTTCCAGTCTTCTTCAGGGTCAATGGTAAAGGCCCATTTGGTGAGATCGACCTTATTCTTTTTGCTGTCTGCCTTTGAGCCATCAGCGTTAAGAATATATATGCCCTCCTTGTCTCTTATCAGCAGTTTCTTTCTGTCACCTGAAAGGGTAAAGCTACTTATTGATGAGGCTACGGCAACAATTTCGTTATCCTTCTTGTTTGATATCTTAAGTGCGTTAAGGGTCTGTGAGTTATCTCCGGCAGAAATGTCAGACCAGTAGAGCCAGTCGTTGTTTACTTCAAATGATCTTATGTCAGCAGCCTTCATAGGCACCTCATATAGTCTGGAGGGTAGAGCTGCGAAGTCGATAGCGCCATCATCCTTCAATGTGGTTTTGCCCTTTCCTTTGCCCTTTTTCTCATCCCTGGCAACAGAGGAAGTGTCACTCTTACGGCTGTCAAGCTCATTGGCTTCAGTAAAAGGGAATGATACTTTATCTTTAAGTGCAAGCGCATAAATCTTTGCTGTCTTCTCATAATGAGGCTCCGGTTGTCTGCTTCCCCATGGACTGGCGACTGTAGTGCTGAAACTGCGGTCGGAGATAAACCAAAGCCAGTTGCCGTCATTGCTGAATCTGGGGGAGTAGCTCTCCTGCCTGTCGCCGGTGACATTATTTGCTGTTCCTGTTCTTACATCGTACAGTTTCAGATACCTGTTGAGGTTTGGCCCAGCATCGTTGAAGGCAATAAAACGGCTGTCAGGTGACCAGGAAAAGGGTGCGCTGAAGCCATAGTCATTGACAGCAATAACAGAAGAGGTGCCAGATACTTTGGAATAGAGCAACAGCCTGTTGTCTTTCTCTGTGTAAACAATGTAATTGCCATCAGGTGATGCAAGATAATCACCTATAAGGTTCTTTGAACCGGAGGTAAGCTGTACCGGTGTCACGGCACCAAGGTTATCACTTTTCCATATCTCAAATTCACCTGACTCATCTGAGAGCATCAGCAATTCATTCTCCTTATTCAGATAGGAGGCATCCTTATATCTGATTCCGTATTTTCTTGTTACCTCTGTCCATCTGCTTCCATCAGCCGGAACGGTGAAGACTCTCCCCCGTGATGTCAAAGCTACATAGCTGCCATCAAATGAGAGGTCTGCAGATGTGATTTTTGACTTCGGGTCACTGATCCATTGAATGCCTCTCTGGTCAAAGTCAGAGATAAGGGTAATATCCAGTATTTCAGATTTGTCTGAGGAGATATCATAAAGCATGATATCAGCTCCTTTCTGGCATACTATCCTGCCGTTATTGAGATCGGCGTCTTCGAGATCCCATCCTGCTGATCTGGTATGCTGTTTCAAATCTGTACCGTCAGCTTTCATAGACCATATGTTCATTGTTCCATCACGGTCGGAGAGGAAATATACCCTGTCGCCATAAGCCATAGGGTTTTTTGAGGTTCCCGGATAGTCTGAAGTGAGATGTACGGCCTCATTCTTGTGGTCAAAGAGCCACAGTGATTGAGCAGTGCCTCCTTTATATCTTTTAGTGTGGCTCCCCTGATCTCTTAAACGGGTGAAGATAATTTCTCCCTTTTCATTTATTGTACCCTGATCGGCCTGTGACAATGGTATTACCTGCTTGCTGCAGTCCTGAGGGTTAAGCTTAACCAGCTGGGCATTTGGGATGGTTGAATAATAGTAGGTTGAATAGAGTATCATGCCATCAGGGGTCCAGGAATAAACTATCGGGTTTCCCTCTTCATAGGTCAGACGCCTGGGCTTTCCTCCGGCAGAAGGCATAAGATATACCTCTGACGGGCCTTCATATTGGCCGACAAATGCAATCCACCTGCCATCGGGAGAGATAGTGGCATTAGACTCAACACCCGGGTTGGTGGTTAAACGTACTGTTGTGCTCGTGGTAAGATCGTATCTCCAGAGATCACCTTCAGCTGTGAAAACAACTATGTTGCCGTTTATTGCCGGGAAACGGTAATAGCCCTTTTCCTGTGCTGATAGTAAAAATCCTGTGGATAACAGAAAAATGACGGAA